>NZ_JBEZLM010000013.1:0-69488 GCF_040652095.1 Streptomyces sp. NPDC048290
GTCCGGTGCGGCGAGAGTGCGTGCCGGGCGTCGCGACGCCACGGAGATCCATCAGACACCCCCTAGGGTGTCGGCGAGGCCCGCCGCCCACTTGTTGACCGTGTTGAACGTGGCCGGCGCCGCCACCACGGCGTCCGGCGGCGGGAACGGGCGGGGGTCGGCGGGACCGCGCCAGGCCGAGCGGACCGGGCGGCCGGTGCGGGCCGCCGCGTCGAGGAACCCGCCGCCCGCCGCGAGCGGGGTGGCGATCACCCCGACGTCCCAGCCACGCCGGCGCGCCTCGTCGATCAGCTCACCGACTCCGGCGGCGATCCCGGCGGCGCAGACGACGACGTAGAGGAACGGTCCGCCGTCCCCGGTGTTCTCCTGGTCCATCCGGCGAACCCTACTGAAGCGGGAGCGCCGCCCCGCGCTCGGCGTCGGGCCGCGGGCCGTGGATACGGCGCTCGTGCTCCTCGATGGGCATGTCGTCGATGCTCGCCTCGCGCCGGGTCATCAGCCCGTGGGCGTCGAACTCCCACAGCTCGTTCCCGTAGGACCGCCACCAGCGGCCCTCGCCGTCGCGGCACTCGTACTGGAAGCGGACGGCGATCCGGTGGCCGTCGAACGCCCACAGGTCCTTGCGCAGCGCGTACTCGTGCTCCCGGGCCCACTTGGCGGTGAGGAAGGCGACGATCGCGGCGCGGCCGGTGACGAAGGTGTCGCGGTTGCGCCAGACCGAGTCCTCGGAGTAGGCGAGCGCGACCGTGTGCGGGTCGCGGCTGTTCCAGGCGTCCTCGGCGGCCTGCACCTTTTGGGCGGCGCTCTCACGGGTGAAGGGCGGCAGGGGCGGGCGGTCCATCGCCATGGGGGCTCCTGAGGGGTATGGAGGGATCGCGGAGAACGAACGTTCTCCCGATGTCGGGATACGCTAGAGAACGTTCGTTCTCCACGTCAAGGAAGGCCGTTCATGGACAGTGCGGACGCCGTACGGGACCGGGCGCTCGACGCCGCCGGGGAGTTGTTCTACGCGCGGGGTGTGCAGGCGGTCGGGATGGACGCCGTACGGGCCGCCTCGGGGCTCTCGCTGAAGCGGCTGTACCAGCTCTTCCCGTCGAAGGAAGGGCTGGTGGAGGCGTATCTCGACCGGCGCGACGCCCACTGGCGCGGCAGACTCGCCGCGTATGTCGAGCGGCACGAGGACCCGCGCGCGCGGATTCTCGCGGTCTACGACTGGCTGGAGCGGTGGTTCGCCGAGGACGGCTTCCGGGGCTGCGCGTGGATCAACGCGTACGGGGAGCTGGGCGCCGCCTCCCCAGGGGTCGCGGAGCGGGTGCGGGCGCACAAGGCGGCGTTCCGGGACCATCTCGCGGTCCTCGTCGCGGACGCCGGGCGGCCTCCCGCCCTGGTGTGGCCGCTGTTCCTGCTGGCGGAGGGCGCCATGGTGACGGCGGGCATCGAGGGCGGCACCGCACCGGCCGCGCGGGCGCGCGACGCGGCACGGTCGCTGCTCGACGGGTGACCGCCGCTCAGGACGGTGTGCCCGACGGGCGTCACGCGGTGGCCAGCTCCGTGATCCGCTGTTCCGCCCCGGCCAGCGAGCGGGCCGCGAGGTCCGCCAGGCCGGTGAGATGGGGCATGAGGTCGACCCGGGTCAGTTCGGCGGTCACCAGGTGCAGGTCGGTGACCCCGAGACCGGCGAAGTAGGTCCGCAGATAGGGGGCCTGGAAGTCGTCGTGCTCGCGCGGGCTGCCGGGGCCGTAGCCGCCGCCCCGGGCCAGCACCGCCACCACCCGGGTCCCGCGCAGCAGACTCTCCCCGGAGTCCGGGTCGGTGAACGCGCCGGGGAAGGTGACCCGGTCGATCCATGCCTTCAGGGACGCGGGCACGGCGAGGTTGTACATGGGCACGCCCAGCAGCAGGGTGCGCGCGGCGAGCAGTTCGTCGATCAGCGGGCGGGTCAGCGCCCACTCGCGCTCCTCGGCGGGTCCGTCGAGCAGCGCGGGCACCTTGTCCGGCGGGACCATGCCCTCGCGCTCCACCCGGCGACCGAGCGCGGTGTAGGCGGCGGTCAGCGGCGGCACCGGGTCGGCGGCCAGGTCGCGGTGGCGGACCGGGCCGCCCCGCCGGGCCGTCCAGGCGGTCAGGAAGCGCCCGGTCAGCCGTCGGCTCACCGAGTCGGCGGGCGTGTCGGCGCTGGAGTCGATGTGCAGCAGAGTCATCCGTGGTCACCTCGGAGGTCGTGGGCTCGTCAGAGTGGTGACGGGGCACGGCGCGGAAAGGTGACCGATGAACGGCGACGGCGGCGACGGGCGCGAGGAACTGGCGCTCCGGTTCGAGGAGCAGCGCGGGCGGCTGAGGGCGGTCGCGTACCGGATGCTGGGCTCGCCGGACGAGGCGGACGACGCCGTGCAGGAGACCTGGCTGCGGCTGGCCCGGACCGGCGCGGAGGGGATCGGCAGTCTGCCGGGCTGGCTGACGACCGTGGTGTCCCGGGTCTGCCTGGACATGCTGCGGGCGCGCACGGCCCGCCGGGAGGACCCCTACGGGCCCGCCGCCCCGGAGCCGGGCGGCCCGGACGAGGGGAACGTGCCCGAGGAGCGGGCGGTGCTCGCGGAGTCGGTGGGGCTGGCGCTGCTGGTGGTGCTGGAGCGGCTGACCCCGGCGGAGCGGGTGGCGTTCGTGCTGCACGATCTGTTCGCGGTGCCGTTCGACGAGGTCGGCCGGATCGTGGACCGCTCCGTCCCGGCGGCGAAGAAGCTGGCGAGCCGGGCCCGGCACAAGGTGCGCGGCCCCGCCGGGCAGCCGGACGCGGCGCTCGGCCGGGACCGGCGGGTGGTCGAGGCGTTCCTCGCGGCGGCCCGGGGCGGCGACACGGCGGCGCTCCTCACGGTCCTGGCCCCCGATGTCGTACGGCACGCGGACCCCTCCGTGCTGCCGCCGGGTGTGCCGGTGGAGCTGCGCGGGGCGCGGGCGGTCGCCGAGGGCACGGTGCTGCTGCGGGAGCGGGCCCGGTCGGGCGCGGTCGCCCTGGTGGACGGCGCGGTCGGCATCGTCGTCGCCCCGGGCGGGCGGCTGCTGTGCGTGCTGCGGGTGACGGTCACCGGGGAGCGGGTCGCCGGGTACGAGGTGGTCGCGGGTCCGGCGCGGCTCGCGGCGGTGGAGGTGCGGGTGCTGGACGGCGGATGAGCGGCGGCGCCCCTACGGGGCGAAGGCGCGGGCCACGGCGAAGCTGTCCTCGTAGACGTGGTGCCGGACGACGAGTCCGTCCCGCACGGTCAGATGCAGGGCATAGCGGGCGCGGTAGGCGCGGCCGGTGGCGGCGGCGGTCTGGCGGATCTCGCCGAGGAGGACGGCGTCGGCGCCGTCCACCAGGAGGCGTTCGACGCGGGTGTCGACCTCGTCGGGGCGGTGGTGGCTGCCGAGGTCCCGGTAGTGGGCGGCGGCGTCGGCGCGGGTGCTGCGGGCGCGGATCCAGGGCGTGGCGGCGCGTCCGTGCTCGTCCTCGGGCCAGCTCAGCTTCCAGTCGGCGCCGTCGGCGTACAGCTCGGCGACCCGCTCCGGGTCCCCGGCGGCGATCCGGCGCAGCAGTTCCTCCACCACGGTACGGGTGTCCGTGTCGGGGGCGGTGGTCATGGTCCCTCCCGGGCCGTCGTGCGATCTTGTTCGCGGTGCTCACCACGGTGCCGGACGGCGCGGCGCCCGCGCGATGACCTCCGGGGTCATGGCGGTGGGCCGGGTGGGCCGGATGAAACGGATGCCGACCGGTGTTGGAGGGGGCAGTTGCGCCGCCGACGGACAGCGCGGCGGCGGGAAGGGACGGAAGTCATGCCTCTGGACGGTGAATACGAGCCGAGCCCCAACAAGTGGGTCGAGGACCAGGTCCAGCTGTACGAGCGGACCGGTGGGGCCGAGGGCAACACCCAGCCGGGCGGCGATCTGCCGGTGGTGATCCTGACCAGTGTGGGCGCCCGGAGCGGGAAGATCCGCAAGACGCCGGTGATGCGGGTGGAGCACGCCGGGACCTACGCGGTGGTCGCCTCGCTGGGCGGGGCCCCGAAGAACCCGGTCTGGTACTACAACCTGAAGGCCGAACCCCGGGTGGAGCTCCAGGACGGGCCCGAGAAACGGGACATGGTCGCGCGCGAGCTGTCCGGCGCGGAGCGCGAGCAGTGGTGGGAGCGCGCGGTCGAGGCGTTCCCGCCGTACGCCGAGTACCAGACGAAGACGGACCGGGTGATCCCGGTGTTCGTGGTGGAGACGGCGGGCGCGGGCTGAGCGGAAGCGGACTCTCCGGACGCGGGGCGAGCCCCGGCCGGCCGGAGCGGAAGCGAACTCTCCGCGCCGGACACGCATAAATCTGCGCCCGCCGGGAACTCGACAGTCAGGCCCCGCCGCGTTCCCCCGTCGCGGCGGGGCTTCCCGCTGTCGGGGCGGGGGCGTACGCGCAGACGGACTGGCGGGATGGGGGCGGGGTGACGCGGATGCCGTCGGCGCCGCGAAGGTCGACCCGGGCGGCTCAGCGCTGGATGCGGTCGTGGCGGGGCACGGTGCGTGCCGGGGCGGCGCCGGGACCACAAAGTACACAACCCCGGTCGCCCTTCGTCCCCAAGAAGGCAGAACTCGCTCTCAATTCGGCGACATATGTCAATCGAACATGCTGGAATTCCTCCTATCGAGGGTAACTTGCAGGGCAGCGAACGGTGTTGAGCCGTGTCCCGCGGGTTCAGCAGGTAGGAGGCGATGTCGTCGTGCAGCAGGACCCCGCGCCGCTCACCCGGCAGCTGAGAGTCCACCGGGTGCGCGGCTACACGGTCGTGGAGTTCCACGGGGAGATCGACATCGCCGCGGCGGCCGAGATCGCCCCGTACCTGGACGCCGTCACCGCCCGCCCCGGCTCGCTGATCGTGCTCGACCTGACCCATGTCGAGTTCTTCGACTGCTCCGGGTTACGGCTGCTCTACCGGGCCCGCAGCCGCGTCCTGGACCGGGACGGACAGCTCCAGCTGGTCTGCGTCCACCCGCTGACCCTGCGGGTGCTGCGGGTGACCGGGCTGTCCCGGCTGCTGCCCCCGCTGCCCACCCTGGAGGCGGCGACGGCCCGTCCGGGGGCGGCGTCGGGCTCGCTCTGACGGCACGCCGGGGCGGGGCGACCACGTCTGGCGCGGGCGCCCACCGGGAAACACGTGTCCCTTCAACCCATCGGTATGGCGCGGCACTTGGCTGGGCATCCGGAAGGGAGGAAGGAGGGCCATCGACATGTCGACTTCCCTCAGGCGCCTCCCCGGCCGGATGCCCGGCTGGGCCAAGCTGGCGAGCGTCGTGGTGCTGATGCTCGTCGTGCTCTTCGCCGGGCTCCGGCTGAGCGTGGTCCCCGGACTGAAGGACCTCTTCGGCACCGAGACCCGGGACCGCTCAGGACCCGCCCTGCTCCAGTCCATCCAGGACATGAGCCGCTACGACGCCGCCTCGGGCACCTTCCAGGTCGTGGTCGATCTGGAGAAGGACGCCCGGCTGCTGCCGGACGCGATCCGCGGCACCCGCACGCTGTACGTCGGCGCGGGCACCGTCGACGCCTATGTCGACCTCGGCAAGGTCGGCGAGCGGGACATCACGGTGAACGAGGACCGGACGTCCGCCACGCTGCGGCTGCCGCACGCGGCCCTCGGCACCCCGGCCCTCGACCCCGACCGCTCCTACGCGGTCTCCAAGCAGCGCGGGCTCCTCGACCGCCTCGGCGACCTCTTCTCCGACAACCCCAACAGCGAGCAGGCCGTGCAGAAGCTCGCCGTCCAGCACATCGGCGACGCGGCGAAGGAGAGCGGGCTGACCGCCCGCGCTGAGCGCAACACCACCGAGATGCTGGAGGGCCTCCTGCGCTCCCTGGGCTTCGAGGACGTCCGGGTCACCTACGGATGACGTAGGCGCGGGGTGCGGGTGAGGCGCGCGTGAGCTACGCGTACGGGGTGCCGGGGTGGCGCAGACCCGGTGCCCGGCGCCCGACGCGCCTTCCCCCCATCCCCCCGTCCCCCCTTCCCCCCGCCCCCCTCTCCCCCATCCCCCCGGTCCACCGACACGAGGAGCCCCGTCATGCCCCGTGCAGCCGCCCGACTCCGGCTACCGCGGCCCCCGAGCCTCGGCAAGGGGAAACCGAAGGCACGACCGACAGCACGATGGACAGCGCGATGGACAGCGCGGCCGAAGGCGAAGCCCGCGCGGACACCGAAGCCGGGGACGGCGGCGGCGCGGCGGACGAAGACCGAGCCCACGGCCCGCCGGTATCTGCGCCTGCTGGTCCGCTTCCTCGCGATGGCCTGCGCGTTCGCCCTGATGGTGGGGTTCGCCGTGGTGCTGGCCCGGCTGACCCTCCAGCCCTCCCCCGCGTCCGAGGCCCTGACCCACACCAATCTGCACCCCGGTCGCTCCCTGACCGGCTATCTCGACCGGCCCGAACTGCGCGAGGCGGCCCAGCAGATCGGCGGGAACCTGCTGCTCGGCGTCCCGTTCGGGGTGCTGGTGCCGGTGATCGCGCCCCGGGCGCGGGGCGTGCTGCGCATTCCGCTGCTCACCGCGTTCGTCATGCTCTGCGTGGAGCTGGTGCAGGGCGCGATGATCACGGGGCGGGCCTTCGACATCGATGACGTGATCCTCAACAGCGCGGGCGCGCTGGCCGGTTACCTGCTGCTGGGACGGCGGCTGGGGCGGGCCGTGCACCGGCGGGAACCGACCGTCTGAGACCGGGAGACCGGTCCGGCGAGGGTCCCGGAGTTCGCCCCCGGAAGGAGCCGGATGCTGGTCCGGACCAAAGTATTGACGGGCCCTTATCTCACAACTTAAATCAAGGGTGACCTCTCTTACCCCCACCTCGGTGGTCGCGCCCGCCCCATCGGGCCGTCCACGGAAGGGAGAGCCGTGGCCACTCCACGACTGCTCCGCAGATGTCTGCTGGCCGCCCTGTCGGCCGTCCTGGTCGGCTCGGCGGCGGTCGCCGCCCCCGCCCAGGCCGGGACCGACACGGCGGCCGACGGTCCGATCGGCACCCAGGCGGTGGTCTTCGCCGACTCCTTCGACGGACCGGCCGGTGCCGCCGTCGACGGTGCGAAGTGGCAGATCGAGACCGGCGACAACGTCAACAACCATGAGCGGCAGTGGTACACGGCGGGCAACGCCAACGCGGCCCTCAACGGCCAGGGCCAGCTGGTGATCACCGCCCGCCGGGAGAACCCGAACAACTACCAGTGCTGGTACGGCCGGTGCGAGTACACCTCGGCACGGCTGAACACCGCGGGCCGCTTCACCGCCCAGTACGGACATGTGGAGGCCCGGCTCAAGGTGCCGCGGGGCCAGGGCATGTGGCCCGCGTTCTGGATGCTCGGCAACGACCTGGGCCAGGTCGGCTGGCCCAACTCGGGCGAGATAGACATCATGGAGAACGTCGGTTTCGAGCCGTCCACCGTGCACGGCACGCTCCACGGTCCCGGCTACTCCGGCTCCGGTGGTATCGGCGCCGCCTACTCGCTGCCGGGCGGACAGGCGTTCGCGGACGCCTTCCACACCTTCGCCGTCGACTGGTCGCCCAACGCGATCACCTGGTCGGTGGACGGCACCGTCTACCAGACCCGGACCCCGGCCGACCTCGGTGGCCGTCAGTGGGTGTTCAACAAGCCGTTCTTCCTGATCCTCAACCTGGCGGTGGGCGGCTACTGGCCCGGCGACCCGAACAGCTCCACGGTCTTCCCGCAGCAGCTGACGGTGGACCATGTCTCGGTGACGACCAGCGACACCGGCACCGGCTCGGCGATCCGGGGCCTGGCCGGAAAGTGTGCCGACGTGGCGGCGGCCAGTTCCGCCAACGGGACCGCCGTCCAGCTCTACGACTGCAACGGCTCCGGCGCCCAGCGGTGGACCGTCGGTGCGGACGGCACCGTCCGGGCACTCGGCAAGTGCCTGGACGCCACCGGCGGCGGCACCGCCGACGGCACGCAGCTCCAGCTGTGGGACTGCAACGGGTCCGGCGCCCAGAGATGGGCGGTCAGCGCGGCCCAGGACATCGTGAACGTCCAGGCGAACAAATGCATGGACGTGACCGGCGCCAACTCCGCCAACGGGACCCGGCTCCAGCTGTGGACCTGCAACGGCTCCGCCGCCCAGAAGTGGACGGTCGGCTGAGCGGACCCGGCGCGGCGGCGGTCAGCGCGGGATCCAGGTGAACTTGTCGCCGCCGACCCAGCAGACCACGTCCGGGTCGTCCAGGTCGTGCACGGTGATGCCCCATTCGGCGGCCACCTCCAGCACGTCGATGACGGTTCTCGCCGCGCCGACCACCTCTCCGTCGATCTCCACGATGCGGAACGGCGGGGAGCCGGGCTGGACGCCGAGCACCATGATCCGCGGGTGGAAGACGCGTGGACTCGCTGCTTCGGTCATGTGTAGAGCGTAGAGCGCATTCGTCAGGAATGATCCGCTGATTCACCTTTTCGTCCCGATCGGCACCGTCGGCCATCGGGGTGGCGCCCGCGGGCCCGCCGGTCGTGTCCGGCGGGCCCGTGGTGTGCCCGTGGCGGCTTCCGGGGTCCGCCGTGCGCCGGACGCGGGGGTGCGGAACCCTGGAGGCAGGAGGTGGCGATGGATGCCGTCGAGGCCCTGGAGCGGATCGCCTTCCTGCTGGAACGGTCCCTGGCGCCGTCCTACCGGGTGCGCGCGTTCCGCACCGCCGCCCGGGTGCTGTCCGGCCTGGGTCCGGACGAGGTGCGGCGCCGGGCGGACGCCGGGACACTGGAGACACTCAAGGGCGTCGGCCCGAAGACCGCCCAGGTGGCCACCGAGGCGCTCGCCGGGCGCGTACCGGCGTATCTGGCCACGCTGGAGGACGAGGCGGCGGCGGAGCCGGGACCCGAGCGGGGCCGGGAGCTGCGGGCGCTGCTGCGCGGCGACTGCCATCTGCACTCCGACTGGTCCGACGGCGGCAGCCCGATCGAGGAGATGGGCCGTACGGCCGCCGCGCTGGGCCATGAGTGGGCGGCGCTCACCGACCACTCCCCCCGGCTGACCGTGGCGCGCGGACTGAGCCCCGCGCGGCTGCGCGAACAGCTCGACGTGATCGCCGCCCTGAACGCCACCTGGGCGCCGTTCCGGCTGCTCACCGGCATCGAGTGCGACATCCACGAGGACGGCACGCTGGACCAGGAGCCGGAGCTGCTGGACCGGCTCGACGTGGTCGTCGTCTCGGTCCACTCCAAGCTGCGGATGGACGCCCGTGCGATGACCCGGCGGATGGTGGCCGCCGTCCGCGATCCGCGCTCGGACATCCTGGGGCACTGCACCGGACGGCTGCTGATCGGGCGGGACGGCGGGAATCCCCGGCCGGAGTCGCGGTTCGACGCGGACGAGGTGTTCGCGGCGTGCGCGGAGACCGGGACGGCCGTGGAGATCAACAGCAGGCCCGAGCGGCTCGACCCGCCCCGGCGGCTGCTGCGCCGGGCGGTGGCGGCGGGCACGCTGTTCTCCATCGACACCGACGCGCACGCCCCCGGCCAGCTGGACTGGCAGATCCTGGGGTGCGCGCGGGCCGAGGAGTGCGGGGTGCCCGCCGAACGGGTGGTGACCACCTGGTCCCGGGAGGAGCTGCTGGCCTGGACCCGGGAGGGCCGGGTCCCCACCGGGGTGGCCCGGTGACGTGGCGGCGGCCCGGTGACCTGGCGGTGGCGCGGTGACCTGGTGGTGGCCCGGTGACCTCGTGGCGGCGCGGTGACCTGGCGGTGGCCCGGTGACCTGGGTCACTCGGGGGGCCGGGAACAGCCGGGGGCGGTCGCCCGTTGTAGAGGGCGTGGGTGCGGAGGGAACAGTGTCCCCGGGCCTCACCTTCCGCCCACAGGGACGATCGTTCGGCTGAAGCCCTGTGGAGCCTTTCGCCAGGAGGCGACCGCCCTTCGCACCCACCCACAGTCCGCCCCGACCGCGGTTCCCCCGTCGCGGTCGGGGCTTTCCCCTGCCCCGGCCTTCCCCTGTCGGGGCCGGCCGTGCGCGCCGGGACGGACACGCGGCGCTCCGCTTGACTTCGAGCGCGCTCCAATTCGTACCGTTCCGGACATGACCACTGCACAGCACAAGCTGGGTTCCGGCTTCGGGTTCCGTACCACCGCCGACGAGGTTCTCCAGGGCGTCGATCTCACCGGGCGGCTCGCCGTCGTCACGGGCGGTTACTCGGGGCTGGGGTTGGAGACCACCCGTTCCCTGGTCCGGGCCGGTGCCCGGGTCGTCGTACCGGCCCGGCGCCCCGAGGCCGCCCGGGAGGCGTTGGCGGGGCTTGACGGCGTCGAGGTGGACGCCCTGGACCTGGGTGACCTGGAGAGCGTGCGCGGCTTCGCGGAGCGGTTCCTCGCCTCCGGACGGACCATCGACCTCCTGATCGGCAACGCCGGGATCATGGCGTGCCCCGAGACCCGGGTGGGGCCCGGCTGGGAGGCCCAGTTCGCCACCAACCACCTGGGGCACTTCGCCCTGGTCAACCGGTTGTGGCCGGCCATCGAGCCGGGCGGGGCGCGGGTGGTGTCGGTCTCCTCCGCCGGGCACCAGAACTCCGGCATCCGCTGGGACGACATCGACTTCCGGGACGACTACGACAAGTGGCTGGCGTACGGGCAGGCGAAGACCGCCAATGTGCTGTTCGCCGTGGAGTTGGACCGGCTGGCACAGGAGCGCGGGGTGCGGGCCTTCGCCCTGCACCCGGGCGGCATCCTGACGCCGCTCCAGCGTCATCTGGCCACGGCGGAGATGGTGGAGCGCGGCTGGATCGACGAGCACGGCGACCCGGTCGACCCGGACGCCTTCAAGACCCCGCAGCAGGGCGCCGCCACCCAGGTCTGGGCGGCGACCTCGCCGCAGCTGGACGGGAGGGGCGGGGTGTATCTGGAGGACTGCGACATCGCCGAGCCCGCTCCCGGGGAGGGCGGGCGCGCCGGGGTCATGGCGTGGGCGACGGACCCGGAGCAGGCGGCCCGGCTGTGGGCGCTGTCGGCCGAGCGGACGGGGGTCGACGCGTTCGCGTGACGGGGGCGCGGGCCGGACGGAGGAGCCCGTCAGAACCGGGTTCCGGGCAGGAATTGCGGATTCCGGATGAACGGCGTGTGTGGCCTCGGGGGACCTCATATGCCGTCTCTCTCCTGGTGATTGACGCCGTCGAACCGGGCTGCGAAGGTCTGGACCTGAGATGGCCGAGCGCGTCCAGCGTCTCGTTCACAGTCAGGAGTCCACGTGCGCAACCCGCTGTCCCCCACCCGAGGTTCCGCCACCCCCACTCGTGTCCGGCGCCGCTCGGTGTGCGTCGCCGCACTCGGCGCGCTGGCCCTGGTCGTCGCGCTGCCCGCCCCGGCCCAGGCGAGTGTGCTCACCCCGCTGCCGCAGAACGCCCCCGGCCTGGACCAGACCTTCTCCCCCGCCTACGACTACGACGGTGACGGCTGCTACGCCACCGCCGCCATCGGCGCCGACGGCACCCTCAACCCCGGGCTCCCGCTCGGCGGTGACGTCAACGGCAAGTGCCATGACTACGCGCAGCTCGCGAGCGCCAACACCTACTCCCGTGCCAAGTGCAACAACGGCTGGTGCGCGGTGATGTACGCGAGCTACTTCGAGAAGGACCAGGCCACGCTGGGCCCGGCCGCGATCGGACACACCCATGACTGGGAGCATGTGGTGGTGTGGGTGCAGAACGACCAGGCGCAGTACGTGTCGGTGTCGCAGCACTCGTCGTACCAGGTGGCGGCCCGCTCGGCGATCCGCTTCGACGGCACCCATCCGAAGATCGTGTACCACAAGGACGGGGCCTCCACGCACTGCTTCCGGTTCGCGGGCACGGGTGACGAGCCCGCCGAGAACGCCACCGGGAACTGGTTCTATCCCCGGCTGGTGGGCTGGGACGGCTATCCGGCGGGCTACCGCGACAAGCTGACGGCCGCGAACTTCGGCTCCGCGTCGCTGAAGATCAGGAACGGCGACTTCGAGTGGCATCTCAACTACGCGAAGCCCGCGGGGATCGCCTTCGACGCCTACGCCTGACCGCGTCACGGCCCGAGGCCGGACACCCCGCGCGGGGTGTCCGGCCTCGGCTCCGCCAGGGGTGTGTGTCACGGATAGCTGGTGAGGTTGGCGACGTTGGTGGTGGAGTTGGAGGGGCCGCCCCGGTCGTTGACGACATGGCGGATGGTCCCGGTGCCGCCCAGCGACACGGTCACCATGGTGGTGAACCGCACATTGGGGTTGTTGGGCGCCTCGATGGCCCGCTCCGCCGCCACACTCGGGTTGACGTTGAAGTAGCAGTAGCTGCCGAGCCCCCACGCCTGATGGCTGGTGACCGTGTTGGCCACCTTGTAGGCGGCGTAGCCCTGGGTGGAGCCGTTCATCCAGGCGGCCTGGTTGGGCGGGTCGTAGGGCATCTCGTTCTGGTAGAAGTACGTGCGCCCGCCGTTGCCGTTCCAGATGGTCTGGTACTTCTGGTAGTGCTCGACGAACAGCCCGTACATGGTGACGTTGTCACCGTTGACGATCAGTCCGGTGTCGCCGGTGTTGCTGTTCCAGCCGATCCCGGAGCCGTGGTCGCCGCGCCAGATCCACATGTGGTCGCCGATGACATGGTCGCTGTTGACGACGAGGCTGGTGGTGGCCCTGCCGACGGCGGCGCCGCCGACCCGGAAGTACACATCGTGCAGCGAGGTCGGGTTCGCGGCGTGCGAGGCGGCCGAGTTCGCCGGGCCGACCTCCATCAGGGTGGCCGAGTTGGTGGTCCCCGCGTCGAACAGGACCCCGGCGATCTTCACCCCGTCGACGTCCGCGACCCGCATCGCGGTGATGCCGTTGTCGGGGATGAAGGTGGCGAGGCCGAGGCCCAGGACGACGGTGTCGGGGCGGTTCACCTGGAGGGTCTGGTCGAGGTGGTAGACACCCGGGGTGACCAGCAGGTTCTTGCCCGCGGCCAGGGCCGCGTTGAGGTCCGCTGCGGTGGCGCCGGGCTTGACGATGTGGAACTGGTCGATCGGCAGCGAGGTGCCCGGCGCGGTGCCGTTCGCCCAGGTGGTGCCGGTGCTGTTGGTGCGCAGGGCGGGGACGAAGACCTGGTAGGCGCCCGCCGAGTCGATGTACAGGAACGGCTTCTCCCGGGTCACCGGAGTCTGCGCGACCGTGGTGTACGGGGGATTCGGGAAGCTGGTGCCGGGGACGCCCTGGCTGCCGACGAACACCATGTTCCAGTTGGACCCGGTCCAGCTGCCCAGCTGCGAGTTACGGGTCAGCCACTGCTGCTGACTCCCCGAGTCGACCTGGCCGTCGATCTTGCTGTCGGCCATGAAGCCGCCGCTGGACCAGCCGCCGTCGCTGAGGGCGAGGCCGCCGCGGACATGCATCCGGCGGTAGGCGGACGCCTGGGAGACGGCCCAGCGGTCGGCGCCGCCGGTCGGGGTGACGGAGAGGTTCTCGGCGCCCCGCCAGAAGTTCTGGGTGGCGTTCTGCGGCGGGAACCAGTCCGCCTCGACATGCACGGCCCCGTTGATGTTCACCGCGTCCGGGGAGAGCCCGAGCCCGGCGACCTGGGTGTAGAAGCCGACGTTGACATCGGCGCTGTAGGTGCCGGGTTTGAAGAGCAGGGCGTAGCGCTGGGAGCCGAACTGGTTGGTCTCCTGCTGCTGGAAGATGGAGTTGACCCGGCTCTGGATGGTCGCGGCGGGCATCGAGGGGTCGAAGACGGCCACATTGGGGCCGAGGTCGACGCCGCCGGGCGGGGCGGTGACCGGGGCGACCTGGAAGCGCTGGGCGGCGCTGCCGTTGCAGGTGTACTGCACCAGTTGGACGCTGTCGGCGGTGGAGGCGGCGGGGACGTCCAGGCACTTGCCGCTGTTGCGGTTCACGAAGTGGTAGGCGCCGCCGCCCTCGTCCACCGGCAGCCACTGCTGGTTGGTGCCGCCGCCGTAGGCCCAGAGGTGGACGACAGCGTTGTCGGCGGTGGACACGTTGGAGACGTCCACCACCTGGGCGGCGTTGTTGCGGTTGTTGATCCGGACATGGCCGTCGCTGGTGGTGGTGAACGACCACTGCTGGGCGGTGGAGCTGTTGCAGGTGTACTGCTGGACGGCGGTGCCGTTGGCGGTGCCCGCGGCGCGGGCGTCCAGACACTTGCCGCTGCCCTGGTTGACGACGGTGGACCAGTCGGTGGGCAGCGCGGTGACGGCGTCCGGGGCGGCCTGGGCGGGGGCCGAGGTGAGGAAGGAGGCGACGGCGGCGGCGCCGAGCAGGGCGGCGGCCCAGCGGCGGACACCGGCGGTTCGGCGGTGCCGTACGGCGGTGGGGGTGGGGGTGGCGGGTGGCAACACACATCCTCCTGACGAGGACTCGGCCGGGGAGCGGCCGTGGATGGGGGGGGTTGTGGAGAGGTGAACGGAGCGGGTGCCCGGACGGTGAAGTCCGGGCACCCGCCCGGGTGTCGCGGTGCCTCGGAAGCTATTGGTCTGCACCAGAGGCGTCAAGAGATGAAACGTGGAGACGTCGTATCTCTCCTCCGGCGCACAGGAGTTGAAGTCATCCTTCCTTCGGGGTCAGGGGGTGAAGCGGGCCGCCCAGTAGGCCGTGCGGTCGAGGTAGGCGGTCTCCGCGTCGGCGCCGGTGCGGCCGTAGGCGCCGTCGTAGGTCTGGTAGCCATGGCCCGTGGGCGGGGTGGAGTCGGCGGGTTCGATGGAGCTGCCCTCGTGCCATTCGTTGAACGAGGTCACCGACACCCAGGTGGGGTTGCCGCCGATCGCCGGGTCCAGGGCGTTGTTCCACTGCCGGTCGTAGGCGGCGCCGTTCGCACGGGCCACGGTCGGGGTGGAGTTGCCCGGGACGGCCCGGTCGTCGATATAGCCGGGGGCGACGGAGGGGGCCCAGATCAGCCCGTTGGCGCGGGCGTGGTCGCCGGCCTGCTTCCAGCCGGGGGCGGTGGCACCGGCGATGCCGTCGTAGGTGTACATGCCGGAGAAGTGCGCGATCTTCGTGGTGTCGGTGGTCTGGGCGAGCACGATGCTGGAGCCGGTGACCTGGTCCAGCGCCGTCCAGTCCGGGATGTCCAGGCTCTGGAAGACGTAGTAGGCGCCCTTGTTCCCGTGGTCGGCGGAGCGGTAGAAGGCCGGATGGCTGCCATAGGTGCTGTTGATGTACTGGATGTCGGCGACCGTGGAGGCGGCGGTGCGGCCCGCGTACGGTTCCAGGTGCCAGGCGACCTTGATGCCCTTATTCTGGGCCGCGTCCAGCACGCCCCGGGCTAGCCGGTCCTCGTAGCCGCCGCGCCCCCACCAGCTGTAGACCAGCACTCCGGCGCCGGAGCGGGCGATCCACTCCATGTGCTGGGTGACGGCTCCCTGGAGGTCACCTGAGTCATAGGCGCCGAGGGTGGGGTAGAGGTCGGCGCCGATGTCGCCGGGCGGGGTGCGGTCGCCCTGCTGCCAGTGGCGCCAGCTCCCGTTGACGGCGGGGCTGCCGTACCAGGGGTAGTAGAAGAGCTGGACGTCGTCGGAGAGGGCCTGGGCGGTCTGGCTGCCCAGGCTGAAGGTGTCGACGTCGAAGAGGGCGCCCGTGCCGCCGGTGAAGCGCAGGAAGAGCGGGCCGGTGGCGGTCGCGGTGAGGGTGGTGGAGACGGTGGTGAAGGTCTCCCAGCCGCCGGTCACCGGGACGGCGACGGAGCCCAGCAGGGTGCCGGTGGCCGAGCCCGAGCGGACCTCGATCCGGCCGCCCGCGCCCGCCGAGGACACCTTGGCGGTGAAGGTGCGGGCGCCCGTGGTGGAGACGGCGGCGTAGCCCGCCCAGTCGCCGTTGTCGATGTAGCCGAGGGTCTGGCCGCCGCTGGCCGGGGCGTGTCCGGCGGCCTGGACACCGAAGGACGAGGTGAAGGACTCGGCCTCGATCTGTCCGGTGCCGGGCGGGGGCGCGCAGTTGGCGGTGACCTGTCCGGCGGCGTAGCGCAGCCCGCCGAGCAGCAGGGAGCGGAAGGCGGGGTCGGCGTAGGACTCGATGGTGTGGCCGAGTCCGGTGTAGAAGGAGCGGCCCTGGCCCTGGCCGTGGCACCAGGTGATGGGGTGGTCGGAGCCCATGGAGCCGCCGCTGTAGGTGCTCTCGTCGAGGGTCTGGAGGACGTGGACGTTGGGGCGGGGGTTGGCGCGGTAGTTGTACCACTCGTCGGTGCGGGTCCAGGTGGCGCCGAGGTGCGCGGTGGCCGGGTGGGTGCGGTCCTCGGTGCGGAGGGTCGCCGACTGGATGGCGGGGTGGCTCTGGAACCAGGCGCCGACGAGCTGACCGTAGTACGGCCAGTCGTACTCGGTGTCGGCGGCGGCGTGCACCCCGAGGTAGCCGCCGCCGGAGTCGACATAGGTCTGGAAGGCGGTCTGCTGGGCGGCGTTGAGGACGTCGCCGGTGGTGTTGAGGAAGACCACCGCCTCGTACTGGGCGAGGTTGGTGGTGGTGAAGGCGCCCGCGTCCTCGGTGGTGGTGACGGTGAAGTCGTTCTGGGTGCCGAGGGTGCGCAGGGTGTCGAGGCCGGTGGGGATGGCGTCGTGGCGGAAGCCCGCGGTCTTGGAGAAGACCAGGACGTCGAAGGTGGCGGCGTGCGCGGTGCCGGACGGGACGAGCAGGGAGCCCAGCAGGGCCAGGGCCGCGGCGGAGGTCGCCCGGCGCAGTGCGCGGGTGAGTCGGGACATGGTCGTCACCCCTTCCGTGCCGTGGTGGGGGCGTTGCCGCCCAGTGCGAAGGTGTCGAGGTCGAACAGGGCTCCCGCGCCGCCGGTGAAGGTGAGGAAGAGCGGGCCGGTGCCGGTGCCGGTCAGGGTGGTGGTGACGGTGGTGAAGGTCTCCCAGCCGCCGGTCACCGGGACGGCGACGGAGCCGAGGACGGGTCCGGTCTGCGATCCGGAGCGGATCTGCACGGTGCCGCCCGCGCCCGCCGAAGACACCTTGGCGGTGAAGGAGGTGGCGCCCGTGGTGGAGACGGAGGCGTAGCCCGCCCAGTCGCCGTTGTCGATGTAGCCGAGGGTGTAGCCGCCGCTGGCCGCGGCGTGCGCGGCGGCCTGGACGCCGAAGGACGAGGAGAACGACTCGGCCTCCCTCGGGGTGGTGCTGGGGCCGCCGGTGCCCAGGGTGAAGGCGTCGAGGTCGAAGAGGTTGCCCTGTCCGGTGGGGCCGCGGAAGACCAGGTACAGCTCGCTGGTCCCGGCGGGGGCTCCGGTCAGGGGGGCGGTGACGTCGGTGAAGGTCTCCCAGCCGCCGGTGACCGGGACGGTCGCGGTGCCGAGCAGGGTGCCGGTGGCCGATCCGGCGCGGACCTCGATCCGGCCGCCCGTGCCGCCGGAGGAGACCCGGGCGGTGAACTGGGTGGCTCCGGCGAGGACATAGGGCTTGAAGGAGACCCAGTCGCCGTCGTCGGTGAAGCCGACCGTCCGGCCGCCCTCGGCGGGGGCGTGGTCGGCAGTCTGGATGCCGGACTGGGCGGCGAAGTGCTCGCCCTGCCGGTGGCGGGGCTGGAGGGTGCGCAGGGAGTGGCCGGTCAGTCCGGCGGAGTCGGTGTACTCGGCGTCGAAGACCCCGTACAGGTTGGCGGCGCTGTCGTGTTCGCCGTCGGCGGGGATGGCCAGGGTGCCCTGGCAGCCGGTGCCGGAGGTGATGGCGTGGGTGTGGCTGTCGTGGCCGAGGAGATAGGTGACCTTGACCTTGGAGCAGTCGATGGTGCCGTCCTCGGGGTCGGTGACCTGGACCTGGAAGGGCACGGTGTCGCCGAAGGAGAACAGCTGTCCGTCCAGGGGCTGTTGCAGGGTCACGGTGGGCGCGGTGTTGCCCGCGGTGACCACCAGGCTGGCGGTGCCGGTGAGCCCTTGCGGGTCACGGACGGTGAGAGTGGGGCGGAAGGTGCCCGCGGTGGTGTACGTGTGGCTGGGGTTGGCCGCGGTGGAGGTGGCGCCGTCGCCGAAGTTCCAGGAGTAGCTGAGCGCGCCGCCCTCGGGGTCGGAGCTGCCCTGGCTGGAGAACTGGACGGTCAGCGGCAGGGCTCCGGAGGTGCGGTTCGCGGACGCCTGGGCGACCGGGTTGCGGTTGGCGCCGCCTATGTACTCGATGCGGTACAGACCGGAGTTGTTGCCGCCGGTGCCGTAGTCGAGGACGTAGAGGGCGCCGTCGGGGCCGAAGTCGGTGTCCATCACCTGGGTGCCGTTCCAGGGCATGTCCTCGATGACGCCGTAGGAGCCGTCGGCCTTGACCTCGATGGCCTTGATCCACTGGCGGCCGTACTCGGCGGCGAAGAAGCGGCCGTCGAGGGACTGCGGGAACTTGACGGTGGAGGGGTTGGCGGGGTCGTAGCGGTAGACCTCGCCGCCCATCGGGGACTCGGAGCCGCCGCCGAACTCGGGCGGGGAGCCCTCCAGTCCGTACTTGATCCAGCTCGGTTTGGCGGGTGGCAGGGTGGACTGGCCGGTGTTGCGGAAGGAGTTGTTGGCGGGGCCGCCCGCGCAGTTGTACTTGGCCGCCGAGGGGCCGCTCGGGAAGGTGTACTCGTTGTAGGTCTCGGCGGTGGTGTTGGTGCCGGTGCAGTACGGCCAGCCGTAGTTGCCGGGGGCGGTGACGCGGTCGAACTCGACCTGGCCGCCGGGTCCCCGGTTGGCGTCGGTGGCGCCCGCGTCGGGGCCGTAGTCGCCGAGGTAGACCGTGCCGGTGGCGCGGTCGACGGACATCCGGAACGGGTTGCGGAAGCCCATGGCGTAGATCTCGGGGCGGGTGTTCGCGGTGCCCGGGGCGAACAGGTTCCCGGCGGGGACGGTGTAGCCGCCGGCCGCGGTGGGCTTGATCCGCAGCAGCTTGCCGCGCAGGTCGTTGGTGTTGCCGGAGGAGCGCTGGGCGTCGAACTGCGGGTTGCGGTTGGTGCGTTCGTCGATCGGGGCGTAGCCGGCGGAGTCGAACGGGTTGGTGTCGTCGCCGGTGGTCAGATACAGGTTCCCGGCGGCGTCGAAGTCGATGTCGCCGCCGACATGGCAGCACTGGCCGCGGTCGTTGGGGACTTCGAGGACGATCTTCTCGCTGGCCATGTCGAGGGTGCCGTCGGTCTTCAGGGTGAACCGGGACAGGTTGAGGTGTCCCTTCCAGGGCGCGAAGTCGGCGGCGGTGCCGGTGACGGGGGCGTCCCCGGCCGGGGTGGTGAGCTTCGGGGAGTAGTAGACGTAGACGAACCGGTTGGTGGTGAAGGCCGGGTCCGCGGCGATGCCCTGGAGCCCTTCCTCGTCATGGTTGTAGACGTCGAGCTTCCCGGCCTGCCTGGTGTTGCCGGCCGCGTCGGTGAGGCGGATCGTGCCGTCGCGGGCGGTGTGCAGCACGGAGCGGTCGGGGAGCACGGCCAGCGACATGGGCTCGCCGGTCTCGGCGGCTCCGGTGGCGAGCTGGACCTGCTGGTAGTCGGCGGGCGGAAGGTCCGCCGGGGCGGCGGTGGCCGTACCTGCCGCGGGTGCCGCGGTGACGGCTCCGGTCAGGACGAGCGCGAGCGCGGTGAGGCTTCGCAGCCCCGCGCGGGGGCGCCAATGCATGGAGGATCGTCCTTCCTGACGGTGGGGGATGTCAGGCAAGACGCGCGCCGGCCACGCTTGCCGGGTGCTGGGGTGGACCCGGCCGTTCCCTGTCCGAGTCCATGAACTGTGCAGTAGTTGCTGAACTGTGCAGTAATTGCATGACACAACAAGGGAATTGCAGAAATCTGCTAACCCTTTGCATATTGTTGGCCACCCGGCCATTTGTCAAGCGCCTGTCAAAACTACGTACCGAGCGGTGCGCCCGGCCGGGAGCACCCGGGCGCGCCGGACCGGTCAGTGCGGTGCGCGCTCCTCCAGGACCGCCTGCCACGCGGGCGCCGGACCCTCCGGGGCGGGTTCGGGGCGGCGCCCGCCGCGCGCGAAGAAGTCGGCCAGCGGCAGGATCGCGGCCCCCACGGTGACCGCGTCGGGCCCGAGCCGCCCCAGCTCCACGGTGACCTGCTGGGCCGGGTAGGTGAGCGCGTAGGACATGGCGTGGCGGCGGACGTCGGGCAGGAAGCGGGTGCCGAGCTGGAGTCCGGCCCAGCCGCCGATCAGGATGCGCTCGGGCTGGAAGAGGTTGATCAGGTCGGACAGCCCGGCGCCCAGATACTCGGCGGTCTCCTCCAGCACCCCGAGGGCGACCGGGTCGGGCGCGGTGTCGTCGGCCGGGTAGGCGGCGGCGAGCATGGCGGTCAGGGCGGTCTCCTCGTCGGCGCCCCTCGGGGGCCGTCCGCCCGCCTCGCGCCAGCGCTCCAGCAGCGATTCGGCGCCCGCGTACGCCTCCAGGCAGCCGAGCGCGCCGCAGCGGCAGCGGCGTCCGCGCACCCGGACCGTCAGATGCCCCCACTCGACGGCCCGTCCGTGCTCCACCTCGGGGGTCACCACACAGGCGCCGACCCCGGAGCCGAAGAGCACCACGACGGCGTTGTGCGCCCCGCGTCCGCCGCCGAACCACATCTCGGCCTGGCCGAGGGTCTTGGCGCCGTTGTCGATGAAGTAGCGCACCGCGCCCGGCAGCGGGGAGCCCTCGCGCAGGAGTTCCTCCAGCGGGACCGCGTCCCAGCCGATGGTCTGGCCGTGCACCACCGCGCCGCGTGCGCCGGTCCGCTCGACGATGCCGGGCACCCCGATACCGACGCCGAGCAGCCGCTCGGGGGCGACGGCGGCGGTCCGGAGGACCTCGGTGACGCCGTCGCGGATATGGCCGGCGATGACATCGGCGTCGTAGCGCTGGGGGGCGAGGGGGCGTTCGGTGCGGGCGAGTTCGGTGAGGGTGAGGTCGAACAGCTCGACCCGGACGCGGGTCTCGCCGACGTCGACGCCGATCATGTGGCCGCTGCCGGGGGCGACCCGCAGCAGGGTACGGGGACGGCCACCGTCGGAGTCGACGCTGCCGGCCTCCTCGACCAGTCCGTCCGTGACCAGGTCGGCGACGACATTGCTGATCGAGCCGGAGCTGAGGCCGGTGGCCGGGCCGAGTTCGAAGCGGCTGAGAGGGCCGTCGAAGTACAGCCGTTGCAGTACGGCTGTGCGGTTGGCCCGCCTCAGGTCCCGTACCGTGCGCCCGTTCCGCCCCGTCATGTGGCTCCTTCCGCCCCGTGTCCCGACCTGCAACATACCTCTCGGGGTGTCCTGGCCGCGACCTTTCTCGAACCCTTAATTCATGTGCTGAGCTAAGCGAAGCGCTCCGCGGGTTGAGCAGGGGGGGCGGTGAGGTGCTGTGTGGGGGCTGTGCGGGGTCGTCGTTCGGGGCACAGGGTAGTGAACTGTGGGTGTTTCGGCGGCCAGGGGGCGTTCGGGGCGGGGGGGTCTGGCGGGTTGCTCGGCGTCGGGGCTGAGTGCGCGGTTCCCCGCGCCCCCACGAGCCTCGGCACAGGGGGTGAGGGCGGGGGTGTCCGGCCAGTTGCTCGGCGTCGCGGCTGAGTGCGCGGTTCCCCGCGCCCCCAAGAGCCTCGGCCCGGCCCCCGTTGACCGATCGCCGTCGCGTCACCCTCACCGGCGTTGCTCGGGGCTGCTGGGGGTCGCTTTAGCTTGGTTTTCGGTTGGGGTTCCTAGCATTTGCGAGTAGGTGTTTGCGAACAGAAAGCAATGCCAGCCCCCCCATGAGAGGACAGCTGCT
The DNA here is from genome assembly GCF_040652095.1 of Streptomyces sp. NPDC048290. Classification (NCBI taxonomy): domain Bacteria; kingdom Bacillati; phylum Actinomycetota; class Actinomycetes; order Kitasatosporales; family Streptomycetaceae; genus Streptomyces; species Streptomyces sp. NPDC048290. The sequence goes on from NZ_JBEZLM010000013.1 coordinate 21,657, forward strand.
CATGCCCCAGGAAACCCGTCCGCCCGGCGGCAGCAACCGTCGGACGTTCCTCGCCCGCAGTCTGGGGACCGGGGGGACCCTCGTCGGCGCGACCGTGGTGGGCGGGGGTGCCGCTCCGGTGGAGGCGGCGCCCACCGCGCCGGTTGAGACGACCCGGGTGACCCTGAACGTCAACGGCCGTACCCACACGGTCGAACTCGACATCCGGGCCAGTCTGCTGGAGGCCGTACGGGACGGGCTCGGGCTGACCGGCAGTAAGAAGGGCTGCAACCAGGGCGCGTGCGGGGCGTGCACGGTCCTGGTCGACGGGGAGCGGCAGCTGTCCTGCATCACCCTGGCCGCGCGCTACGAGGGCCGCCGGGTCACCACCGTCGAGGGGCTGGCCCGGGGTGGCCGGCTGCACCCGGTGCAGGCCGCGTTCATCGAGCGGGACGGCTTCCAGTGCGGCTTCTGCACCTCCGGTCAGGTGGTGTCCGCGGTCGGGCTGCTCGCCGAGGAGCCGGAGGTCGCCGACGAGGACATCCCGGAGCTGATGAGCGGCAACCTCTGTCGCTGCGCCGCCTACCAGAACATGCACCAGGCCATCCAGGACGCCCGGGGAAGGAGCTGACGTGCGGACCTTCCACCTCGAACGCCCGCGGACCCTCGCGCAGGCGGTACGGCTGCTGGACGGCGACCCGGACGCCCGGGTCATCGCGGGCGGCACGGACATGGTCGTCCTGATGAAGGAGGGCATCCGGCCCACCGGACGCCTGGTCGACGTGGCCGGGCTCGACCTCGACGGGATCACCCGGGGGGACGACGGCTCGTTCACCATCGGGGCGCTGGCCACCAACAGCGAGACGGCCCGGACCCTGCGGGAGCGGACGCCCGTGCTGTCGGAGGCGATCCGCTCCGGGGCCTCCGCGCAGATCCGCAACATGGCCACCACCGCGGGCAACCTCCTCCAGGGCGTGCGCTGCCCCTACTACCGGCAGACCGAGTTCGCCTGCAACCGCCGCGACCCCGGCAGCGGCTGCGCCTCGATCGAGGGGGCCAATCCCGGGCAGGCCCTCTTCGGCACCTCCTCGTCGTGCATCGCCGTGCACCCGTCCGACATGGCGGTGGCGCTGCTGGCGCTGGACGCGGTGGTGCTGGTGCAGGGGCCGGACGGACGGCGGGAGATCCCGATGGCCACCTTCCACCGGCTGCCGGGCGACACCCCGGAGCGGGAGACGGAGCTGCGCCGCGCGGAGCTGATCGTGGGGGTGCGGATCGGGGCCCAGCCGCGCGGGCGGCGCTCGCACTATGTGAAGTTCCGGGAGCGTACGTCGTTCGCGTTCGCGCTGGTCTCCGGGGCGGTGGTGGTGGATCTGGACGGCCGCCGGGTGCGCTCCGCGCGGATCGCGCTGGGCGGGGTGGCGCCCCGGCCCTGGCGGGTGGAGGCGGCCGAGCGGGCGCTGATCGGGCGGACGTTGGACGCCGAGGCCATCGAGGACGCCGCCGACGCGGCGACCACCGGCGCCCGGCCGCAGCGGGACAACGCGTACAAGGTGGACCTGGTCCGGGGCGTGGTCCGCCGGGCTCTGACGGAGGTGGCAGCATGACGACCGCTCCCGAGCGCGACGGCTGGACCGAGCCGATCGGCGCCCCGCTGGACCGGGTCGAGGCGGCCTCGAAGGTCACCGGCCGGGCCGTCTACACCGGGGACGTGCGGGTGCCCGGCGCGGTCAACGCCAGTCTGGTGACCAGTCGGCTGGCGTCCGCCCGTATCCGGTCCATCGACACCGCGGCGGCCGAGCGGGCGCCCGGGGTGCTCGCCGTCATCACGCATGAGAACCGGCCCGAGTGGACCGGTTCGCTGGAGCCGGAGGACGGCCGCTGGCCGCTGGACGACGACCGGGTGTACTACGGCGGCCAGTTCGTGGCCGTGGTGGTCGCCGAGACCCTCCAGCAGGCCGAGCACGCGGTCACCCTGGTCGACATCGACTACGAGCCGCTGCCCGTGGTGCCCACCCTCGCGGCCGGGCTGAACGACCTGTATCCGTCGCCGCACCCGGCGATGCAGTACTCGCGCGGCGACGCCGAGGCCGGTTTCACGTCCTCGGCGGTGCGGATCGACAGCTCGTTCACCACGCCGGACTACTCGCACGCGCCGATCGAGCCCAGCGCCGCCATCGCCCAGTGGGACGGCGACCGGCTCACCGTGCACGCCAGCAACCAGTACGTGTACCGGGCCCGGGGGACGGTCGCCGCCGCCTTCGGCATCCCGGAGGAGAACATCACCTTCGACACCTCGCTGATCGGCGGCGCCTTCGGCTGCAAGATCCAGGTGTGGGGGTACACCCTGCTGACGGTGATGGCGGCCCGGGTGGTGGACCGGCCGGTGCGGCTGGTGCTGACCCGCAAGCAGCACTTCACCACCACCGGGCACATGGCGGGCACCCGCCAGCGGGTACGGATCGGCGCCGACCGCGACGGCCGGATGCGGGCCATCGTCCATGAGACCGTCAACGGCACCTCGGTGCACACCGACTACACCGAGCGCGCCCCGATGACCACCCCGGACGTGTACGCCGTGGACTCGGTGCTGATCGGCGCCCGGATCACCAAGGTCAACAAGGGCTCCCCCGCCTCCATGCGCACCCCGGGCGACCTCGCCGGGCAGTTCGCCCTGGAGTCCGCGATCGACGAGCTGGCGTACGCGACCAACAGCGACCCGGTGGAGCTGCGCCGCCGCCACTTCGCCAACGCCGACCTCAGCAACGGCGAGCCGTGGACCAGCAACGGGCTGCCGCGCTGCTACGACCTCGGGGTGCGCGAGTTCGGCTGGGAGCGCCGCGACCCGCGGCCGGGCTCGATGCGCGACGGCGACGAGCTGATCGGCTACGGCATGGCGGGCGGCTGCCGCCACGACGGCTACGACCCGGCCCGCGCCCGGATCGAGCTGCGCGCCGACGGCCGGGCCGACCTGTACACCTCGGCGCAGGAGATCGGCGGCGGGACGCTGACCATCCTGGTGCAGATCGCCGCGTCCCACCTCGGGGTGGACCCGGGCCGGATCACCATCCACTCGGGCAGCACCGCGCAGCCGATGGCGGCGCCCACCTACGGGTCGGCGGCCACCGGCAACACCGGCAGCGCGGTGCTGCTGGCCGGGCAGGCGGTGCGGTCGGCGGCGATCCGGCTGGCCATCGGCGACACCCGCTCCCCGCTGCACGGGGCGGCGGAGGACGCGGTGGACGTGGAGGACGGCCGGATGTTCCTCACCGCGCGGCCCCGCACCGGGGAGACGTACACCGCGCTGCTGCGCCGCCATGGCATCGGGGCGCTGAGCGAGACCGGGCAGTACGACCCGGTGGAGAGCGGCCGGGCCAGCGCCAGCTTCGCCGCGCACTTCACGGAGGTGCGGATCGACAGCGGGCTGCGCCGGGTGCGGGTGGTGCGCCATCTGTCGGTGATCGACTGCGGGCGGGTGATGAACGCCAAGACCGCCTCCAACCAGGCCCGCGGCGGGATCATCTTCGCCATCGGCGGCGCCCTGATGGAGCAGATCACCCCGGACCCGGTGACCGGGGTGCACTTGAGTCCCGCGCTGACCGACTACCACTTCCCGGTGCACGCGGACGTCGGGGACATCCAGGTCCGGTTCGTGGAGTTGCCGGACGACACACATCCGCTGGGCACCAAGGGGCTCGGGGAGGTCTGCTCGATCGGGGTGGCGGCGTCGGTCGCCAACGCGGTGTACCACGCGACCGGGCGGCGGGTCCGGGACCTGCCGATCACACCGGAGCGGCTGCTGCACGCGTGACGTGGGGTGAGGTGACGTGAGGTGAGGTGAGGTGGGGCGGGCCGCCGGGGCGGAAAACCGGTGGCCCGCGCCGGGCGGGCTGCGTACTCTAGGCCCGTTCCTAAACCCTTTAGGAACGGGATGGGTCATCCGCCCGTACCCCCTTGCGTCCCCCCCCTGTTTTCTCCGGAGACCCCGATGCGCGCGCTCACCGAGCAGGACATCCGCTCCTCGTTCGTCAACTGCTCCAAGGGCGAGGCCAAGCGGCTCGCCGTGCCCCGGGACCTCGCCGAGCGGGACTGGGAGCACCTCGACTTCCTGGGCTGGCGGGACCCCGGGGCACCGGACCGCAGCTATCTGGTGGGCGAGCGGGACGGCGCCCCGGTGGGCGTGGCCCTGCGCTTCCCCGCGTCGCAGCGCGGGTTCCTGCACCGCAGCATGTGCTCGCTGTGCCTGACCACCCACCGCGGCGGCGGGGTGTCCCTGATGACCGCCCGCAAGGCCGGTGCCGCCGGGCGCGAGGGCAACTCCGTCGGGCTGTACATGTGCACCGACCTGGCGTGCTCCCTGTATCTGCGGGGCCGCAAGGTGCCGGACAGCGGGATGCGGTTCGAGGAGAGCCTCACGGTTCAGGAGCAGATCGACCGGGCGCTCGGCAACCTGTCGGCGTTCCTGGACAAGCTGTACGAGTGAGCCGCACCGGCACGAGGTGAGCCGGGGCCCGCCGCGCGGGAACATCCCTGGGGATGCGAGACGTACGGAAGTGGTGGACGCGGGCCGTCCGGGAGGTGTGGCGGCGCAGCCGCGACCCGGTGATCGTCCAGATGCTGCGGTCCACCTTCGCGGCGACCCTCGCGTATGTCATCGCGCTGCGGCTGGGTCCGGAGCAGCCGCCGCTCACCGCGCCGCTGACCGCGCTGCTGGTCGTGCAGGTGACGCTGTACTCGACGCTCACCACCGGGATCCGCCGGGTCAACTCGGTGGTCGCCGGTGTCCTCGTGGCCATCGCGTTCAGTCTGCTGGTCGGGCTGACCTGGTGGAGTCTGGCGCTGGTGATCATCGCCGCGCTGACCGTGGGGCATCTGGTGCGGGTCGACGAGTTCGTGCCCGAGGTGGCGATCAGCGCGATGCTGGTGCTCGGGGTGACCGCGGTGGGCACCACGGCCTGGTTGCGGGTGGTGGAGACGCTGATCGGCGCGGTCGTGGGGATGGCCTGCAATCTGCTGATCGTGCCGCCGGTGTGGGTGGACGAGGCGGGCGCGTCGATCGAGGAGCTGGCCCGCCGGGTACGGCAGCTGATGCTGCGGGTCGGCGAGGAGGCGTCCGGGCGCACCCCGCCCCAGGAGGCCGCCCGGCGGCTGCACGAGGCCCGGCGTCTCGACCACGACATCAGCGGGGTGGACGCCGATCTGCGGCAGGCCGAGGACAGCCTGCGGCTCAACCCCCGGGTGCGGGAGGGGCTGCTGCACCGGATCGTGCTGCGCACCGGCCTGGACACGCTGGAGATCTGCACGGTGGTGCTGCGGGTGATCGCCCGGACGCTGACCGACCTGGCCAAGGAGCGGGAGCCCGAGCCGCTGTTCCCGCCGGGCACCGGCCCGGTGGTGGAGCAGTTGCTGTCGGAGGTGGCCGACGCGATCGTGAGCTTCGCGGTGCTGGTCACCACCAGTGTGAGCGACAGCGCCGAGTCGGCGGAGGCCCGGCTGGACGCGGAGCTGCGGCAGGCCGCCGCGACCCGGGACGTGCTGGACCGGCTGCTGCTGGGCGCGGTGCGGCACGACCCCCGGCAGTGGCAGCTGTACGGCGCGGTCCTGACCGAGGCGACCCGGATCATCGACGAGCTGGACACCGAGCACCGCACCCGCCGCCTGTTCGAGGAGCTGGACCGGCACTCGCGCGAGCAGCGCGCCCGCCGACCGCGGATCACCCGGCTGCGGGACCGGGCACGGGTCTCGCGCCGGGCGATGCGGAACCGGGCCGCGGGCGCCCGGCGTTCTAGCTGAGGAAGCGGACGCACGGACGGCCACTCTGGGGGCGCTACGCATGACGAACGGATCGGTACGGATCGACGGGAACACACTGCGGCTGCCGGGCGGAGCGGCGGTGCGGTTCATCCGTACGCTGCGGCTGCCGGAGTCGGGGACGCACGCGCTGCCGCCCGGCCTGGGCGACTTCCCGGTGCGCCGGGTCGCGGACTTCCCCGACACCGTGCCGTCCGACTGGCTGGCGCGCGGCGGGGTGATGCTGCCGGTGTATCTGCGCGAGGCGATGTGGCTGAGCTTCGCCGGGACGACGGAGCCCGCGGCGCTCCAGGTCGGTGTCGGCAAGGTGTGCGCGGTGTCGGGCGAGCCGTGGAGCGACCGGCTGACGCGCGATCCGCAGAACTATCTGGTGCTGCCGCGTCAGCCGTGGCTGGACGGCATCAACGCGGGCGCGGGCACGGTCCGGCAGTTCGTCGCGGTGCCGCTGGGGCTCGGCGCGACCGTGGAGGGCCAGGTGACCGGCGAGGAGGTGTGGGGCGGGGTCCAGCTCCAGTCCTTCGCGCTGACCGACGCGGCGCTGGCCGACTGGCGGGAGAAGCAGCGCAGGCTGACCACCGAGCGGCAGCGCTCGGCCGCGGCGTTCGCGGCGCCGATGGCCCCGACGGGCGGCCCGCCCCCGGCTCCGGCCGCGGCGGGCGGGGCGCCCCGGTCGCGCGGCGCGGCGATGGGGCTGGGCGTCGGCGGCGCGATGCGCCAGGAGGTGTACCGCGACGACCGTCCGGCGTCCGACTGGGCCGGGAAGCCGTCCGGCCGGGTCTTCGTGCATCTGGTGACGCCGCCGGAGTGGCGGCGCATCACGGGCGAGGCCCCGCCGCCGTCCCCGGTGGACCGCGCGGCCTACACCCGGGCGGGACTCCCCTGGTTCGACTACTACGACGACGGGGCCGAGGACCTCGCGCCGACCGACGCCCTAGCCGAGGTGAAGCCGGTCGGTGACTGGCTGGGCGACGACCACACGCCGTGGCAAGAGCCGTCGCCCCAGCAGATCAAGCCGCTGGGGGACGCGCCGGGGAAGGCGGTGCAGGACGGGGAGTGGTGAGCGGGCCGACCGGTGCCGCGGCGGGGGTTCGGCCGGGGGTTCCGCCGGGGCACCGGTCCGGCGGGGGTGCCGCCGGGGCGGTGCGGGGGACGCGGTGCGTGGGCGTTGGGGGGTGCGGGATCGGGAGGGGTGACGGGTGCGGGTGCCCCGGCGCCGGGCGGGGGGGCCTGGCGCCGGGCGGGGGGGCCTGGCGCCGGGCGGGGGGTCCTGGCGCCGGGCGGGGGGGGTCGCGGGGGTCGTCAGGCGTCCGCGGTGCCTGGGCGGCGGGCGGGGTGCCACCGATGCCGTCAGTGGTCCACGATCCCCTGGCGCCGGGCCGGGCGCCGCCGGTGTCGTCCGCCGTCCGCGATGCCCTGACGCCGGGCCAGGTGCCGCCACCAGCCGTCCACGGTCCCCGGGTGCCTGACGCCGGGCGAGGTGCGGCCGATGCCGTCAGCGGCCCCCGGGCTCCGGGCTCCGGGCTCCGGGCCAGGTGTCGCCGGTGCCGTCCGCCGTCCGCGATGCCCTGACGCCGGGGCCGGGTGCCGCCGATGCCGTCAGCCGTCGCTGTCCGGGTGTCGGCGTTGGAGCGCGGGGCGGGCGCAGGACGCGGTGCCTGCCTGGGCGAGCAGGACGTGCATCCGCTCGGTGAGCTGGGCGACCGTGTCGGCGGGGGTGTGGAAGGGCAGCCGTACGTCGCCGTGGCCGCGGCGGCGTTCGATGCGCAGGGTCAGTCCGTGGCGGTCGACGGCCAGCGGCTGGACGCGGACCGCGCCCTGGAGGCTCCCGGGCTCCACGAGCCGGGTGAGGCGCTCCACGGCGTCGGGATGGGCGTCGGCGAGATGGGTGAGCAGCCGGGCCTCGGCGGTGGCCAGCGGATCGGGCGCGGCGGCGGCGAACTCGGCCAGGCCGACGACCTCCGCGCCGGCCGCCCGGTGCAGCACCACCCGGGTGGCCTGGAAGACGAGATGGCCGTCCACGCCGGAGAACCAGCCCGCCAGCCAGAGCCGGGCGCGGACGCGCTGGCGCACCGGGACGGGGGCCACGTCGGCGAACTCCAGGACGGCGGACGGCTCACCGCGCGGGGCGCACAGGGCGGTGGCGCGCAGCGCGCTGTCGTCGGGCACGCACAGCAGCACCCGGCCGTCCTCGGCGGTCTCGTGCGCGCCGACGAACTCCTCCCGGGCACCGTCCGCGGTCACCGCGCACGACCAGGCGGCGGCGAGCACCGACCGAGCGCGTTCCGCCGCGCCGGGCGCGGCCGTCCAGGTCTGCCTGTCACCCATCCGTTCCTCCTAAGGTTAGGCTTGCCTAACCTAGCGGACTTCGGGGCGCGCGCCAACCAGGGACACGAGGCGTTCACACGAGCGGGACGCGACCGCCCGCCGGACGGTCTCAGGCGCCGTCGACGACCCCGAGCAGCGCCCGCGCGCACAGGTCCCGCAGCTGTTCCCGGGTCAGTTCGGGCCGCCGCAGCCACTCCAGGCAGACGGAGGTGGTGAACGCCAGCCAGCCGCGCACCGCGAGCCGCAGCTCCGGCCGGGCCACCACCACCGGACCGAACTCCGGGTCCGCCGCCAGCGCGGCCAGTATCTGCCGCTCCTGCGCCGCCAGCGCCCGCTGGTAGACCCGCCGTACGGCCTGGTCGCCCGCCGCGTCCGCGCGGTGGAAGGCGCGATAGCCGTGGGCGTGTTCGCGGACGTACTCCAGATAGGCGTCCAGACCGGCGGTGAGCTGGTCGCGGACCGGGACGCCGGGGCGGGGGGCCGTCATCCGCAGCATGTGGTCGCTCTCCCGGTCCACCACGCCCGCGAAGAAGTCCCGCTTGGTCGGGAAGTAGTGGTAGAGCAGCCCGCGCGACACCCCGGCGATCTCGGCGACCCGCTCGATGCGCACCTCGTCGTAGGGATGCTCGGAGAAGAGGCGCGCGCCGACCGTGAGCAACTGCTCGCGGCGCTGCTCGGTGGTCAGGCGGCGGCGGGTCCGCTCGCCCTGGTTCGCGGCCATGGCCGCACCCTACGACACGCCTTGGCGCGTCCCTTGACGCCGGTTCAGCGGCAGGTCGAGACTGGGACCGCTATTGAACACACGTCCAACAAGTGTCACCGCACCGAGCCGAGGGAGCACCTGCCATGGCGCACACGACGGCCGGCCGGTCCGCCGGGGGCGCGGCCCCGCTGCCCCGGGGGTTCCGCGGCGCCGAGCAGGGCTGGCCGGAACTGCACCGCATCCCGCGTCCGCCGTACCGGGTGCCGCTGCTCGGCGATGTCATCGGGTCCCGGCCCAGCAGTCCGCTCCAGGACTCGCTGCGCCACGGCCGCCGGCTCGGGCCGATCTTCCGGCGGCGGGCGTTCGACAGGGAGTTCGTCTTCGTGTGGGGCGCCGACCTGGTGGCCGAGCTGTCCGACGAGTCCCGGTTCGCCAAGCATGTGGGCCTCGGGGTCGCCAACCTCCGCCCGCTGGCCGGGGACGGGCTCTTCACGGCGTACAACCACGAGCCGAACTGGCAGTTGGCGCACGATGTGCTGGCGCCCGGGTTCAGCCGGGAGGCGATGGCCGGGTACCACCCGATGATGCTGGACGTGGCCGACCGGCTGACCGGGCACTGGGACCGGGCGGCGGACGGCGGGCGGACCGTGGACGTGCCCGGCGACATGACCAAGCTGACCCTGGAGACCATCGCCCGCACCGGGTTCGGCCATGACTTCGGGTCCTTCGAACGGGACCGGCCGCATCCGTTCGTCACCGCGATGGTCGGCACCCTCGGCTACGCCCAGCGGCTGAACACCGTGCCCGCGCCGCTCGCCGGGCTGCTGCTGCGCCGGGCGGGCCGCCGCAACACGGCCGGGATCGCCTATCTCGACCGCACGGTCGACGGGCTCGTCCGGGCCCGGCGCGAGGCGAGCGGTCAGGGCGATCTGCTGGACCGGATGCTGGCCACGGCCCACCCGGAGACCGGTGAGCGGCTGTCCGCCGAGAACGTCCGGCGCCAGGTCATCACCTTCCTGGTCGCGGGCCACGAGACGACGTCCGGGGCGCTCTCGTTCGCCCTGCACCATCTCGCCCGCGATCCCGAGGTGGCCCGGCGCGCACGGGCCGAGATCGACCAGGTGTGGGGCACCACCGAGCGGCCGGGCTACGACCAGGTGGCCAAGTTGCGGTACGTGCGCCGGGTGCTGGACGAGACGCTGCGGCTGTGGCCGACCGCCCCGGCGTACGCCCGCGAGGCCACCGAGGACACCGTGCTCGGCGGGGAGCACCCGATGCGGCGCGGCGCCTGGACGCTGGTGCTGACCTCGCTGCTGCACCGCGATCCCCGGGCGTGGGGCGCGGACGCCGAGCGGTTCGACCCGGACCGCTTCGAGGCGGCGGCGGTCCGGGCGCGGGCACCGCACACCTTCAAACCGTTCGGCACCGGCGTACGGGCCTGTATCGGCCGTCAGTTCGCCCTGCACGAGGCGACGCTCGTCCTCGGGCTGCTGCTGCGCCGCTACGACCTGACCGCCGACCCGGACTACCGGCTGCGGGTGACGGAACGGCTGACCCTGATGCCGGACGGGCTGCGGCTGGGGCTGACCCGCCGCCGGGACGCGGGCTGAGCCGACCGAGTTGGCCGAGCCGACCGAGTTGGCTGAGCTGGCTGAGGGCACCGCGCAGACGCGCCCCCCGCCGGTCCGGCCCCGCAGACCCGCGCGGACCAGTTCGCCGGCGCGCAGCAGCAGGTCACCGGCCGTACGGCGGAGCGCGTCCGGGTCCAGCGCGGCGAGTTGCCCGGGTGTGCCGCCCGCCGGACGCTCGGTCCGGACCCGGGCGGGTGAGCGCCTCGGTGGGATACCGGAGCAGTTCATGCAGCCGGCGGACCACGGGGAACACCGCGAACATCCGGCGGCGGTGCACCAGCGGGCCGGTACGCCGGTCGACACCGCCGCACACGGTCCGCGCGACCCGCTGCCCGGCGCCGCAGCAGTCGTCACCGGTTTTCCGCGCGGGGGGCGCGCCGGGGGTCAGCGGGTGAACAGTTCGAAGGCCACCGCCGGACGGCCGCCGAAGCGGGTGCCGGCCTCCTCGGCGAAACCGGTGAGCAGGTCGCGCGCGTACGTCTCCGGGTCGGTGTCGGTGAGCGCCTCGATGTAGGTGCGGTGGGCGAGCAGCGAGCGGACCGCCCGGTCCAGCCCCTCGGTGGCGTCCACGGCGTGCGTGGGGGACGTCGATCCGGCGACGGCGACCCAGCGGACGCCGTCCCAGGGTTCGAGGCCCTGCTCCGCGATCAGCTCCGGGAAGATCCAGCGGTTGCCCGCGTCGGCCGCCGCGTCCAGGGTGGCCCGGCCGACGGCCACATGGTCGGGGGTGTTCCAGTGGACACCGCCCCAGGTGTCGCGGTGGTTGAGGGTGAGGAGCAGTTCGGGGCGGTGGCGGCGGATCGCGGCGGCGATGTCCCGGCGCAGCGCGGTGCCGTACTCGACGACACCGTCGCGGTGGTCGAGGAACTCCACGCTGGCCACTCCGACCTCGGCGGCGCTGGCCCGCTGTTCGCGTTCGCGCAGCGGGGCCGCCTTCGCGGGCTCCAGGGTGTCGATCCCGGCCTCGCCCCGGGTCGCCAGGACGTACGCGACCTCACGGCCGCCGTCGGTCCAGCGGGCGACGGCCGCCGCGCACCCGTACTCCAGGTCGTCCGGGTGCGCGACCACCGCGAGGGCGCGCTGCCAGTCCTCGGGCATCGGGTCGAGTGGAGTGATCGTCGGCTCGCTCATGCGGGCAGACTAGCCCGCGGTCCGGGACCGGGGCGCGCGTGTTTCCGGGCCTCGTCAGGGCGAGTTCACGCCTCGTCGTGGGCGCTCACGCCTCGTCGCGGGCCAGTGCCAGCAGCCGGTCCAGGACGCGCGGGCCGCCCGCGCGGACGCCGTCGTGCTCGAACTCGTCGGTGACCCAGGTCCGCAGACCGCGCACCGCGCGGGCGGTGGTGAGGGAGTGGCCGGTGTCGACGTACATGTCGTCGTGGTAGACGGCCGCGGCGACCGGGACCTCGTTGGCGGCGAGCCGCTCGGGGTCGTACAGGGGGCGCCAGTCGGTGCGGGCGGCGAGCAGGTCGGCGGTCTCGCGCAGCGGGCGCAGCGCGGGGTCGCAGTCGAACGTCCAGGGGTGCACGGACTCGCCGGTGAACAGCAGCGGTCCGTCGCCGGTGAGCGTCTTGGCCGCGTCGAACTGGGGGAACTCGGCGCGCACCCGCTCCGCGGACCAGTCGGTGGGCCGGGTGTCCTGGCCGTAGGAAGCCTCGTGGACCAGGGCGTACAGCGGGTGCCCGGCGTAGGAGAGGAGGGCCTGGACGTCCTCCTGGAAGGCGTCGGACAGGACGCTGCCCTGCGGGGTGCGGACGAAGGCGTGCTCCAGCAGGTAGTGCAGGCGGTGGCTGCCGTCACTGCCGCCTAGGAGGATGCCGAGGGACTGGAACGCCTCGACGGTGAGCCGGTAGCCGTTCGGCAGGACGACGTCATGGGCGAGGAGGTGGTCGGCGATCCGGCGGGCGCGTTCGACGTCCTGCGGGTAGCGGGCGTAGTGGGCGGCGACCTTGCGTTCGACGCGCGGGTAGGCCGCGCGGTAGGCGTCGTCGGCGTGGGCGTCGAGCGAGGGCAGACCGCCGGTGATGACGGCGGTGCTCAGGCCCTCGGGGGCGGTGGAGAGGTAGTGCACCGCGCAGAAGCCGCCGAAGCTCTGGCCGAGCACGGTCCAGGGCGCGCCGCCGGTCAGCTCGCGGCGGATCAGCTCGCAGTCCCGGACGATCGAGTCGGCGCGGAAGCGGGTGAGGTAGTCGGCCTGTGCGGCGGGGCCGCCGCGCAGCGGCAGGGTCTGGCGGTTGACGGGGGTGGAGTGGCCGGTGCCGCGCTGGTCCAGGAGGAGCACGCGGTACTCCTTCAGGGCCCGCTCCAGCCATGCCTGCTTCCCGATGAAACGGTTCGCCCCGAAGCCGGGGCCGCCCTGGAGATAGACCAGCCAGGGCAGGTCCTGGCCCGCCTTGTCCCCGGCGACGACCTCCCGCGCGTAGACGTCGAGGGTCTCGCCGTCGGGGGCGTCGTGGTCGAGCGGGACGGTGAAGCGGTGGTCGGTGAGGACGACGCCTGGCTGGCGGTAGCTGACACTCAACGGGTCTCCCGGTGCGGACGTGAACGATGACCGCGTCCCAGTGGAGCACACCGGGGCGCGGTAGGGGCGGGCGGGACGGGGGGACATGCTGAACGGCCGGTCAGTGGGGCTGCCTCCGGCGGTGGGGCGGGGGGCGGGTGTCGGACGCCCCGGCGGGTCCCCGTTCGGCGTGATCCCGCGTACCGTGGCCCCCGGACACATCCGATGAGCCATGGTCCATGGACGACGAGGAGCCGCGATGCGTGTCGCCCTGTTCCTGACCTGTGTCAACGACACGCTGTATCCGGACACCGGCAGAGCGGTGGTGAAACTGCTGACCAGGCTGGGTGTCGAGGTCGATTTCCCGATGGCGCAGACCTGTTGCGGACAGGCCCACTACAACACCGGCTACCGGCATGAGGCCGAGCCGCTCGCCCGGCATTTCTCCGATGTCTTCGGCGCGTACGAGGCGATCGTGACGCCGTCGGGGTCGTGCGCGGCGATGGTCAGGGAGCTGTATCCGAGGATGGGTGAGCGGGCCCGCGCGGAGGGCCGGGGCGGCGGGCTCGCGACGCTGCTGGGACCGGTCGTGCCGAAGACGTACGAGCTGACCGAGTTCCTGGTGGATGTGCTGGGGGTGACGGATGTCGGCGCGTACTACCCGCACCGGGTGACCTATCACCCGACCTGTCACGGGCTGCGGTCGCTCGGGCTCGGGGACCGTCCGCTGCGGCTGCTGCGCGCGGTCAGGGGGCTGGAGCTGGTGGAACTGCCGGGCGCCGAGGAGTGCTGCGGCTTCGGCGGGACGTTCGCGCTGAAGAACCCGGACGTGTCGGCGGCGATGGGCACCGACAAGGTCCGCAGCGCCGAGTCGACCGGCGCCGAGGTGCTGTGCGCCGCCGACAACTCCTGTCTGCTGCACCTGGGCGGCACCATGACCCGGCTGGGGACACCGCTGCGGCCGGTGCACCTCGCGGAGATCCTGGCGGGCACGGAGACGGAGACCGGCGGATGAGCGGCACGTTCCTGGGGATGCCCGCGTTCCCCGAGGCCGCGCGGGAGGCCGTGCGGGACGCGACGCTGCGGGGCAATCTGCGGCACGCCACCCACACCATCCGCGCCAAGCGGGCGGCGGCGGTGGCCGAGGTGTCCGACTGGGCGGAGCTGCGGGAGGCGGGCCGCCGGATCAAGGACCACACCCTGCGCCATCTCGACCGCTATCTGCTGCGGCTGGAGGAGTCGGTCACGGCGGCCGGGGGCACGGTCCACTGGGCGGCCGACGCCGCCGAGGCCAACCGGATCGTCACGGACCTGGTCCGGGCGACCGGTGAGCGCGAGGTCGTGAAGGTCAAGTCGATGGCCACCCAGGAGATCGCTCTGAACGAGGCCCTGGAGGCGGCCGGGATCCGCGCCTACGAGACCGATCTCGCGGAGCTGATCGTGCAGCTCGGCAAGGACCGGCCCTCACACATCCTGGTCCCGGCGATCCACCGCAACCGGGGGGAGATCCGGGACATCTTCGCCCGGGAGATGGGCGCCTGGGGGCGCCCCGCGCCCGAGGGCCTCACCGACTCCCCCGCCGAACTGGCCGAGGCGGCGCGGCTGCATCTGCGGGAGAAGTTCCTGCGCGCCCGGGTCGGGATCTCCGGCGCCAACTTCATGGTCGCCGACACCGGCACGATGGTGGTCGTGGAGTCCGAGGGCAACGGCCGGATGTGTCTGACCCTGCCCGAGACGCTGATCTCGGTGGTCGGCATCGAGAAGGTCGTGCCCACCTGGCGGGACCTGGAGGTCTTCCTCCAGACGCTGCCGCGCTCCTCCACCGCCGAGCGGATGAACCCCTACACCAGCACCTGGACCGGGACGACCGGCGGTGACGGGCCGTCCGTGTTCCATCTGGTGCTGCTGGACAACGGCCGTACCGACACCCTCGCCGACGACATCGGCCGCCAGGCCCTGCGCTGCATCCGCTGCTCGGCCTGTCTCAACGTGTGCCCGGTGTACGAGCGGGCGGGCGGCCACGCCTACGGGTCGGTGTACCCCGGCCCGATCGGCGCGATCCTCAGCCCTCAGTTGCGCGGCACGGGCAGTGCGATCGACGCCTCGCTGCCGTACGCCTCCTCGCTGTGCGGGGCCTGCTACGAGGTGTGCCCGGTCGCCATCGACATCCCCGAGGTGCTGGTGCATCTGCGGGAGCGGGTCGCGCAGGGCGGTCCGGCGGTCCGTGGCGGCAACAAGGTGGTGCTGCGCCCCGCGAAGGGCCACGCCGCCGAGCGGGCGGCGATGCGGGCCGCGCGCTGGGCGCTGACCCGGCCCGGCGCGCTCGGCACCGGCCAGCGGCTGGCCGCCCGCACCCGGCGCTTCCACCCCCGTTCCCTGCCCGGCCCGGGACGGGCGTGGAGCGCCGCCCGGGATCTCCCCGAGGTGCCGCCGGAGCCGTTCCGGGACTGGTGGCGGCGGACGAACGGACCGGAGGGCGGCGCGAAGTGAGCGGCAGGGAACGGATCCTGGGCCGGGTGCGCCGGGCGCTGGACGGCGTACCACGGGACGAGCGGCCGTACGAGACGGTGGTCGGGCGGGACTATCTGCGGGAGCACGGGGAGCTGACCGACGGGCGGCGGGTGGAGCTGCTCGCGGAGCAGCTGGCGGACTACCGGGCCGTCGTGCACCGCTGCGCGGACGCGGAGCTGCCCCTGACGCTCATGCGGCTGCTCGCCGCGCGGGGCGCGGGCACGGTGCTGGTGCCGCCGGGGCTGCCGCCCGGGTGGCTGAGCGCGGTGGACGCCGTCCAGGTCCCCGACCGGGCCGCGAGCACCCCCGCCGAACTGGACCGGGTGGACAGTGTGGTCACGGGCTGCGCGGTGGCGGTCGCCGAGACGGGGACGCTGGTGCTGGACGGGAGCCCGGACCAGGGGCGGCGGCGGATCACCCTGATCCCCGACCACCACATCTGTGTCGTACGGGTCCCCGACCAGGTGGTGTCGTCCGTGCCGCGGGCGCTCGAGCGGCTGGACCCGGCCCGTCCGCTGACCTGGATCTCCGGTCCTTCGGCCACCAGCGACATCGAGCTGGACCGGGTGGAGGGCGTACATGGTCCGCGCACGCTGGAGGTGGTGCTGGTGACCGGTGGCGGCCGGGGAGCGGCCCCGGGGCGGCCCGGCTAGCGTGAGGGGATGATCCGGTTCGAGCAGGTCACCAAGCGGTACCCGGACGGGACGACGGCTGTCGACGGACTGAGCTTCGAGGTGGCCGAGGGGGAACTGGTGACCCTGGTCGGCCCGTCCGGCTGCGGCAAGACCACCACGATGATGATGGTCAACCGGCTGATCGAGCCGACCTCGGGCCGCATCCTGCTGGACGGCGAGGACATCATGCGCGCCGACCCGGTCACGCTGCGCCGCCGCATCGGATATGTGATCCAGCAGGTCGGGCTGTTCCCGCACCGCACGGTCCTCGACAACACGGCGACCGTGCCCGCGCTGCTCGGCTGGAAGCGGGGCAGGGCCCGCGAGCGGGCGGCGGAGCTGCTGGACCTGGTCGGCCTCGACCCGAAGACGTACGGGCCGCGCTATCCGCATCAGCTGTCGGGCGGTCAGCGCCAGCGGGTCGGGGTGGCGCGGGCGCTGGCCGCCGATCCGCCGGTGCTGCTGATGGACGAGCCGTTCGGCGCGGTCGACCCGGTGGTGCGCGAGCAGCTCCAGGACGAGTTCCTGCGGATGCAGGCCACCGTGCGCAAGACGGTGCTGCTGGTCACCCATGACATCGAGGAGGCGGTCCGGCTCGGCGACCGGATCGCGGTGTACGGCCAGGGCCGGATCGAGCAGTACGACACTCCGGGCGCGGTGCTGGGCACGCCCGCGTCGGCGTATGTCGCCGGGTTCGTGGGCGCGGACCGGGGGCTGAAGCGGCTGTCGGTGACCGCGATCGAGCGGGGGGATCTGGAGCAGCCGCCGGTGGTGCGGATGGACGAGACCGGGCAGCGGGCGGCGGCCCGGATGCGGGCGCAGCGGGCGCGCTGGGCGGTGGTGCTGGACGCGGACGGCGATCTGCACGGCTGGGTGGGTCTGGAGGAGCTGGACACCGCGGACGCCGTGTCGACGCTCGCGCACCGGATGAACGCCTGGGTCCCGGTGGGCGCGCCGCTGAAGCAGGCGTTCGGGGTGATGCTCCAGCACGACGCCGGGTGGGTGGCGGTGCTGGACGGCTCCCGTTTCCTCGGGGTGCTGACGCCCGCGAAGCTGCATGAGGCGCTGCGCCGCTCGGTGGACGCGGACGCGCAGGGCGTGGCGCGCGGGCAGGTGGACTTCGACTCGGTGTCGGACGCCTGAGCCGGTGCGCTAGCCGAGCAGGCCCTTGTCCTTGAGATAGGTGCGGGCCACGTCCTCGGGGAGCCGGCGCCAGCTGTCCACCTGCTCGTTCATCGAGGCCAGGTCGGCGGTGGTGAGGACGTCGTTGAGCTTGCCGAGGGCCTTGGTGACGCCGGGGCCGCCCGCGCGGGCGCGGTTGACGACCGGGACGACGTAATCGGCGTTCTGGAGGTGCTTGTCGTCGGTGAGCAGCACCAGTCCGAACTGGTCGAGGGTGGCGTCGGTGGTGGTGGTCAGCACCATCTGGTCCTGCCCGCTCTGCACCGCCTTCTTGGCCTGGGTGGTGCCGACGCCCTTGGGGTCGACGGCGGTGATGTCGATGCCGTACACCTTCTTCAGTCCGGGGGCGCAGTACGGCCGCTGCACGCATTCGTCGCCCGCCGCTAGCCGTACCTTCAGTCCGGAGGCGCCGAGGTCGCTGAGGGTCTTGAGGTGGTGTTCGCGGGCGTAGGCGGCGGTGACGGCGAAGGCGTTCTGGTCGACGGCCCGGCCCGGGTCGAGGACGGTGAGGCCGCGCGGCGCGGCGAGGGCGCGCAGGGCCTCCATGGTGGTGGCGAGGTCCGGTGAGCCGACCGGGGGCGCGTCGGGGCCGTGGGTCTTGGCGTTGAGCCAGTCGGCGAAGGTGGCGGCGTACTCGGGGACGACGTCGATCTGTCCGGACTCCAGGGCGGGTTCGTACAGTTCGCGGTTGGCGACGGTGAGGAACGACGTCCGGTATCCGGCCTGGTCCAGCAGCAGGGCGTACATCTGGGCGAGGAGGTCGCTCTCGGTGAAACCGGCCGAGCCGACGGTCAGGTCGTGGCGGTCGCCGGGGGGCGCGGTGACCTCGCCCCGGTCCTCCAGGGAGGGGCCGGTGGAGCAGGCGGCGGCCAGGGCGAGCAGCAGGGCGGCCGGGAGGGCCGTACGGGGGCTCATCGGGTGTCCCTCGTCCAGGTCGGGGCCAGGCGTTCGGCGATCTCGAAGACGCCCTCCACGAGCAGGGCGAACACGGCGACCAGGACCGCTCCGGCCACCACCATCGGGGTGCTGGCGAGATGGAATCCGGCGGTGATGATCCGGCCGAGCCCTCCCCCGCCCGCGAGGGCGGCGATGGTGGCGGTGGCGACGAGCTGGACGGCGGCGATCCGGACCCCGTTGAGGATCATCGGGGACGCCAGGGGGAGTTCCACCTGGACCAGGACCTGTCGGCCCGTCATGCCCATGCCGCGCGCGGCCCGTACGGTGGCCCGGTCGACCTCGCGCATCCCGACATAGGCGTTGGTGAGCAGCGGGGGCACGGCGAACAGGACCAGGGCGACGACGGTGGGGCCCTCGCCCCAGTTGCCGACCGGGGTGAGCAGCAGCAGGACCAGCACGGCGAAGGTGGGGACCGCGCGGCCGACGTTGGAGAGGTTGACGGCGAGCGCGCCGCCCTTGCCGAGGTGGCCGAGGACCAGGGCGACGGGCAGCGCGATCAGACAGCTGAGGACGAGACAGACGACGGTGAGCACGAGGTGCTGAAGGAGGCGCTGGCCGATGCCGTCGGCGCCGGACCAGTTGGCGGGGTCGGTGAGCCAGTGCCAGGCGTCGGTGAGGGTGTTCATCGTCGGCGCACCTCCGGGGCGGTCACGCGTGGGCCGTCCGGGTCCAGGGGGTGAGCAGCCGCTGCACTCCGAGCAGCAGCAGATCGGCGAGGACGGCGATGACCACGCAGAGCACGGACGCGGTGAGCACCTGCGCCTTGAAGAAGGTGTTCATCCCGGCGTAGATGAGATTGCCGAGACCGCCGTAGCCGACGATCGCGCCGACCGTGACCAGGGAGATGGCGGAGACGGTGGCGATCCGCAGTCCGGCCATCGCCGCGGGCAGGGCGAGCGGGAGTTCGACGGTGAGCAGCAGCCGGACGGGGCCGTAGCCCATGCCGCGGGCGGCCAGCCGGGTCTCCTCGGGGACGGCCCGCAGTCCGGCGAGGATGTTACGGACCAGCAGGGTCAGCGAGTACAGCACCAGCCCCGCCACCACCAGGGTCGCGGACAGCCCGTACAGGGGCAGGAGCAGGGAGAACATGGCGAGCGAGGGGATGGTGTAGAGGATCGTCGTCGCGCCGAGGACGGGGGGCGCGGCCCAGCCCCAGCGGCGGGCCAGCACGGCGAGCGGCAGCGCCACGGCGAGCGCGATGAGCACGGCCAGGGACGTCAGCTGGAGATGCTGGAGCACCGCGTCCACGACGATCTGACGGCGGGTGCTCAGATACTCCCCGCAGATCCAGTCGTTGCGCGCGAGACAGTCGTCCGGGGGCGCGGCCATGGGTCCATTGCAGCGGCGGGGGCCGGGCGGGGCGCGCTGGGGTCGCCCGTTCGGGGGGAGCGCGGCGGGCGCCGCAGGGGTCGCGGGGGTGCCGCTGGGGTGTCGCTGGGGTGTCGCTGGGTACACCCCCCGATCCGGGTTCTGCGCCCCGTGTGGCGCGGCGGGGTGCTCCGTAGCGTCGTCGGTGAGGCACAGGGGGTGCCGCACGGAGGGTGATGACGATGTTCCGCACCGGGGCGCGGGGAGCGCGCGACGGCGGTCCCGCCGACGAGGCGCTGCGGCTGGTGAAGGTGTCCAAGGTCTACGGGGCGGGCGAGGGCGCGGTGCGGGCGCTGGACGAGGTGACGCTGAGTCTGGCCCGGTCCACGTTCACGGCGGTGATGGGACCGTCCGGGTCGGGCAAGTCGACACTGCTCCAGTGCGCGGCGGGGCTGGAACGGCCGGACAGCGGGATCGTGACGGTGGACGGGGCGGTGATGACGGGCGGCGGCGAGGCGGAGCTGACCCGGTTCCGGCGGGCCCGGATCGGGTTCGTGTTCCAGCGGTACAACCTGCTGGACACGCTGACCGTCGCGCAGAACACGGTGCTGCCGCTGAAGCTGGCCGGACGGCGGGTGGACCGGCGCCGGGTGCGTGAGGTGCTCGCGGCGGTGGGGCTCGGCGCCCGGCTCGGCGCCCGTCCGGCGCAGTTGTCCGGCGGGCAGCGGCAGCGGGTGGCCATCGCGCGGGCGCTGGTGACCGAGCCCCGGCTGCTCTTCGCGGACGAGCCGACCGGCGCCCTGGACCTGCGCAGCGCCCGCGAGGTGCTGGACCTGCTGCGCGAGGCGGTACGACGGCATGGGCGGACGGTGGTGATGGTGACCCACGACCCGGTGGCCGCCTCGTACGCGGACCGGGTGCTGTTCCTCGCGGACGGACGGCTGGCGGGCGCGCTGGACGCACCGACACCGGACCGGGTCGCGACACGGCTGGCACGGCTGGGCGACGAGGTGTGGGGTGGTGCGGGGTCTGGCGGTGGGGTGTCCGGCGGTGGGGGCGGCGGGGCGGCGCCCGGCGGGGCGGGCGGGGGCGCGGCTCCCGGCGGGACGGTGTCCGGCGGTGGGGCGCCCGGCGGCGGCGCTGCGCCCGACAGCGGGGGCGGGGGTGCGGCGCCCGGCGGCGGAGGTGGGGCGCCCGGCGGGGCAGGCGGCGGCGCGGTGTCCGGCGGCGGCGTGCGAGCGGGGGTGTGAGCGGTGCTGGTGCTGGCGCTCCGGTCGATCGGGCAGCGGCCCGGACGGTTTCTCGCGACGCTGCTGGCCGCGTTCCTGGGCGCGGCGGTGGTCATGACGTTCCAGTCGCTGCACGACACGGCGGCCGGGCCGGGCGTGGACCCGGTCAGTTCGCAGACCCTGACGACGACGGCGGGCGTGGTCGGCGGGTACGGCTCGCTGCTGGTGTTCTTCGCCGTCGCCTCCACCCTCACCGTGAACGTCCGGCAGCGGACGGCGGAGCTGGAGCTGCTGCGCTGTTCGGGGGCGACCCCGGCGCAGTTGCGGCGGATGGTGGTCGGTGAGGCGGTGGCCGTGGCGCTGGCGGGCGCGGCGCTGGCGGTCGTACCGGGGATGCTGGGCGGCCGGGCGCTGCTCGCGGTGTTCCGGGACAGCGGGCAGGTCGCCGGGTCGGTCGAGCCCGCGTTCGGGCCGATCGCCCTGGCTTCGGGGTTCTCGATCACCCTGCTGGCATCGGTGGGCGCGGCGTTCCTCGCGGTGCGCCGGGCCACCCGCAGGACCCCGCCGCGCGGCCGGACCCGTACGGTCCTGGCGTACGGGGCGCTGCTTCTGGGCGCGCTGTCGGCGGCCGGTACGTTCGCGCTGGACGCGACGGACGCGGCGCTGATGGCACCGGCCGCCTACGGGGCGATCCTGCTCTCGGTGGGGTCCGCGCTGCTGGCGCCCCGGCTGCTGCGCCGGGTGCTGGCCCGTCTCGACCCGTCCGGGGCGGGCGGCTGGCTGGCCGTGCGCACCCTGCGGCAGCGGGCGGACCAGCTCGCCGGGACGCTGACCGCGCTGATCCTGTGCACGGCCGTGTCGGCGGCCACGCTCACCCTCCAGGCCGTGGAGAGCGCCGAGGTGACGGCGTCGGGCCTGGTCAAGCCGGTCGACGCGAAGAATCTGGAGACCCTGAACCTCACCGTCGTCGGGATCGTCGCGGTGTTCGTCTGCGTGATGCTGGTCAACTCGCTGTACGCGGCGACGGTGTACCGGGCGCGGGAGTTCGGCCGGCTGCGGCTGGCGGGGGCGACCCCGGGGCAGGTGCTGGCGGCGGTCGGCGTGGAGTCGCTGGTCCTGACGGCGACCGGGCTGTGCTGCGGTACGGCGGCGGCGCTGGCCGGGGTGGTGCCGTTCACCGTGGTCCGCTCGGACGCGGTGCTGCCGGCGCAGTTCGGGGGCGTCTGGCCGGCGGTGGCGGCGGGCGCGGCGGCGGTGACCGTGGGGACGTCCCTGCTGACCGCGCGCCGGGTGCTGCGGACTCCGCCGGTACGGGCGGTGACGGCGGCGGTGTGAGCGGGTACGGGGGCGCCGGCCGGTGCCGCGCGGACGGCGCCCGGTCCGGCCCGAACTGGTGCTGCTGTGCGACATGCCGGGCTCGGTGGCCGGGTTCCCGGACTTCACGATGCTGCTGGTGCGGGCGCTGCACGACCAGTTCGGCAAGGTCCGGGTGTTCGCCTTCGTCAACCGGATCGACGAGGTGACCGGGCTGCTCGCGCACGGCACCGCCGACCCTGAGGGGCTGGGCGCCCGGATCCACGCGGAGGCGACCCTTACGGGCTGGCACGGCGGCAGCGACTACGGGGGGTCGCTGGGCGAGTTCGCCGAGCGGTACGCGCGGACGGCGGTGGGTCCGCGCACCACGGTGTTCGTGCTCGGCGACGCCCGCACCAACCGCGCCGACCCCAACCCGGCGGCGCTGCGCGCGCTGTCCCGCCGGGCCCGCCGCGTGTACTGGCTCAACCCGGAGCCACGGGAGCTGTGGGGCACCGGCGACTCGGCGGCGCCCGCGTACGCGTCCGTGGTGGAGATGCACGAGTGCCGCACGGCACGGCAGTTGGGAGCGGTGATCGAACGCCTGCTGCCGGTGTGAGGGCCCGGACCGGAGGAAGTCCTCCGGGCTCCGTAAGGGGGGCGTACCGGGGTGGATTCAGGGTTCCGCCCTGATGTCGGGCGGGTCCGGCGTGTCTAGGCTTCCAGGCATGGGGTGAGACATCTCGTGCGGACCGAGGGGGGCCGGATGAAGGCAGTGGTGCAGGACGGGTACGGCGGATGGGACACGCTGGCGCTGCGCGAGGTCGAGCGGCCCGTGCCCGCGCCGGGCGAGGTGCTGGTCCGGGTGCGCGCGGCATCGGTCAACGCCTACGACTGGCACTATCTGCGCGGCGATCCGAAGATCGCCCGGCTGGCGTTCGGCCTGCGCGGACCCCGGGCGGCGATCCGCGGCCGGGACTTCGCCGGGGTGGTGGAGACGGCCGGCGCCGGAGTGACGGGGCTCGCGCCGGGCGACGAGGTGTACGGCGAGGCGGACGGGGCGTTCGCGGAGTTCGTGTGCGTGGCGGACGGCGCGGTGGACCGCAAACCGGCGCGGCTCACCTTCGAGCAGGCCGCCGCGGTACCGCTCGCCGCGAACACCGCGCTGACCGGGCTGCGCGATGTGGCCGCGGTCCGGGCGGGCGACTCGGTGCTGATCAACGGGGCGTCCGGCGGGGTCGGCACGTTCGCCGTCCAGATAGCCAGGGCGTACGGCGCGGAGGTCACCGGCGTGTGCAGCGCGCGGAACGCGGATCTGGTCCGCTCCCTGGGCGCCGGCGAGGTCGTCGACTACACCCGCGAGGACTTCACCCGCTCCGGGCACCGCCATGACGTGGTGCTCGACCTGGTGGGCAACCGTTCCCTGACCGCCCTGCGGCGCGCGCTGGCACCGGGCGGCACGCTGGTGCTGTCCGGCGGCGGTTTCTACGAGGGCGGGAGTCTGCTCGGTCCGATGCCGCTGTTCTTCCGCAGACGGCTGCTGGGACCGTTCGTCCGCGAGCGACTGCGGGAGCTTCCGGCGAAGCCCGCCAAGGAGAACCTCACGGCGCTGCGGGATCTGATCGACGCCGGGAAGGTCACACCGGTGGTGGAGCGGACGTATCCCCTCGGGGAGGCGGCGCGGGCGATCCGGCACATGGAGGTGGAGCACACGCGAGCGAAGATCGTGGTGACGGTGTGACCGGGTGAGGGGGGTATGGGGGACCGGGGGGCACGGGAGAGCGGGGGCGGGGGCGCCGGGGCGCGGGACGGCATCGGTATGCGCGCGGACGCCCCGGCACAGGTCACCCCGCGCCCCGTCTCCTGGCGACCGGCCCGTCAGGACCGGCCCGTGGCGACCGGTCGTTACGACTGGCCCTCACCGGCCCTGGCGTACTCGTTCGCCATGGACCCGGCGAAGTCGTAGACCACGACCTGTTCGTCACCGATCACCCAGGCGTCATGGCCCGGGGAGAGCACGAAGACATCGCCGGGGCCGACCTCGCCCTCGGCGCCGTCGTCCATCAGGACCCGCATCCGGCCCTGGACGACATAGCCGTTGTGGTGGATCTGGCAGGTGTCGGTCCCGGCGAGCGAGGCCAGGGACTCCGACCAGCGCCAGCCGGGCTCGAAGGTGGCGACGGCGAAGTCCAGTCCGGTGAGGTGCACGGTTTCGAGGTGGCCGCGCGGGAAGTCCCGTCGCTCGTCCGGTTTGTCGAGCGTCTTGGTCTCGAACATGACGCTCCTCCTTTCCGGCCACGGGGCGGTGCGGGCGTTCCGGCCGCACATCCCGGTGACCGGGGCCGGTCTCCGTCTCCCGCTCGCCCGCCGCGAGCGGCGTCGGCGGGGCCGGGCCCCTCGCGTCCCATCCTCCGCCCGCCGGTGCGGGGCGCGCCATCGGGGAGCCGGTGCGGCGGCTCGCCCATGAGCCGATCGCCGGGTGAGGAGGGCGGCCGGGCGGGGTGCCGCCCGCATCCGGCTGGGCGGGGCAGGGGGCACCGGGCAGCCGCCCGCACCTGCGACGGCCCGGGTCGTCCGGGCCGGGGACCTGCGGCCACCGGCTCCGGACGGCCCGGGTCGTCCGGGCCGGGGACCTGCGGCCACCGGCTCCATGACGGGGCGGACGGCACCGCGGGCGGCAGACGGAGCGGAAGGACGACCGCGGGTGCCGGAGCGCCACCGCCGCGAACGGCGGACGCGGGTCCGGCGGGGAAGGCGTCGGCCCCGAGGCGCCCGGCTGCCCGCGCGGGCACGTTCCTGGCTGCCAACGTGCGGCAGCCCTGGGCGCCGGGGGGAGTCAGACCGCTCCGGTGCCGCACAGGGCCGTGAAGCGGTCCGTGTCGATGTTGCCGCCGGAGATGATCACGCCGATCCGGCCGGTGAGGGGGGTGGTGCGTCCGCTGAGCAGGGCGGCCAGCGGGGTCGCGCCGCTGGGCTCCACGACGATCTTCAGCCGCTCGAAGGCGAACCGCATGGCCGCGCGGATCTCGTCCTCGCCGACCAGGGCGATCTCGTCCACCAGCCGCCGGTTGACGGAGAAGGTCAGCTCTCCGGGGGTGGGCAGGGCCTGGCCGTCGGCGATGGTGTGGGGCACGGGGATGGTCACCCGCCGTCCGGCCGCCAGTGAGCGGTGGGTGTCGTCGCCGGACTCCGGTTCCACGCCGATCATCCGGACACGGGGGTGCAGGGCCTTGGCGATGGTGGCGCTGCCCGCGATCAGTCCGCCGCCCCCGACGGGGGTGAGCAGGGCGTCCAGTTCGCCCGCTTCCTCCAGGAGTTCGAGGGCGGCGGTGCCCTGGCCGGCGATCACATGGGGGTGTTCGTAGGGCGGGATGAGCGTGAGACCGCGTTCGGCGGCGAGGGCCTCGCCGAGGGCGACCCGGTCCTCGGTGTAGCGGTCGTAGGTGACGATCTCGGCGCCGTAGCCCTCGGTGGCCGCGCGCTTGGCGGCCGGGGCGTCCTCGGGCATCACGATGACGGCGGAGGAGCCGAGTTCGCGGGCGGCGAGGGCGACCGCCTGGGCGTGGTTCCCGGAGGAGTAGGCGGCGATCCCGCGGGCCAGTCGGGCGGGTGTGAGGCGGGAGGCGGCGTGGTAGGCGCCACGGAACTTGAAGGCGCCGACCCGCTGGAAGTTCTCGCACTTCAGCAGCACCTCGGCACCGACCAGGGCGTCGAGGGTGCGGGAGCGCACTACGGGGGTGCGATGGGCGACACCGGCGAGGCGGACGGCGGCGGCACGGATGTCGTCCGGGGTCACGGGCGGCGGGGCGAGGGGCGGAGGCGTGGCGGTCGGGGTCATGGGCGGTCTCCCTGGGGCGCGGGCGGGTGGGGACGGGCCGTGCGCCGGGACGGGGCGGGCCCGGCGGGGGCGTCGGCGCCGGACGCGGCGGGGGCTGCTCCGCTGGGCACGGCGGAGGCTGCCCCTCTGGGCGATTCGGAGGCTGCCCCGCTGGGTGCGGCGAAGCCTCCCCCGCCAGGCGATGCGGAAGCTCCCCCGACAGACACGGCGGAGGCGGCCCCTCTGGACGCGGCGAAGGCCCCCTCGCCGGGCGCGGCGGAGCCTCCCCCGCCAGGCGATCCGGAAGCTCCCCCGCCGGACACGGCCGAGCCTCCCCCGTCGGGCGCGGCTGAAGTATCGCCCTCTCTCGCGGACGGCGACCGTGACCGTGACAGATAGCTGTACGCCGAGGCGCGGGAGATGCCGAGGCGGGTCGCGACCTGCTCGACGGCGTGGCGTACGGCGAAGACACCGCGCTCGTCCAGGCGGCGGAAAAGGGCGAGCCGGGCGGGGCGGTCGAGCGCGGCCCAGGCGGTGTCCTGGTGGGCGTCCACCAGGGCGTCGACCACCGCGTCGATGTCGTTGCCGAAGGTGGTGACCGGTTCGGGCGCGGGTGTCGCCGGGGCGGTGGGTCCGGCGAGGGCGTCCAGCAGGGCCCGCGCCCTGTCCACCGCGTCCGCGTCGACATTGACGCACAGGGCGCCGAAGACCGCCCCGGTCGCGTCGCGCAGCACCATCGTGGACGACTTGACCAGGTGGCCGGTCCCGGTGCGGGTCAGGTAGTTCAGCTCGTCCTCGGCGGTGTCGCCGCGCGCCAGGACCCGCAGACCGATCTCGCTCATCGCACCGCCGACGGCCCGGCCGGTCACCGACCCGGCCACGGCGACCACCGAGTGCTCCGGCCGCCGGTAGTCGTGCAGCACCACTTCGCACACCGGCCCGAAGGTCGCCGCGATCCCGTGCGCCACCGGGGTGAGCGCGGCGAGGATCGCGTCCCGCTGCGCTTCCAGATCCCGCTCCCGTCGTTCCCCCGACTCCCCCGCCACCCGCGACACCACCGGCACCACCGACACCTCCGGAGACAGAATTGGACTGGGAATCCAATCTCTGGATTCCCAGTCTAATCACACCCGCCGGGAGGCGGACCGGACCCCGTCGATCAGATCGGTCAGATCGGTCAGACTTCTGCCTTCTCCACCTTCCGGGCCGCCCGCGCCAGGTCCATGTCCGTCGTCTCCGGCGCCAGGAACTGGGACACGATCCCACCGATGGCCAGCACACCCGCGCCCACCAGCAGCACGAACGTGGGCCCGTACCGGTCCAGGCCCATCGGCAGCAGGAACGTGCCGATCGCCGCGCCGACCCGGCTCATGGCGGTCGCGAAGCCCACGCCGGTGGTGCGCAGCGAGGTCGGGAACACCTCCAGCGGATAGATGGCGGTCAGCGCGCTGGACGCGGCGTTGAGGAAGATGAAGAACAGGAACCCGCCGACGATCACCGGCGTGGAGGTGGGCCAGACCGCGACCAGCGCCAGCGCGCCCGCGGTGATCCAGAACGGCGGGATCAGCAGCTTGCGGCGGCCGATCTTGTCGACCACCAGACAGCCGACGGTGACACCGGCGACGGCGGTGAACGAGTACACGAGCAGCGCGGCGGTCGCGTTGTCCCCCATGTTCAGCGCCTCGAACACCTGCGTCCAGAAGGTGCCGATGGCGAAGTACGGCAGGACGAGCGCGGCCCAGAAGACGCTGGCGAACACCGTGCTGCGCAGATGGCGGCGGCTGAACAGGGCGCGGAAGCCCTCCCGGTGGGCCCGTTCGCGCTCCTCCAGCTCGGCGTCGACGTCGACCTCGATGCCGTACTTGTGGATCAGTTCCTCCGCCTCGGCGCGGCGGCCCTTGCTGAGCAGCCAGCGGGCCGATTCGGGGATGCCGCCGCGCAGCGCCACACACACCACGGCGATGACCGCGCTGGACGACAGCGACCACCGCCAGCCGCCGTCCATCCCGGCGAACAGGGCGCCGACCACGGTGGCGAGGGCATAGCCGAGGTACCAGCTGATCTCCAGGCTGGCCAGCAGACGGCCGCGGCCCTGCCGTGGGGCGTACTCGGACAGCAGCGGCGCGCCGATCGCGTACTCGCCGCCGATGGCCACGCCCATCAGCAGCCGGATCAGGAAGAGCTGGGTGCCGTCGGTCACGAAGAACTGCACGATCGACCCGATGAGGAAGATCATCATGTCCACGAGGAACACCGGTCGGCGGCCGAAGCGGTCGGCGAGACGGCCGAACAGCGGGCCGCCGATGAAGATGCCGATCAGCGGGGAGGCGCCGACCAGGCCCTCCATCAGCGTGGACAGTTCGAGGTCGACGGTGAGCGCGGCCATCGCCATGCCGATGCCGCCGATGATGTAGCCGTCGATGCCCTGGCCGATCTGGGTGGCCAGCTTCAGCTTGATGTGCAGTCTGCGGCGTTCTCGGATCAACCCGGGTGAGACCGGCGGTTCCTGGGCGGTCTCAGGCGTCGTTGCCATGTGCGGTCCTTGGGGAGAGGGGACGGGAGGAGGCAGGGCGGGAGAGCGGAGAGATGAGAGATGAGAGATGAGAGCGGAGGGCGGGCGGGGCCGGTCAGTCGGACGTCGGCCAGTCCAGGGCCAGATACTGGGTCTCCAGGAACGCCTCGATGCCCTCCCGGCCCCCCTCGCGGCCGAGTCCGGACTGCTTGACGCCGCCGAAGGGGGCCGCCGGGTCGGAGAGCAGCCCCCGGTTGACACCGACCATCCCGGCTTCGAGGCGTTCGGCGATCCGCAGGGCGCGGCCGAGATCGCGGGAGTAGACATAGGCGGCGAGGCCGTGGACGGTGGCGTTGGCGCGGGCGATCATCGCGTCCTCGTCGGTGAAGACGGTGAGCGGGGCGACCGGGCCGAAGACCTCCTCATGGAGGATGCGGGCGTCGTCGGGGACGTCGCTCAGCACGGTCGCCGGGTGGAAGTGACCGGGGCCGTCGGGCACGAAGCCACGGGCGGCGATCCGGGCGCCGCGCGCCACGGCGTCGTCGACCAGGGCGCGGATCTTGTCGACGGCGGCGCGGTTGATCATCGGGCCGAGGGTGACGCCGTCCCCGAGTCCGTGGCCGGCGCGGACGGCGGTCATCGCGGCGCCGAACTTCCAGGTGAACTCGGCGGCGACATCGGTGTGCAGATAGAAGCGGTTGGCGGCGATGCAGACCTCGCCGCCGCCGCGCATCTTGGCGTCCATCGCTCCGCGCACGGCGGCGTCGACATCGGCGTCCGCGCAGACCACGAAGGGGGCGTTGCCGCCGAGTTCCATGGTCACGTTGACGACCCGCTCGGCGGCCTGCGCGAGGAGCAGCCGGCCGGTGGCGGTGGAGCCGGTGAAGGAGAACTTGCGGACCCGCTCGTCGCCGAGCCAGCCGGAGACCACCTCGGGCGCCCGGTCGGTGGGCAGCACATTGAGCAGACCGTCGGGGAGTCCGGCCTCGGTGAGCAGGGCGGCGACGGCGAGGGCGGTGAGGGGTGTCTCGGGGGCGGGCTTGAGGAGCACCGGGCACCCGGCGGCGAGCGCGGGCGCGATCTTGCGGGTGGCCATGGCGGCGGGGAAGTTCCACGGGGTGACGAACGCGGTGACGCCGACCGGGTGTTTGCGCACGACATGCCGGAAGCCACCGGCGGGCGCGTCACCGAAGGACGAGCCGATCCGCACGGCCTCCTCGGCGAACCAGCGGAAGAACTCGGCGGCGTAGCCGACCTCGGCGAGGGCGTCCCGGTACGCCTTGCCGTTCTCCCGCACGATGAGCCGGGCGAGGGTGTCGTCGTGCTCGCGCATCAGGGCGAACGCCCGGTGCAGGATCTCCGAGCGGCGCCGGGGCGGGGTGGCCCGCCATCCGGCCGCGGCCGACGTGGCGGCGTCGACCGCGGCGCGGGCGTCGTCGGGACCGCCCGCGGAGACCTCGCGGATCAGCTCGCCGGTCGCCGGGTCCTGGACGGGGTACACCCGTCCGTCGGCCGCCGGGCGCCACTGCCCGCCGATCAGCAGATCGCCCTCGGCGACAGGTGCCTTGGCGAGGGATTCGATCCCGACGAGGTTCATGAGCTGCCCTTTTCTCCGTTCCGGACGGTGATCCGTCCAATGCGCGGTGAATTTACGAGCGCGTCATGACAGCGACAAGGCTGGTCAGCCGGATCGCAATGGGGGTTGCTGTGAGGGCAACCGCCGGATCATGCGGGCGGACGACGGGGCGGCAACGGCGGGGTCACGGGGGCGAGCGGGAACGAGTAGGAAGGGGACGGCGCGCCCCGCGCGGGCGAGCGGAACGCCGACACGCGCGGGCACCCGCGTACGGGTCCTCGCGCGGGCGCCCATGTGCCGGGCGCCCCGCGCGGCGCCTACATGCCGGGCGCCCCGTACGCCGCCCACATGCCGGGCGCCCCGTACGCCGCCCACATGCCCGGCACCCCGTACGCCGCCCACATGCCCGGCACCCCGTACGCCGCCCACATGACCGGCACCCCGTACGCCGCCCACATGACCGGCACCCCGCGCGGCACCCACATGCCAGGCACTCCACGCGGACGCCCCCCAGGGGCACCCCGCACGAGCACCCCGTACGCCTGCCCCCCCTCACGTCAGCCGGGCGCGGGCCGGTGCCGCCCGCCGCGGCTCCCAGCCGAGCAGGGCCGAGATCCGCCCGGCCGCCCGTGCCGTCGTACGGCCCGCCTCGTCCAGGTGGTCGCCGAGGCGGGCCTTGGGGGCGGAGATGTTGAGCGCGGCGACGACCCGGCCACGGAAGTCGCGGACCGGCGCCGAGACCCCGACGAGGTCCGACTCGAACTCCTCGCTGACCCGGGCGTAGCCGCGCTGCCGGGCCTCCTGGATCAGCGCCCACAACTCCGGTACCGGCATCCTGGTGGCCGTGCCGAAGCGGACGTACAGCTCGTCCGGGGTGGCGTCGGCGAGCAGGACGCGTCCGGCGGAGGTCTGCATGGCGGAGGCGCCGCGACCCTCCCAGCCGTGCACCCGGAAGTCGTGCCCGGAGACGGACAGCAGGGTGAGCACCTCGCGGTCGCTGAGGACGCACAGGTGGCTCGTCTCCTCCAGCTCCGCGGAGAGCGCGTGCATCGCCGGTTCGGCGACCCGGACCAGCCGGCTCTGCGAGGTACGGGCGACCAGGGAGAACAGCCGCCAGCCGAGCCGGTACTCCAGGGTGTCCGGGTCGCGTTCCACGATGCCCTCGGCGGCCAGCGCCTTCAGCGCGCGCGAGACCTGCGTCTTCTCCCGGCCGACGAGCTGCGCCAGGCGGACCACGCCGAGCCCGCCCGCGTGCTGCGCCTCCTGCGAGGCGAGGGCCTCCAGCAGATCGATGTCCCGGCGCAATCCATGGCCACGGGTGCCCGAGGGGGTTTCCATCACCCGCGTCATCCTAGGCTCCGGGACCGGCCCAGGGGCCGTGAAACGGGGTGAGAAGCCCCAGGTCAGCCATGGAGTTGTCCGGAGAGCAACCGTGATTGCGATTCCCCTGGCCGTCTTGCGACGCGGTACCGCCCGACCTAGATTCGCCGTCATCGGGCCGGATGAACTGCGCCGAATGCGCGGTTCGCCCACCCTCGTCACCCCGTTTTCGCTTTCTTCCCCCACCGTGGCCCCCCTAGCCCAGGAGTTCTGATGCCCTCCCCCTTCGCCGCGACCGCGCTGATCGGCGAGTCCTTCGTCGGTGACGGCGCCGACGCCGCGCACACCAACGTCGTGATCGGCCGCAAGGGCGGCCCGGTGGAGACCGCCTGGGCCACCGCGCTCGCCACCCCGAGCGCCGGTCATGTGCCGTTCCTGACGGTGCTGCGGCCGTCCGTGCCGGTGAAGCCGCTGACCCTGTTCGTCACCAAGGCCGCCGCCGCGGGCGAACTGCACGGGCGGGCCATCTGGGGCGCGGCCCAGGCGGGGCTGGCACAGGGCGTGCTGGACGCGGTCACGGAGGGACTGCTCCCGGCCGAGGACGCCGACGACCTGCTGATCATCGCCGCGGTGTGGGTGAACCCGGCGGTCGGCGACCTGGACGCCGCCTTCCGCAACCAGCGCGCCGCGGCCCACCGTGCCGTCCGGGCCGCCGTCACCGGGACGCCGACGCTCAAGGAGATCGAGGCCGCCGCGGCGGACGGCCCGTCGAACCCGTTCTACACCCCGAGCCCCGAGGTGCTGGCCGGATGAACCCCCACTCCACGCCGAGCCCCGAGGCGCCCGGCCCGATGAACCCCTCCCCCACCCCGAACCCCGAGGCGCCCCGCCCGATGAACCCCTCCCCCACCCCGAGCCCCGAGGTGCTGGCCCGATGAAGATCACCGACATCACCCTGGACCGGCTCCGGCTGGAGCTGGACCCGCCGTTCCGCGCCGCCTGGGACCCCGAGCCGCGCGGCCACTTCGACGCCACGATCGTCCGGGTGCACACCGACGAGGGCGTCACCGGCGTCGGCTCCGGCGATCTGATGGACGGCTTCGAGACCTACCGGCACCTCTTCGTGGGCGAGGACCCGCTCCAGATCACCCGGCACGTCCGGGCCATCGAGACGGCCAGCTTCCACGGCGCGCCCTACTGGCCGCTGGAGGCGGCGCTGTGGGACATCATCGGCAAGGTGCACGGCCGTCCGGTCAGCGAGCTGTTCGGCAACACGACCAAGCGGCTGCCCGCGTACGCCTCCTCCGGTGAGCTGAAGTCGCCCGAGGAGCGGGTGGCGACCGCGCTGAAGGTGCGCGAGGCCGGGTTCCGGGCGCTGAAGATCCGGATCGACCGGGACCGGGTGGACGAGGGCATCGCCGCCGTACGGGCGGTGCGCGAGGAACTCGGCGACGGCTTCGACATCATGGTCGACCTCAACCAGTCCTGGCGGATGGCCGGGGACACCGCCCCCGCCGCCGATCTGGCCCGCACCCGGCGGACCGTGGCCCGCCTCGCCGAACTGGATGTGTTCTGGGTCGAGGAGCCGCTGCCGTACGCCGATCTGGACGGGTTCAAGCGGCTGCGGGCGGAGAACCCGGGGGTGCGGATCGCGGCCGGGGAGATGCACCACTCCCCCACCGAGCTGCTGCGCTATCTCGAAGAGGACGCGCTCGACGTGTACCAGATGGACGTGGTGCTGGCGATCGGGATGCACCGCGCCCGTACCCTCGCCGAGCTGGCCCAGCTCAAACACCGTCAGT
Source organism: Streptomyces sp. NPDC048290 (assembly GCF_040652095.1). NCBI lineage: Bacteria > Bacillati > Actinomycetota > Actinomycetes > Kitasatosporales > Streptomycetaceae > Streptomyces > Streptomyces sp. NPDC048290. The sequence continues at coordinate 54,784 of NZ_JBEZLM010000013.1, forward strand.
TCACCCCGCACAGCTGGACCAACGGCATCGGTGTGCTGGCGAACCTGCACGTGGCGGCGGGCGTCGGCGGGGGACCGTACTTCGAGTTCCCCTACGACCCGCCCGGCTGGACCCCGGAACGCCGGGACTTCATGCTCGCCGAGCCGGTCCGGCCGGCCCCCGACGGCTGTCTGGAGGTGCCGGACCGGCCCGGTCTCGGCGTGGAACTGGACGAGGACGCGATCGACCGCTGGAGAATCAAGTGACCCACCCCGACGAGAACCTCCCGCACAGCGCCGCCTCCCTGCGGGGCGTCCCGATCGAGAAGCTGCTGACCCGGTCCTACGACGAGTGGCGCGACACCGCCGCCCGGCTCACCTTCGAGACCCGCCCCTACATCGACGGCGCCTTCACCGACGCGGCCTCCGGAGACACCTTCCCGACCACCTCCCCGCGCGACGGCACGGTCCTCGCCCAGGTGCAGGCGGGCTCCGTCGCCGACGTGGACCGGGCGGTGCGCGCCGCGCGGACCGCCTTCGACGACGGCCGCTGGCGCACTCTCGCCCCGCGCGAGCGGAAGGCGGTCCTGCTGCGCTGGGCCGACCTGATCCGCGCGCACGCCGCCGAACTCGCCCTCCTGGACACCCTGGAGATGGGCAAGCCCATCACCGAGTCGCTCCGGATCGACGTGGCGAAGACCGCCGAGACGATCGCCTGGTACGCCGAGACCGTCGACAAGACGTACGACGAGGTCGCGCCGACCCCCGGGGACGCGCTGGCGTTGATCACCCGGGAGCCGCTGGGCGTGATCGGCGCGGTCGTGCCGTGGAACTACGCGCTGCTCATCGCGAGCTGGAAGCTGGGCCCGGCGCTGGCCACCGGCAACAGCGTGGTCCTCAAGCCCGCCGAGCAGACCTCGCTGGCCGCGCTGCGGCTCGCGGAGCTGGCCACCGAGGCGGGGCTCCCGGACGGGGTGCTGAACGTGGTGCCCGGCCGGGGCGAGATCGCGGGCCAGGCCCTCGGCCGCCATCCGGACGTCGACAAGATCGCCTTCACCGGCTCCGCGGAGGTCGCCCGGCTCTTCCAGGTGTACGCGGGCGAGTCCAACGGCAAGCAGGTCGCCGTGGAGGCGGGCGGCAAGTCGCCGCAGCTCGTGCTGGCCGACGCGGACATCGAGGCCGCCGCCTCGGCCGTGGCCTGGGGCATCTTCTACAACGCGGGACAGACGTGCAACGCGGGGTCGCGTGTCGTGGTCCACTCCTCCGTCAAGGACGAACTCCTTGCCGCCGTCCAGCGGATCAGCGCGGACACCTTCCGGGTCGGCGACCCGCTGGACCCGGCCACCGTGATGGGCCCCATCGTCGACGAGACCCAGCTCGCCAAGGTGCTCGGCTATATCGAGCGCGGCACGCGCGACGGGGCGGACGTGCTGTTCGGCGGCGGGCGGGTGCTCACCGCGACCGGCGGCAGCTATGTCGAGCCGACCGTCCTGGACGGCGTGGACAACGCCTCGGTGGTCGGCCAGGAGGAGATCTTCGGCCCGGTCCTCGCCGTGGTGACCTACGACGGCCCGCCCGAGGACGGCGTACGGCTCGCGAACCAGAGCGACTTCGGTCTGGTCGCCTCCGTGTGGACCCGGGACATCACCGTCGCCCACCGCACGGCCCGGCGGCTGCGCGCCGGAACGGTGTGGATCAACACCTTCGACGCCAGCGACGTCATCACCCCGTTCGGCGGCTTCAAGGCCACCGGCGCCGGACGCGACAAGTCCCTGCACGCCCTGGACGCGTACACCGCGCTCAAGACGACCTGGGTCAATCTCGCATAGCCACCAGGTATCTCCTTCCTTCTCCCCTTCTCCCCTTCTCACCGCAGCGAGGACATCGATGAGGATCGGTTTCATCGGTCTGGGCAACATGGGACGCCACATGGCCCGCCACCTGATCCACGCGGGCCATCTGGTCACCGTGCACGACACCCGGCCGGATGCCGCCGCCGAGCATCTGGCGCTCGGCGCGCGCTGGGCCGACACGCCCGCCGAGTGCGCCCGGGACGCCGAGTTCCTGATCACGATGGTGCCCAACCCGAGGATCGTGGAGGACGTGCTGCTGCGCGGCGGAGCCGCCGAAGCACTGCCCGAGGGCGCGCTGTGGATCGACATGTCGACGTCCGTCCCGGCCACCGCCGAACGGATAGCGGCGGACGTCCTGGACCGGCGCGGGATACGACGGCTCGACGCGCCGGTCAGCGGGATGGCCCGGGGCGCCGAGGCGGGCACCCTCCAGATCTTCGTGGGCGGACTGGACGACGACTTCCGGATCGCGCTGCCCGCGCTGGAGGCCATGGGCGACCCGGACCGCATCCTGCACGTCGGCCCGCTCGGCGCGGGCTACACCGTCAAGCTGATGATCAATCTGCTCTGGTTCACCCATCTCGTGGCCTCCGCCGAGGTGCTGGCGATGGGCGTCAAGGCGGGCGTCGACCTCGGGGTGCTGCGCGGCGCGCTGCTCGCCAGCCCGGCCGCCTCGCACTTCCTGGAGCACGATGTGCTCAGCGTGCTCGCCGACGGCGACTACGACGACTCCTTCGCGATGGTGCTGGCCTGCAAGGACCTCGGGCTCGCCGTCGACCTCGGCCGGGACGTCGGGGTCTCCACCGAACTGTCCGCGCTGGTCGAGCAGATCTACCGGCGTTCCAAGGCCCACCACGGCGACCTCGCGGGCGAGATGAGCCCGGTCCGGCTCTACGAGGAGCTGGCGGGCCGCCCGTTCCGGCTGCCGAACCCGGCCGCCGCCCTCGACGACGCCCTGACCGTCTGACGCCCCGCCCTCCCAGGAGCCGCTGCCATGACCCTCTTCACGCGCGAACCGCTCGCGCACACCCCGCTGAGCGTCGAACCCGGGTGCCGGGTCGAGTTCGGCGCGGGCTCCGTCGCCCGGCTGCCCGAGCTGATCGACTCCCTCGGCGGACGGCGGGCGTTCGTCGTCACCGACCGGGGGCTGCGCGCGGCGGGCGTCGCCGACCGCGCCCTGAAGACCCTGGACGCCGCCGGAGTGCCGTACACGGTCTACGACGAGGTGGCGCCCAACCCGTCCACCGGCAATGTCGACGCGGGCGCCGCGCGGGCCCGGGAGTCCCGTCCGGACGTGGTGGTCGCCCTCGGCGGCGGCTCCGTGCTGGACGCGGCCAAGGGGATCTCCCTGCTGACCGGCAACCCGGACGCGGTGGCCGCCGACGCCGACCATCTGTGGGAGGCGGCGGACGGGCTGCCGCTGATCGCGGTGCCCACCACCTCCGGGACCGGCGCGGAGACCAATGGCTTCGGGGTGATCGAGGACGCCGTCGCGCACCGCAAGGTGTACATCGGGCATCCGTCGGTGCGGCCACGGATCGCGCTGCTGGACCCGGAGCTGACGCTCGGTCTGCCCGCCCCGGCGACCGCCGCGACCGGGATCGACGCGCTGGTGCACGGCATCGAGTCGCTGGCCTCGCGCGGCGCGAACCCGTTCTCCGTCGCCTACGCCACCGAGGCGGTGACCCTGGTGAGCCGTGCGCTGCCGGTCGCCCACCGGGACGGCACCGATCTGGAGGCCCGCGCCGAGCTGATGATGGGCGCGCATCTCGCGGGCCAGGCGCTCACGCTGTCCGGGCTGGGTCTGGTGCACGGCGTCGCCCACGCCCTGACCGCGCACACCGGCACCCCGCACGGTGTGGCGCTGGCCGCCGTGCTGGAGGAGGTCCTGGAGTACACCGCCCCGGCCGCCACCGCCGCCTACGAGCGGGCGGCACGGGCCATGCGGGTCGCCCCGCCCGCCGACGGCGACTGGGCACGGGCCTGTGTCACGGCGGTACGGGACCTGTCCGGCGCGCTGGACATCAAGCGCCCACTGCGCGAGCTGGGCACCGAACGCGCCATGCTGCCGTCGATCGCGGCGGGCGCGGTGGCGGACGCGGTGACGAAGAACGCACCCCGGCAACCGACCGAGGCGGACGTACGGGACATCCTGGAGCGGACATACGGGGGCGCCTGAACGGGACGCTTGAGCGGGCGCGGACGGCGGCGTCCGTACGGCGGTGGACGCTCCGGCGTCCACACGGTCCAGGACGACCCCGACGCCCGCACGGCGGTGGACGCTCCCGTGTCCGCACGGTCCAGGACGACCCCGACGGCCGCACGGCTGCGGAGGCTCCGGCGTCCGTCCAGTGCAGGGCGACCCCGGCGGCCGTAAGGCGGTGCAGGACGGCACCGGCAGCCCCACAGCCGTAGCGGTCCGGCGGCCGTACGGGTGCCGTCGGCCGCCGTTCGTGCCGCCCCGCGGGGCGGCGCCGGGGGCAGCCTCTACGATGGCCCGGTGACCAGCACCGCGCAGCGCGCCCGCCGACGCCCCCCGGGGCGCGCGGCACTGCTGCTGGTGTTCACGGTCCTCGCGGGTGTGCTCGCGATGCACGGGCTGGGGCCGGGCGGGGCGCCCGCGCCGCACTCGGCGCACGGCACGACGACGACCTCCGCGATGGCCGCCCACGGAGACACCCCGAGCATCGCCCCCGCTCTCAGCGCCCCCCACGAGGTCCACTGTGTGCGGGCGGCACCCGGTGACGGCACGTCCGGGCATCTGCGGCACGCCGACATGACCTGCGCGGCGAGCGGGGTCTCCACCTCGTACGCCACTCCCGCGCTACTGCCCGCCGTCGAGCGGATGGCCGCCCCCGGTCCGGCGCCGGGGCTGCCCGCCGCGACCGACAGCGGGCGGGCGCCGCCCGATCTGGCGGAACTGCAACTCCTGAGGATCTAGAGACCCCCGCACGGCACCGGTATGTCCGCCGCCGTGCTCCGGCCCGTCTCACCTCCCCTTTCGCGCCCGTTCGCGGCGCGCAGCACAAGGAGTTCCAGCAGCATGACCGCACACCGTACGTTCTTCCGCCGTACCGCCCTGGCGGCGCTCGGCACCGGCGCCGCGCTCGTCCTCGCGGCCTGTGGGTCCGGCGACGGCGACACCGGGCACGGCGGCCACGGCGGCACCAGCGCCGCCGCGTCCCCCTCGGCCTCCGCGCCCGCCTCCGCCTCCGCCTCTCAGGGCGCGCACAACGCGGCCGACATCGCGTTCGCGCAGGGCATGATCCCGCACCACCGGCAGGCGGTGGAGATGGCCGATCTGGTGGCCGACCGCGCCGGGTCCGACGAGGTCAGGAAGCTGGCCGAGGAGATCAAGGCGGCGCAGGACCCGGAGATCCGGACGATGACCGGCTGGCTCACCGCGTGGGGCGAGGAGGTCCCGGAGGGCTCCGGACACGCCGGGCACGACATGTCCGGTGACGCCTCCGGTGACATGTCCGGGATGATGACCGACGAGGAGATGGCCGACCTGGAGAACGCGTCCGGAAAGGCGTTCGACACCGCGTTCCTGACGCTGATGGTCAAGCATCACGAGGGCGCGGTGACCATGGCGGAGACCGAGCAGAAGGACGGCGCCTACCAGCCCGCGCTGGACATGGCCGAAGCCGTCGTGACCACCCAGTCCGCCGAGATCGAGCGGATGAACGGGCTGCTCGGCAAGGGCTGACCGGCTGGACCCCGCGCCGCTGAGCCCCCCTTCCCGGTGGGGCTCAGCGGCGCAGCAGCAGGGAGGTGACCCGCAGTCGCCCGCTGTGGATCCAGACGTCGGAGTACTCCACCGGACGGTCGTCGGCGAGGTAGGTGACCTGCTGGAGGTACTGCACGGGCGCGCCCTCGGTGAGTGTCAGCGCCTCGGCGACCTCGGGGGCCGCCGCCTCCGCGCTGAACGTACGGCGGGCGGTGGCGATCTTCAGCCCGTAGGTGCCCTCCAGGACGCCGAAGAGGCTGGAGGTGGTGAAGTCGGTCTGCTCGATACCGGGCGCGAGGTCGGTCCGGACGAAGTTGAAGAGCAGGGCGACCGGGCCCTCGGCGGTGGAGCGGACCCGGACCAGGCGCAGTACGCGGGTGCCGGGGGTGACGTCCAGCAGGGCGGCGACCGGCTGCGGCGGCACGATCAGGGAGCATTCGCGCACCGAGGTGGTGGTGACCACGCCCTGGCTGGCGAAGTCCTCGGAGAGGGTGCTCAGCTTCTGGGCGATGGCGGGTTCGATGGTGGTGGAGGTGACGAAGGTGCCGCGGCCCCGGACCTGGCGCAGCAGTCCCTCCTCGATGAGGGTGGTCAGGGCGCGGCGCAGGGTGCCGCGGCTGACGCCGAACTCCTCGGCGAGTTCCAGTTCGCTCTTGAGGCGGTAGTGGGGCGGCCATTCTCCACCGGCGATCCGCAGCCGGATGTGTTCCGAGATCTGCGCGTGGATCGCCGTGGGGACATCGCGTTTGATGTCCGGGAGTCCCCCATTGCCGTCCGTCACGGTCGTCGTGTCTCCTTTACGGGTCGTCCCGGAGGACGGGTGTCGCTCCGGTCGGGGGGCCGCCGTGCCCCGGCCCACGGTAGTCGGCCGGGGCACGGCGGCGACGGCAGGTCAGTAGCTGACCGTCGAGGCGTCACCGGTGTCGGTGATGATCGCCAGTCCGGCGCTGGTGCCGAGCAGGGCGGCGCCCGCGCGGAGCAGTTCCACGGCCTGCGGGTAGGTCTTGATGGCGCCGGACGCCTTGACGCGGACACCGTCACGGGCCCGTTCGACAAGGTAGCGAACGCTGCTCGGGTTGGCCGTCTCGATCTGTCCGCTGCTGGCGTTCTTCAGGAAGGCCACGCCCGCCTCCATCGCGAGGTCGACGGCGGCGTCCTTCTCGGCGTCGGTCAGCAGCGGCAGTTCGAGCATCACCTTGACCGGCCCGCCGAAGGCGCGGACCACTCCGGCGATGTCCTCGCGGAAGTCGTCGTAGCGTCCGCTCTTGAGCCAGCCGACCTGGACGCCGATGTCCAGTTGGGTGGCGCCGAGGCGGGCGATCTCGGCGGCCTCGGCGGCCTTGCCGGCGCTGGTCATCACGCCGACGGTGGGGAAGTCGAGGGCGGAGGCGACCTCCACCCCGGTGCCGCTGAGTTCGGCGGCGACCACGGGTATCCAGGAGGCGGGCACCATGGCCGCGTTGAAGCCGTGGGTGACGGCCTCGCGGGCGTGGGCGACCATGGCGTCGCGGGTGGCGTCCGGGTCGATCTTGGTGTGCTGGATGTAGGGCGCCAGCCGGGCCGGGGTGAGGTCGGGGCCGAGCGCGGGGTCGACCGCGGTGGCGGTGGTGTCGGACACGGGATGTTCTCCTCTGTGGTGCGATGTGGTGGGGGGTGATGAGGGGTGATGAGGGGGGGTGTAGGGGGCTGAGGGGGTGAGCCGGGTGGCTCAGACCTTGGAGGCGTACTGCGGGGGGACGACGACGCCTTCGCCGCCGAACCAGCGGGGCGCGTCCACGCCGCAGTGGAGGCCGATGTTCCCCCAGGGCTCGAAGGCGCCGGTGCGGACGACGACCTTGGCCTCGCGGGCGAGTGCGCCGAGCATGTCGGTGTGCGGGCGGACGCTGAACTCGGCTCCGGAGAACCGGTAGCGCAGCCACTTGTCGAGCCGGGGGTTGTGGGTGGGGACGTCCTCGGCGCGGACCACGCCCTCGACGACGATCTCGTCGGCGATCAGTCCGAGGACCGTACGCAGGTCGGGCAGGTTCTCGGCGAGGGCGAGGTCGATGCGGTGGGCGTCGCGGGGCACGGGGAAGCCCGCGTCGACCACGAGCAGCAGATCGGTGTGGCCGAGGGTGGCCAGGGCGCCGCTCAGTTCGGCGTTGAGGATGCCGGAGCGCTTCATGGTGCGTTCTCCTTCGGAGGTCGTGGGGGTCGTGGGGGTCGTGGGGGTCAGGCGGCGGCGGGGGTCGCTCCGGTGGCCAGGGCCATGATCGATTCCTCGGTGGCTTCGGCGCTGTCCACGACGTCCACCAGCCGGCCTTCGCTCATGACCGCGATCCGGTCGGTGAGGGTGAGCAGTTCGGGCAGGTCGGAGGAGGAGCAGAGGATGGCGAGGCCGTCCTCGGCGAGGGCGGTGAGCTGGGCGTAGATCTCCGCCTTGGCGCCGATGTCCACGCCCCGGGTGGGTTCGTCAAGGATGAGGACGCCGGGGTCGATGGCCAGCCAGCGGCCGAGGACGGCCTTTTGCTGGTTGCCGCCGGACAGGCTGGTGATGGGCTGGCCCATGGTGGCGGTCTTGACCCGCAGCCGCTGTGCCTGGTCGGCGGCGCGGGCGTCGAAGGCGCGGCGGCGGACCATGCCGAGCCTGCTGAACGCCTTGGTGGTGAGGGCGCCGATGTTCTCGCCGACGCTCATGGTGGTGAGCAGTCCCTGGGCGCGGCGTTCGCCGGGCACGAAGGCGAGGCGGCGGCCGACGCTGGTGATGGGGTCGCGCTTGTCGTAGGGGGCGCCGAGGAGTTCGACGGTGCCGCCGGTGCCCCGGTCTCCGCCGAACAGGTTGTGCAGCAGTTCCACCCGGCCGGAGTCGGGCAGTCCGGCGACACCGAGGATCTCACCGGGCCGCAGCTCGAAGGAGACCGCGTGGTGGCGGCGTCCGCTCAGCTCGCGCACCGCGAGGGCCGGGGGGACGGCGGGGTCGTCGGACCGTCCGCCGACCCGCCGGCTGAACTGGCCCAGTTCGCGGCCCACCATGGCGGCCACCGCCTGCTCGGGGGTGGTGTCGGCGCGCCGCCAGGAGGCGACATGGCCGCCGTCGCGGAGCACCTGGACATGGTCGGCGAGCCGGAACACCTCGGGCATCCGGTGGGAGACGTACAGCATGGTCGTCCCGGCCGCCTTGAGGGTGGCCATCAGCGCGAACAGCCGGTCGGCCTCGGCGGGCGTCAGCATCGCGGTCGGCTCGTCCAGGATGAGGACCCGGCAGCCCCGGGCGAGGGACCGGGCGACCACGACGAGCTGCTGGGTGGCCAGGTCCAGGGTGCGGACCGGGGTGCCCGGGTCGAGGGGGAGGTCGAGTTCGGCGAGGAGTTCGGCGGTGCGCTCCACCATCCGGCGCCGGGACGGGAACCAGCGGCTGCCGGGCTCGACACCGCTGAGCACGTTCTCGGCGACGCTGCGGTCGGGCAGCAGCGACAGTTCCTGCGGCACGATCGCGACGCCGTGGCGGCCGAGCACGGTCGCCGGGTCGTAGGAGGTGACCTTCTCGCCGAAGACGGTGACGGTGCCGTCGCTGGGCGGCTGGAGTCCGGCGAGGATCTTCAGCAGGGTGGACTTCCCGGCGCCGTTCTCCCCTAGCAGGGCGGTGATCTCACCCGCGGGGACGTCGAAGGAGACATCGTGCAGGGCGCGTACGGGACCGAAGTTCCGGGTCAGTCCACGGACACTGACGGCGGTGGCGGCACCGGGCGTGGCGGGGGGCATCAGTCCTCCACGGTGGCGGAGCCGAGGTTGTCCGCGGTGATGAACTGGGCGCCGGTGTCGACGCCCTTGATCTCGGTGCCCGCGGTGAGGAAGTCGTGCAGCACCTTGACCGCCTGGTAGCCCTGCTCGGACGGGTTCTGGCTGATGGAGAAGTCCAGGACGCCCCGGTCGATGTACTCGGCGGTCTGGGTGAGCAGGTCGAAGCCGCCCATGATGATGCTGTCGGCCTGACCGGACCCGGCGACCCACTTGGCTGCGGCGGTGGTCGAGCAGCAGTCGAGCCCGGCGACGGCGACGACGTCCTTCTTCCCGGACATGGTCGACTCGACGGTGTTGTAGGCGGCGTTGGGCTCGTTGCCGACGTTGACCGGGCCGACCACCTTGAGGCCGCTGCCCGCCATGCCCGCCTCGAAGCCGCTGAACCGGTCGTGCGACCAGCCCGCCCCGGTGTCCACGGAGAACACGACGACGGACTTGCCGTTCACGTCCTGGCCCGCGAGCTCCTTGAGGAGCTGCTCGGCCTGGGCCTTCCCGGAGCCCTTCAGGTCCTGGCCGACAAAGCCCATCTGCTCGGAGTCGGGGTTGTCGGTGTTGAAGGAGATGATCGGGATTCCGGCCTTGTACGCCTGGCTGATCACCGGCTTGAGGGCGTCGCTGGAGGCGGAGGAGACGGCGAGTCCGTCGACCGCCTTCTGCTGGATCAGGGTCTGTATCTCGGAGACCTGCTTGCCCGCGTCACCGCCGGTCGGGCCGATCAGCTGGACCTCGGCGCCGAGTTCCTTGCCCGCCTTGTCCATACCGGCGGCGATCGGGGTGGCGAAGGCGAGGGACGGGTCGTGGTAGCTGAGCTTGATCCGCAGCGGCTTGTCGTCGTCGACCCGCTGCTGGATGTACGGGGCGAGCTGGAAGGAGCCGTCGTCGGCGGAGCCGCCGGAGGCGTCGGCGGAGGTGACCGCGCCACAGCCGGTGAGGGCGAGCGCCGCGGCGGCGGCCGTGCTGGCGGCGAGGGATCTGAGGAGGGTGCGCGGGGACATGGTGACTCCCTTGTCGTGTCCTTGGGTCGGGGGGTGCGGGTGATGCCGAGAGGGGTGGTGGCTAGGCGCGGGCTTTGCGGCGGCGCTGCCAGGTGTCCGCGGCGACCGCGGCGACGATGACCAGTCCGGTGACGACGGTCTGCCAGAAGGACGAGATGCCCTTGATGTTCAGGATGTTCTGGAGCAGGCCGATGAAGGCGACCCCGATGACGGTGCCCCACATGGTGCCGGAGCCGCCGAAGAGCGCGGCGCCGCCGATGATGACGGCCGAGATGACGGTGAGTTCCAGGCCCTGTCCGGTCACGCCCTGCACATAGGAGAGAAAGGACAGACCGAGGACCCCGGCGAGTCCGGCGGTGAACCCGGACAGCACGAACGCGGTGAGCTTGACCCGCTTGACGTCGATGCCGACCAGCCGGGCGGCCTCCTGGTTGCCGCCGACGGCGTAGGTGTTGAAGCCGAACCGGGAGCGGGCGAGCAATGCGACGCCGATGACGGCGACGGCGGCGAAGAACAGGAACTGCATGGGGATCACGCCGAACAGCCGCCCCTGGCCGAGGAGGTTGAAGTCGGCGACGCCGGGCTGGGAGGAGCTGAGCGAGATGGGGGCGCCGTCGGAGATCAGCAGGGCGACCCCGCGGAAGACGCTGAGCGTGCCGAGGGTGACGATGAAGGACGGGACGCCCAGCAGCACCACCGCCAGCCCGTTGAGCAGTCCGGCGAGGGCCCCGACGGCGAGGCCGACCAGCATGGCGGCGGTCCAGTTCCAGCCGTCGGAGATGAGCATGCCGGTGGAGATCGCGGACAGGGCGTAGGTGGAGCCGACGGAGAGGTCGATCTCCCCGTTGAGGATCACGAAGGTGACACCGACGGCCATGATGCCGATCTGGGCGATCTGCTGGCCGACGGAGAGCAGGTTGTCGGAGGAGGCGAAGGTCGGGGAGAGCCCGGTGCCGAGCAGGAACAGCAGCACCAGCGCGGCGAAGACCCCGGCCTCGCGGGCGTGCAGCAGCCGGCGCAGGGCCTCGGGTGTCCGGCGGGCGGTCCCGGCGGGCGGGGGCGCGGCGGTGGCCGGGGGCTTCGGGGTCGTCGTGGTCACGGCGCGTTTCCAATCCGGGCGGTGAGCTGGTCTCGGGTGGGCAGGGCGGGGACGACGCCCGCGAGGGTCACGGTGTGGGCGCCCGCGGCGGCGGCGAACGCGGCGGCCCGCTCCAGGGTCCGGCCCTCGGCGAGGGCGACGGCGAGCGCGGCGGTGAAGGAGTCCCCGGCGCCGGTGGTGTCCACGACGGTCCCGGCGGGGTGCGGGGGCACCCGGGTGAGACCGGACTCCTGGGCGATCAGGGCGCCTTCGCCGCCCCGGGTGAGGATCGCCGCGCCACCGGTGCGCTCGCGCAGGGCACGGACGAGGTCCTCGTCGTCCAGTCCGTGCCCGTCGGCGAGGCCGAGGAGCACGGGGGCCTCGGTCTGGTTGGGCATGATGACGTCGATCAGCGGCCAGCAGTCGTCGGGCAGCGGCCGGGCGGGCGCGGGGTTGAGCACGGTCCGGGTGCCGGTCTCACGGCCGGTGCGCAGCGCGGCGACGACGGCCGCCTCGGGGATCTCCATGGAGACGACGAGGACGTCGGCGGCGGCGATCTCGGCGCGGAAGCCCGCCACGGCGGTGGCGTCGAGGGCGTCGAGCGCGCCCGGCGCGATGGCGATGCGGTTCTCGCCGGACGGTTCGACCAGGATGAAGCCGACCATGGTCGGGGCCTGGGCGGTGACGACATGCCGGGCGTCGACGCCCTCGCGGCGCCACAGTTCGCGGGCGGCCCGGCCGAAGTCGTCGTCGCCGACGGCGGTCAGCAGGGCGACCTCGGCGCCGAGCCGGGCGGCACCGATGGCCTGATTGCTGCCCTTGCCGCCGGGGCCCGGATCGAACACACCGCCCGAGACGGTCTCCCCCGCCACCGGAGCCTTCGGGAGCCTCATGGTGAGGCCGGCTCCGTAACTTCCGACAACCGCGATCTTCATCGGCACACCGCTTTGTGTAGGGACAACCATGAACATGCGAGAGCGTAGGTACAGGGATGTCCATAGTCAATCGTTGCGCCGAGAAGAATTTTGTGTGTCGTTTCCGGACATACGGCCGGGGCGGACACAGAGCCGGGCCGGAGACCCAGCCCGGGGGAGCCTGCGCGGGCGGTGTCTCAGGGGGAGGTCGTCCAGCGCGGTGCGGTCTCCGCCCAGCGGGCGTCCCAGGCGGCGAGATTGCGCCACCTCAGTGCCAGGACGGCGATGGCGTGCACGGCGTACCCGAGCAGGGCGACGGTGAGGAACGCCAGCATCGCCCAGCCGACGGCCCGGCTGCGGATCTCGCCCGCGGGCATCGGCGGTCCGGTGGGGGTGCCGTCTGAGCTGACCCAGACACGGACCGTGTCGCCCGCGGTGCGTCCGGGCGGAACGGCGGTGAGGACGGTCCGGGTCCGGCCGTCCGGGGCGGTGAGGCGGACCTCGGCCGGCGGGGCGGCACCGATCACGACGGCGGTGACCTGGTGCCGGGTGCGGGCCTCGCGCTCGGCGACGGCGCGGTAGTGCCGCTGGGCGGTGTCGCCCGCGGCGACCAGGGCCGCGCATCCGAGCGGCGGCACGAGCAGCAGCAGCGCCAGCGTGATCCGGGCCTCGATCCGGTCGGTGCGGCGGCGCAGCGGATTGCGGCGCCAACGCCAGAACCGGACGGGCCGCACGGGACGTTCGGGCAGCGGGGGCGGCGGCTGCGCGGACGGTACGACACCGGACACGGGGGACCTCCTTGCGGTGGACGGAGGCTGAGGGGACGTCAGAACGGGGTCATCGGCCCGGAAGGGGATGCGGCGCCGCCCCGACCGGTGCGGGCACACCGGCCGGGGCGACCTGGGGTGGGGACGGGGAATCGGGGGGTTGGGTGGCGGGGGGACCGGGGGGAGGCGCGGGCTCAGCGGAGGGACGGGAGAGGCGGCGCCACACCGCCGGTGGACGGGTGGGGCGGGGTCGCACCGCCAGTGGACGGGAGGGAGGCGATATCAGCCGGGGGCGGAAGCGGCGGCGCCACACCGCCGGTGGACAGGTGGGACGGCGCCCCACCGCCGGTGCGCGGAAGGGACGGCGGGCTCAGCCAGGGCACGGAAGGGACGGCGCCGCGCCGCCAGCGGACGGATGGATGTGCGCGGAGCGCAGAAGCTCGGCGGCGCCCCGGACCGCCGCGGTGTGCGGTGCGGGCACCGGCCGTGGCGGCGGGTACGGACCGACGGTGAGCCGGTGGACGAGGTCGGGGCGCAGCGCGCCGCCGCCCGCGAGCAGGGCGCCCCGGTCCAGCGCGTCCGCGACCAGCGCCGCACGGTCGTCCGCGACCAGCGCCGTACGGTCCTGGCGCAGCATCGAGCCGATCATGGTGACGACGGTCGCGGCCAGGTCCGCCGGGGCGGTCCCGGTGCCGAGGTCGCCGGTGCCGAGCGCGGTGCGCCGGGCGTCGTGGACGGCGCCGTCGACCAGCAGCACCACCTCGGCGAGGTGGGCCCCGATGTCCACCACCAGCAGTGGCCGGGTCAGGTCCGCCCCGGCGGCGACGGCGACGGCGCGGGCGCCCGGCACGGTCAGCACCGCACGGGGCCGCAGCACCCGGACCGCCGCGCGGACCCGTTCCCGGTGGCCGGGGCCGGACATCACCGGGGTGGTGACCACCACCAGCGGCCGGGTCGCCCGGGACGACCCGCCGCCGACCAGCCGGTCGATCAGCCGGGCAGCGCCGGGCACGTCCACGATGTCGCCGCGCCGGACCGGATGTTCCGCACCCGGGAACGGGACGGCCGGCACCAGCCCGTGCCCGGAGACCCAGGCGCGGGCGCGGGCGCTGCCCAGATCCAGCGCGACACAACGGCACCGGAGGCACGGCGGCCCCATCCGGTGCCGGGGGACGTCGAGGGCGGTCATCGCCCGCCCTCCCGCACGGGCCCTTCACCAGGTCCCCGCTGACAGCGGGCGCAGTACCGGGTCTGCGGGACGATCAGCAGGTGCGCGCGGCCGATGGGGCGGCGGCAGGTCCGGCAGCGCCCGTAGCGGCCCTCGGCGATCCGGCACAGGGCGGCCTCGACGTCGGCGAGCACCATACGCGCGGACGCGGCGAGGGTGATCCGCACCTCGACACGGGCCGGGGAACCGTCTCCCTCGGCGGCGATCCGGCGCAGTTGCTCCTCGCGGAAGGCCCGCTGTTCGAGCAGGTCCTCGCGGATCGCGGCGAGATCGTCGGCGGACAGGTCGGCCGTCGGCGCACGGTCACCGGACGGCGGACCGATGGCGGACAGGTCAGCCCTCAGCGCACAGCCCCCGGACGACCGGTCGTCGGCGGACAGAT
>NZ_JBEZLM010000013.1:69587-301556 GCF_040652095.1 Streptomyces sp. NPDC048290
TCAGCCCTCAGCGCACGGTCACCGGACGGCGGACCGATGGCGGACAGGTCAGCGCTCAGCGCACAGCCCCCGGACGACCGGTCGTCGGCGGACAGATCAGCCCTCAGCGCACGGTCACCGGACGGCGGACCGATGGCGGACAGGTCAGCGCTCAGCGCACAGCCCCCGGACGACCGGTCGGCGGCGGACAGGTCAGCCCTCAGCGCACAGTCGCCGGACGGCGGGCCGGTGGCGGTCGGGTGGTTCATGGCAGCACCTCCTGCGGCGGGCCGGTCAGCCGGCCGCGTGGCGCTGGCAGGTGACGCAGTACCGGGTGTACGGGAGGATCTCCAGCCGCTCGGCGGCGACCGGCTTGGCGCAGCCGACGCACCGCCCGTACGAGCCGTCCTCGACGCGGGCGAACGCCTCGTCGATCTCGGTGAGCACCCGGCGCACGGCCTCGGCCTGCACCGCCATGAGCGGGTCGGCGGCGTCACGGTCGGTGCCGTCCAGCGCGTGCAGTTGGGCGAGGCGGCTGGTACGCGCGTGGTCGAGGCGCAGACGCGCCTCGTGGACGCCCGGCCCGGCGGCACGGGATCCCTTCCGGGGCTCGGGGGACCCGGACACGGTCCGGTCCTCGGTCGGCTGCCCGCTCGGGGTGGTGTCGAGCGCCACGGCGGCTCCTCTCTCACGGCGCGGTACGCGCGGCGACGGCCGTCCGCGATCCCGCCCGGCGGCGGACCGGACGGCCTCGTCCTGGTCCACTGTGCGTCCTCGCGCCCGCCGTTCCCATCGGGCGCGGACCCCATTTCGCGGGGGACGCGATGCCCATACGACGCCCGCGCCGCATGGCACCGCGGATCACCCGGGGCGCCCGGATGGGTAGCCCGTGACCTGGGAAATGGGGGTTGGACCCCATCGACGCGCGGGCCCGCGACGGGGCACGGTGAGGTCCGGGGCGCACCCCTGCACCAGGGCAGGAGGGGCGGCCCCCCTGGAAGGAGACGTGTCCCGGTGTCGCTGTTCTGGCGGATCTTCGGGCTGAACGCCGTGGTGCTCGGCGCCGCCACCGGGCTGCTGCTGTGGGCGCCGGTGACGGTGTCGGTACCGGTGCTGCTGACCGAGGCGGTCGTGCTGGTCGGCGGGCTCGGGGTGATGCTGGTCGCCAACGCCGCCCTGCTGCGCTGGGGTCTGGCCCCGCTGGGCCGGCTGACCCGGCTCATGGGCACGGTGGATCTGCTGCGCCCCGGTCAGCGGCTGCCCGTGCCCGGCGCCCCGCGCGGGCGGGACGACGGCCGGTCCGGGGGCAGGGGCGGGGGCGGTGAGGTCGCCGAGCTGATCCGGACGTTCCACGCGATGCTGGACCGGCTGGAGCACGAGCGGGCCACGTCCAGCGCCCGTGCCCTGCTGGCGCAGGAGGCGGAGCGCCGCCGGATCGCCCAGGAGCTGCACGACGAGGTCGGCCAGGGCATGACCGCGATCCTGCTGGTGCTCAAACGGGCCGCCGACGACGCACCGCAGCCGCTGCGCGCGGAGTTGCAGCAGGTCCAGGAGATCACCCGGGAGAGCCTGGACGAGGTACGGCGGCTGGTGCGCCGGCTGCGGCCCGGGGTGCTGGAGGACCTCGGCCTGGTCAGTGCGCTGACCTCGCTGACCGGGGACTTCGCCGCGCACACCGGGCTGCGGGTGGTCCGCCGCTTCGACCCCGACCTGCCCGCCCTGGAACCGGAGACGGAACTCGTGCTGTACCGGGTGGCGCAGGAAAGCCTCACCAACGCCGCCCGGCACGCCGACGCCACCCGGGTCGAGGTCGCTCTGCGCCGGGCCGGAGAGGCGCTGGTGCTGGAGATCGCCGACGACGGCCGGGGCGTCGAGGCCGCCCACGAGGGCGCCGGAATCCGCGGGATGCGGGAGCGGGCGCTGCTGGCCGGGGCCGCCCTGGACATCTCCTCGGCCCCGGGCTCCGGTACCCGGGTCCGGCTCACCACCCCCGTCCCCGCGCGCAGAAAGCAGCCGTGACCATGCCCGACCCGCTCCTCCCCCCGTCCGCGCCGTCCGTGTCGTCCGCCCCGCAACGCCCCATCCGTATCCTGCTGGCCGACGACCACGCGCTGGTCCGGCGCGGAGTGCGGCTGATCCTGGACCGGGAGCCGGACCTCGAAGTCGTCGGCGAGGCGGGCGACGGGGCCGAGGCGATCGAGGCGGCCCGCGCTCTGGACGTCGACCTCGCCGTCCTGGACATCGCCATGCCCCGGCTCACCGGCCTCCAGGCCACCCGCGAACTGAGCACCCTGGTACCGGGTCTGCGGGTCCTGATGCTGACGATGCACGACAACGAGCAGTACCTGTTCCAGGCGTTGAAGGCCGGGGCGTGCGGCTATGTGCTGAAATCGGTGGCGGACCGGGATCTGGTCGCCGCCTGCCGGGCGGCGATGCGCGACGAGCCGTTCCTGTACCCGGGTGCGGTGACCGCGTTGATCCGCAGCTATCTGGACCGGGTGCGGCACGGCGAGGAGAATCCCGGGCAGGTGCTCACACCGCGCGAGGAGGAGGTGCTGAAGCTGATCGCCGAGGGGCATTCGTCGAAGGGGATCGCCGAGATCCTCGTCATCAGTGTGAAGACCGTGCACCGCCACCGGGCCAATCTGCTGCACAAGCTCGGACTGCGGGACCGTCTCGAACTGACCCGGTACGCCATCCGCGCGGGGCTGGTGGAGCCCTGACGTCCACCCGGCCCGCGCCCCCGCGCCCCGCCCGCCGTGCCGGACCGTCCGGCGGGCGGCGTCTCGCGGCGACGCTCGGTGCCCTGCTCGCCGTCCTCCTCGCGGTACTGCCCGGCACGCTCGCGGCCGATACGGCGGTGCCCGGCACGGGTGTGCGGCACACGGAGTCCGCGCCGCGCGCCGACGAACCGTGTGTCACCGGCTGCGCCGCGCCCGCCCGCGGAACCCGTCACGACCCCTCCGGTGAGCGTCCGTCCGCACTGGACCAGCACGCCACCGATCCCCGCCGCCCGGTGCCCGCCCCCGTCGGCACCGGCCCCGGCGCGGCACCGTCCGCCGCTCCCCCGCTCTCCTCGGGCCCGGCGGCGCAGCACCGCGGGCGGGCGCCTCCGGCCCGCCCCGGCAGCTGACAGCACCACCTTCCTGTTCTTCCCCCCCTTCTTCCCCCCCTTTTCCGCTTTTCCGCGCCCGCGGCCCGGCATACGCATCCATGCCCGGCCGCCGTGGCGTGGGTTCCGCCTGCCGGAGGCATCGAATTGACCCGTCGTCATCACGGGCAGCGGCTGCGCGCGCTGCTCGCCCTCGTCGTACTCGCCGGTTCGCTGGCGATCGCCCTCACCGTGCCGATCCGTCTGGGACTCGATCTGCGCGGCGGCACCCAGATCGTGCTGGAGACCCGGTCCACCCCGACCACCGAGGCCGACCGGGCGGCCACCGACCGGACCCTGGAGGTGCTGCGCGGCCGGATCGACGCACTCGGCGTCGCCGAGCCGACCCTCGTCCGCTCCGGGGACCGGCGGATCATCGTCGAACTGCCGGGCGTGCAGGACCCGGAGCAGGCCGCCGAGGTCCTCGGCCGTACGGCGCAGCTGACCATGCACTCGGTCCTGGGCCCGGCCGACCCGTCGTCCCCGCAGGGGGAGACGGCCGGCGGGGAGCGTGTCCTGCCCGACGAGTCCGGGCAGCGTCTGCGGCTGGAGGCCGCCGGTCTCACCGGTCAGGACGTCGAGGGCGCCGACGCCCGGTTCGATCCGCAGAGCGGCACGGGCTGGCATGTCACCGTCGACTTCAGCGACTCCGGCCAGGACCGCTGGACGGCGCTCACCGCCGAGGCCGCCTGCCATCCGGCCGGGGACCCGCAGCGCCGGGTCGCCATCGTGCTGGACGACAAGGTCATCTCGTCGCCGCAGGTCGACCCGTCGGTGGCGTGCGGCGCCGGAATCCCCGGCTCCTCGACCCAGATCACCGGCTCGTTCAGCGACACCGAGGCGCGTGAACTGGCGCTGCTCATCTCCGGCGGCGCCCTGCCGGTACCGGTGGAGACCATCGAGCAGCGCACGGTCGGCGCCACCCTCGGGGACGCGGCGATCTCCGCCGCCGCCTGGGCCGCCGTCATCGGCACCGCGCTGACCGCGCTGTTCATCATCGTCGTCTACCGGCTGCTGGGCCTGCTCGCCACGGTCGCCCTGGCCTGCTACGGCCTGATCTCGTACGCGGCGCTGGCCGCGCTCGGCGCGACGCTGACCCTGCCCGGTCTGGCCGGGTTCGTGCTGGCGATCGGGATGGCGGTGGACGCCAATGTGCTGGTCTTCGAACGGGCCCGGGAGGAGCACGCGGCCCGTCGCCGCCCGAGTCCGCGCTCGGCGCTGACGGCCGGTTTCCGGGGCGCGTTCAGCGCGATCGCCGACTCCAACGTCACCACGCTGATCGCGGCCGGGCTGCTGTTCGCGCTGGCCTCCGGTCCGGTGCGGGGCTTCGGGGTCACCCTGGGCATCGGTGTCCTCGCGTCCATGGTGAGCGCGCTGGTGATCACCCGGCTGCTGGCCGAGTTCGCGGTGGGCCGCGGGCCGGTCCGGCGCAGGCCCCGGATCAGCGGCATCGCGGACCTCGGCTGGGTACGGCGGTGGCTGACCCGGCGTGATCCGTTCCTGATGCGCCGGCCGCGCCGCTGGCTGGCGGTGTCCGCCGCCGCGCTGGTGCTCGCCGGGTCCGGGGTGCTGGTGCGCGGCCTCGACTTCGGGATCGAGTTCACCGGCGGGCGGCTGATCGAGTACCGCACGAGCAGCCCGGTCGACCCGGACCGGGCCCGCGCCGCGCTCGCCGACGCCGGGCTGGACCGCGCGGTCGTCCAGGCGTCCGGGGACGGCGCGGTGACGGTACGGGCCGAGGACCTGTCCGACGCGGACGCGGCCACCGTGGAGCGGACCGTGGCCCGGCTCGGCGGCGCCACCGAGCAGGTGCGGGACGAGATGATCGGCCCCAGCCTGGGCGAGGAGCTGCGCCGCAACGCGCTGATCGCGCTGGGTCTGGCGCTCGGCGCGCAACTCCTCTACCTCTCCGTGCGCTTCCGCTGGATGTTCGCGGTCGGCGCGGTCGGCGCGCTGGCGCACGACGTGGTCGTACTGCTCGGCGTCTTCGCCTGGCTCGGCAAGCCGATCGACGGGCTGTTCCTGGCGGCGCTGCTGACCGTGGTCGGCTACTCGGTCAACGACTCCGTGGTGCTGTTCGACCGTATCCGTGAGCTGCTGGGCCGCGACCGGGCCACGTCACCGGCCCGGCTCACCAACCGGGCGATCCTCCAGACGCTGCCGCGTACCGTCAACACCGGCATGGGCGCGGCGATCATCCTCGGCGCGCTCGCCGTCCTCGCCGACGACGCCCTCACCGATTTCGCCCTGGCCCTGCTGATCGGCCTGGCGGTGGGCACGTACTCGTCGGTGTTCACGGCGTCACCGCTGACGATCGTCCTGCACCCGGAGGGGCCCCGCAAGGCGCCCGCCCCGACGCGGGACGGCGAGCGCCGCAAGGTACCGTCCGGCCGCGCCTAGCGGTCCCGGCGCCCCGGTCGGGAGGGTGCTCGGCCGGGGGGCCGACGGTCACACCCTCCCGGCCGGAGGCTGCTCGGCCACGCCCAGCGGTCACGTCCCCCCGGCGGGAGGCCGCACGGCCGCGCCCAGCGGTCACGTCCTCCCGGCCGGAGGCCGCACAGCCACACCCAACAGCCACATCCCCCGGGCCGGAGGCCGCACAGCCACGCCAAGCACTCACGCCCCCCGGCCGGGAGCCCGCTCGCAACCCAGGTGGTACCCCGCGTCCCCCGGACTACCACCACGGAGGTACCCCGGTGTCCGCCCTGGTCCGTCGCGCCGCCGCACGCCCCGCGGCGAGCCTGGTCGCATGAACCCGATGTCCCCTCCCGCGCCCTCCCTCGCCGCCCGGCTGCGCGCCCTGAACCGGCCCCTGGTCGGGCTGCTGGTCGCCGTCGCGCTGGTCCGGCCGCTGTTCTCGGTCACCGGTCTCTCCGACGCCCTCGGGAAACCGGCTGCCCCGCTGCTGCTGACCGCCGGTATCTCGCTCACCTGGATCCTGGTGGTGGGCCTGCGCCGCGACCCCGAGCCGCTGCTCACCCCGATCGCTGCGGGCGTCGGGTACGCGGTGGCGGTGACCGTGCTCAGCGGCGTCCTGTCCCCGCTGCTCCTGGGCCGCCTGGAAGGCCCGCTGGCCCGGCCGTACGCGATCGTGCCGCTGCTGCTCACCAACATGGTGTGGGGCGCGGTGTGCGGGGGTCTCGCGCTGGCGGTGCGGCGGGCGCGCGGCGCCCGGTGAGCCGGTGACTGCCCGAGTGGGCGGCGGGGCTGCTCCTTCGACGCCGGTGCCGGGCGGCGCATTGACGCCGTGCCGGGCGGGGGCGACGATGAGGGCCGCCGTGCCGGGCGGGACGGAGGGATCGGAGAGCGTACGCGGTGACCGACGGACTCGCACCCGACGACTGGGCCGCCCCGCTGCCCGGGGCGTACGGCCCGCTGTGGGCGCGGCTCACCGAGGGGGTGGCCGCCGGGCACTACCCGGAGGCCGTCGCCGCCGCCGACCGTCTTGAGTCGGTGCTCGGCCGGGACTTCGGCCCCCTGCACCCGTACACCGTCAACACGCTGACCGTGCGGGCCTGGCTCGCCCTGCTGTCGGCGCCGCGCACCCACGCCTGGGCGGAGACGGCCGCGCATCTGGTGGAGACGACCCAGCGGCGGCGGGCCGCCGAGGCACCGGACGAGGAGACCCACCGGACCCTCAGGAACGCCCACGCCGTATGGACCGTCCTGACCCGCCGCGACCCGGGCACCGCCCGGGAACTCGCCGCACTGCTGCTGCCGTTGCTCGCCACGCTCCCCGCGGAGGAGGAGCGCCACCGCTGCGCCACGGCGGTGGCCCGCTGGGTCGACGGGACCGGGTCGGAGCACGGCGACCGGTGAGTCCGGACCCACCGGGGCCGTCCGAGGGACACCGGGACCGGGACCGGGACCGTCGTCGCGCGGGGCCGGTCCGCGGGTCTGCGGAGAGCCCCGGACCGGCATCCAGTATGTACAAGGGAAAATCCAGTTCATCAGTACGCAAATCGATCACTGAATCGGTGGAATCCGCCGAGAAACCGGGGCGCTTGGCGATCTAGCGTCGGATGCGACGGGGGCCGCACGCAGCAGAGAGGCACTTCGCAGCCATGTCCCTTCCGCAGACCGACGTCAAGCCCACCCGCACATCCCGCACCGGGCGCGACAGCACGTACGACAGTGAGAGCGACGGCGAACAACGCGGCGGGATCAGCTCCCCGCTGATCCCGTCGGACCTCTTCCGGGACGTCGCCCCGCCCCTCGACGAACTGCCCGAGACGGCGTCCGCGCCCGATCTGATCTACCGGCGCGTCCGCGACGAGCTGATGCTCGACGGCAACGCCCGCCTCAACCTCGCCACCTTCGTCACCAGCTGGATGGAGCCGCAGGCCCGCCAGCTGATGGCGGAGACGGCGGAGAAGAACCTCGCCGACCGCGCCGAGTACCCGCAGATCACGGCCATGGAGGAGCGCTGTGTCCGGATGCTGGCCCGGCTGTGGCACGCGCCGCGCCCGGACCAGGTCCGGGGCTGCTCCACCACCGGCTCCAGCGAGGCCGCCATGCTCGGCGGGCTCGCCCTCAAGCGCCGCTGGCAGCAGCGCCGCCGCGCCCAGGGCAAGGACACCGCCCGCCCCAACCTGGTGATGGGCGCCAACGTCCAGGTCTGCTGGAAGAAGTTCGCCAACTACTTCGAGGTGGAGCCCCGCTACGTCCCGATGGAGCCGGGCCGCTACCACCTCACGCCCGACACCCTCACCGCCTACTGCGACGACCACACCATCGGCGTCGTCACCGTCCTCGGCTCCACCTTCGACGGCTCCTACGAGCCCGTCGCCGACATCTGCCTCGCCCTGGACGGCTACCAGGCCGCCACCGGCACCGACATCCCCGTCCATGTCGACGGCGCGTCCGGCGCGATGGTCGCCCCGTTCCTCGACCCGGGCCTGATGTGGGACTTCCAGCTGGAGCGGGTCGCCTCCATCAACACCTCGGGCCACAAGTACGGCCATGTCTTCCCGGGCCTGGGCTGGGCCCTGTGGCGGGACGCCGCCGCCCTCCCCGACGACCTGGTCTTCGAGGTGGACTACCTGGGCGGCAGCTCCCCCAGCTTCACCCTCAACTTCTCCCGCCCCGGCGCCCATGTCGTCGCCCAGTACTACAGCTTCCTGCGCTACGGCTTCGAGGGCCTGCGCAATCTGGCCGCCCAGAACCGGACGACGGCCCGTGCCCTCGCCGCCCGGATCAGCGCCCTCACCCCGTACGAGCTGGTCACCGACGGCTCCGAACTCCCCGCCTTCGCCTTCCGGCTGACCCCCGGCACACCCGGCTTCACGGTGTTCGACGTGTCCACCGCCATGCGGGCCCGCGGCTGGCACCTGCCCGCCTACTCCTTCCCCGCGCCCTGCCAGGACGTTTCCGTCCTGCGGCTGGTCGTCCGCACCGGGTTCACCGCCGAACTCGCCGGCATGTTCATCGCCGATCTGGCCGATGTCACCCGGCGGTTGCGGACCGCTCCCGCGCACCTGACGGCGACCTGACGGCACGGTGACGGGCGGGCGGCCCCCGTACGCCGGGGAACCCCCGTACGCCGGGGAGCCGCCGTACTCCGGGGAGCCGCCCGCCCGTCCGCCGTACGCGGTTCAGTGCCCCGCGACCACGCCCGACAGTTCGTTGGTGGCGTGCGGCAGGGTCACCGAGGCGGTCTTCTTCCCGGTGTCCAGGTCGACCGCGTGCAGCGCGCGCTCACCCGGCTCGGAGACATACGCCATGTGGCCGCGCACGAACAGGGTCGGCCGGGCCTGCTGCCAGTCCAGCGGCTCCTGCCACTCGCCCACGACCGGGATCTTCTTCTCGATGTCCCCCGTCACCGGGTCGACGACCCGCAGAGCGCCGTCGGTGCCCAGGACGAGCGCCTCACCGTGCGGG
The DNA here is from genome assembly GCF_040652095.1 of Streptomyces sp. NPDC048290. Classification (NCBI taxonomy): domain Bacteria; kingdom Bacillati; phylum Actinomycetota; class Actinomycetes; order Kitasatosporales; family Streptomycetaceae; genus Streptomyces; species Streptomyces sp. NPDC048290. Next base: position 78,598 of record NZ_JBEZLM010000013.1, read on the forward strand.
CCCCGTCCCAGCGAGCGGAAGGAGTAACTGGCGCCGAGGTCGACCAGGCGCAGCGACGCCTTCTCGGTGTCGATCAGGGAGATCCGCGTGGGGCGCTCCAACTCGGCGTCCGGGTCGGTCTTGTAGTCGCCGAGCAGCACCGGGGACGCGTCGCTGCCGGACTGGTTGCCGATCCGGCCGTAGTCGTCGGGGGCGTCGACCTTGGTGAAGGCGCCGTCCTGGTAGATGAGGACGCCGTCCTCGCAGCCGACGGCGACGGCCTCGCCCTGGGCCGCGGCCTCGCCGTGCACCCCGGGGCAGTTCTCGGCGCGGGCGATCTCCTTCCCGTCCTTGTCCAGGACGAGCGCCCCGGTGCGGGTCTCCTCGGTGCCGACGGTGCTGAGCAGCTCACCGTTGCCCAGCTCCACGGCGACCCCGTGGTGCGGCTCGGCGGAGGTGTACGTCCGGCTCTCGGGCTTGCGTCCCTCGGCCAGGTCGGCGGGGTCGAACACGACGACCTCGCCGGTGCCGTCGGTGAACAGCACCGTACGGCCCGCGTGGCGCACCACATGCCCCGGCTTGGCCCCCGGGTACTCGATGCCGGTGAACTTCTGGGCGGTGGCGTCCAGGACCCGGAATCCGGCGTCCGTGGAGACGATGACATGGTCCGCGTCACCGGCCGGGTTGACCCGGTTGAAGCCGGGCAGCTCGATGGTGCCGGCCACCTTGAGGGTGTCGCCGTCCAGGATGTGCAGTCCGCCGTCGAAGGTGGCCACGAGCGGGTTCGCGACGGGCGCGGCGCTCGGCGCGTTCTTCGCCCGGGTGTCGGACGACGGCTTGTCGTCGGAGCCGGAGCCGCCTCCGCAGGCCGTCAGTACGGCGGCCACCGCGAGGGCGAGCGCGGTCCCCTGAACGGCTCTGCCGCGTGCGGCGCGTATCGAGGTGTGGGTGTTCATGGGTGGTGTGTCCTTTCCGTGCCGCGCGCGACGGGGCGGCGGCGTTCGAGCGGGATGGTGGAGGGAGAGAAATGAGCCAGGGCCGAAGCCACCCGGCTGTCAGCCGGTCAGTCCGTCGGTCATGGCCGTGGTGTTGGCGCGCATCATCCGCAGATAGCTGTCGGCGCCCCCGCCCTCGGCGGTCAGCGACTCGGAGTACAGCTCGATCACCCGGACACCGCCGCCCAGTTCGCCGTCGAGCACCTCGGCGAGCCGGGTCGGCTGGGAGGAGTCGGCGAACACCGTGCGCACCCCGGCCTCCTCCATCGCCAGGGTCAGCGAGCGCAGATCGGCCGAGCTGGGCGAGGCGAGGGTGGTGCCGCCGGGCACGACCGCGCCGATCACCCGGAAGCCGAACCGGTCGGCGAGATAGCCGAAGACATGATGGTTGGTCACCAGCGCCCGCCGGTCCTCGGGGATACGGTCGAAGGACGCCGTCATCCAGGTGGCGAGGTCGGCGAGACTGCGGTCGTAGCGGTCGGCGTTGGCGCGTATCGCGGTGCCGTCCACCCCGTCGACATGCTCGATCACCTGGTCGGCGATCAGCCCGGTGGCGGTGCGGACCCGGTCGGGGTCGGTCCAGAAGTGCGGGTCGGGCTCCCCCGCCCCGCCGTCGCCCGTGGCGCCGAAGGTGAGCGGATCGACCGACCGGCCCACCTCGAAGGTGGCCACGCCGGACTCCCGGGCCGCCGCCACGTGCCGCAACACGTTCTCCTCCAGGCCGAGACCGTTGAAGACGACCAGGTCGGCCCGCTCCAGCTCGGCGGCCTGCACCGCCGACACCCCGAACGAGTGCGGATCGGCGTTGGGCTTCATCAGCACGGTCACCTCGGCCTCGGCGCCCACTATCTGCCGGGTGATGTCACCGAGGATGTTGGTGGTGACCACGATCCGGGGCTGCTCGCCCCCACCGGCACAGGCTCCGGCGCCGATCACGACGGCCATCGCCACCAGGGTCATCAGCAGCCCGCGCACCCGGGCCACGGCCACCCGCACCCGCCGCTTCGCCCGTCCCGCGCTCATCGTCCGGTCTCCGCCATCAGACGCGGCGCGAGATCCAGCGCGAAGGTGCGCGCGATCCGCAGCCCGTCCGCGTAGTCGATCTCCAGCACCCGGCGGCCGTGCGGATCGTTGACGTACGCCCGGCTCCGGTCGACCTCGATGACCGGTGCGGCCCCGTCGCCCGGCGTCACCAGCCGCTCGGTGCGGGCGACTTCAGTGCCTTGGGCGATGTCGAGGGCGCGCAGTGTCCCATCGGTCCGCAGCACCAGCAGCGGGGAGCCCTCCCCGGCGGTGTTCGCGGCGAGCACCGGCCCGGTCTCCACCCGGGTCCAGGTCCCCTCGCCGACATCCAGCACCCACACGGCGTCGTCCCCGGCGGGCGCGGTGAGGGTGTCACTGCCCGGCCGGTGCCGGAAGGCCCCGGCGCGCTCGCCCTCGGGGACCTTCCGGTCGTAGGGGATCTTCTCGACGGTGAGGGCGCCGTCCCGTTCCGCGATCAGCAGCGCCCCGTCGGCGCAGCCCAGCACCACTCCGCGCCGGGTGACGGCGTCGCCGCGCGGCTCGGCACACACCGCGTCCGGCGCGTCGGCCTTCCGCCCGGCCCGGTCGAGCACGACGAGCCGTGCCGCCCCGCCGCCCGCACCCGCCTCCAGCGCCACCAACTGTCCGGCGTACGGGACGACGGCACCGGTGTACGTCCCCGGCAGGGTGCTGGGTTCGCCGATCCGGCCCTTCTCCAGCTCGGTCCGCTGGTAGAGCGCGGCCCGTCCCCCGCCGTCGGTCATGACGGTGACGGCGGCGTCGGAGCGCACCTGGGCGGTGTCGCCCGCGGGGAGTTCACCGACGTCCCGGACCGCCGCGCGGTAGTAGTGGACGTGGTCCCCGTGGTCCACCATCCAGGTCCCGCCGTCGAGCACGCCGATGGCCCGGGAGGTGTGCAGGAACCCGAACCGCCCGTCCGTCCCGATCCGTACGGCGTCCCGCACCGGGGCCGTGTCGTGCACCTCGCCGGTGATCAGGTCGAGGACCTGGGTGGCGCCGCTGCCGGGGTCGTTCAGCAGCAGCCGGGACTGCTGTTCGGCGGCCTCCTGGGCGCCCTCGACATAGCCGTGCGGGGTGGCGGTACCGGTGTCGGCCGGGGGTCGGTCGTCGTCCGGTGTGCCGTCGCCGGGCGCGGCGCAGGCCGTACCGAGAAGGGCGGTCAGCAGGAGAGCGGCGAGGGGCCGGGTGCGGGGCGGGGGCGTCGGGGGTGCCGCGGCGGGCGCGGCCCGCGAAGTGACACTGCGTCGGACGGACAGGACGGTCATCGCCTCGGGCTTCCTTCTATGGGTCGGGTGTGCGGTGGGGGGGGCTTCACGCGGAGGGGCTTCGCGGGGGGGGTGACTCATCCGTGGGGGGGGTGACTCATGCGCGGGGTTCCGGGGTCGCTTCGCCGGTGGGGCGGGCCGAAGTCGGGTCGGCGCCGTTCCGGCGTGCCCCCCGTGCCCGGTGCCACAGCAGTGAGCCGGTGTGGGAGAGGAAGAAGAGGGCCACGGCGAGCGCCGAGACGGTCGCCCCCGCGGCGGTGCCCAGATGCCAGGAGAGCAGCAGCCCCCCGAAGGTGGCGGCGGCGCCGGTCAGCGCGGCGAGCAGCATCACCGCGCGGACACTCCGCGCCCAGGGCAGAGCGGCGGCGGGCGGCGCGATGAGCAGCCCGAGCACCAGCAGGGTGCCGACGACATGGAAGGAGGCGACGATCGCGAGGCCCAGCAGCCCGAGCAGTACGGCGTGCGCGAGCCGGGGCCGCAGCCCCAGCGTGTGGGCCTTGCGCGGATCGAAGGCGAGGGCGAGGAACGCCCGGTGTCCGAGGACCGCCACCGTCAGCGCCGCGAGCAGCGCCACGGCCAGCAGCACCACGTCCCGCTCCCGGACGGCGAGGACGTCCCCGAACAGGAAGCCGGTCAGGTCGACCGCGAACGACTGCGACCGGGACACGATGATCACGCCGAGCGAGAGCATCCCGACGAACAGCAGCCCGATACCGGTGTCCTGGGACACCTTGGGCGCCCGCCCCAGCGCGGTGACGCCCGCCGTCATGACGGCCGCGCTGAGCACCGCGCCGATCAGCGGGTTGCCGCCCAGCAGCGCCGCCAGCGCGACCCCCGGCAGCAGCCCGTGGGACATGGCGTCGCCGAGGAACGCCATTCCCCTGAGCACCACCCAGGTCCCGGCGAGCGCGCAGATCGCGGACACCAGGATTCCGCCCCACAGGGCGCGTTGCACGAAGGTCACCTCGAACGGGGCCGTCAGCCACTCCATGCCGGTGACACTACAATGAAAATCATGTTCAAAAAACCGCCCCAGGGGCCCGGGAATGAGCGGGACACGACCGCACACCTCTCTTTCACCGATCTGTGCGCCGGATACGACGGCCGTCCGGTGCTGCGCCAACTCAGCGCCGACATACCGGCGTTGGCGACCACCGCGCTGGTCGGCCCGAACGGCAGCGGAAAGTCGACGCTGCTCGGTGTGCTGGCCGGTGTGATCCGTCCGACATCGGGCACCCTCAGCCGCCGGGACGGCTCCGCCCCCGCCTTCGTGCCCCAGCGCGCGGCCGTGCCGGACGCGCTGCCGCTGACCGTGCGGCAGACGGTGGAGATGGGGCGCTGGGGCGAGCGCGGACCGTGGCGGCGGCTGACCCGCCGGGATCACGCCCTGGTGGACGAGGCCCTCGACCGGCTCGGGATCGGCGCCCTCGCCGGCCGTCAGCTCGGCGCGCTCTCCGGCGGGCAGCGCCAACGCGCCCTGATGGCCCAGGGGCTGGCCCAGGGCTCCGCGCTGCTGCTGCTCGACGAACCGACGACCGGGCTCGACCCCGAGGCCAGGGACCGGATCGCCGGGCTGCTCGGGGAACTCGTCACCGACGGGGTGACGGTCGTCCAGGCCACCCATGATCTGACCGCCGCGCGCGCGTCCGACGCGTGTCTGCTGCTGCGCGACGGACGGCTCGTGGGACAGGGCCGCCCGGAGCGGGTGCTGACGGCGACCGCACTGGCGGAGGTGTGGCAGCCGATGTGACGCGCGGCGCGGCGGGGGGCTCCGCTCGGTCACGGGTGGAGGCGCTGGTGGAGGCACGGGTGGAAGCGCTGGTGGAAGCGCGGATGGAGACGCGGGCGGAGACGCGGGCGGAGACGCGGCGCGGGCTGGCGCCATCCGGAGCCAATCTGGCCGGGAATCGCCCGCGAGAGCCGCTCTCCGGCGACTGGAAGCAGCGCCCGAGCAGGACCGCCGACCGCCTCCCAAGGCCCGTTTCACCTGGCCAAAGGGGTGGGGGACGACCGCTGCGCCGGATAGGTGCCGCGCGGCGCAATCAGCGTGCCATCATGGTTCCATGGAACTTGGAGTGTACGTCGAGAGCCTGCGTGAGGAGCTGGTCGCGGCGTCCTCGGCGGGCGACGCCGAGACCCGCGCGGTGGCCGAACGGCTCGTCGCTCCCCTGGAGTCGTCCGTCCGGCTCACGCTGCTCAATGTGCTGTCCGCCGCCGCCGAGGAGATCACCCAGGGGCTGGCCCCCGGCTCGGTGGATCTGCGGCTGCGCGGGATGGAGCCGAGTTTCGTGGTGACCCCGCCCGCCGCTCCGGGGGGCGGCGCCGAGGACACCGCCGACACACCGGAGGACACGGCGGGCGAGTGGTCGGCGGCGGCGCTCGGCGGCGCCTCGGGCGGGGCCACGGCCCGGATCAACTTCCGGCCGCCGCAGGAGATGAAGGAACAGATCGAGGAGGCGGCGGCCCGCCAGGGCATCTCGGTCAACGCCTGGATGGTGCGGGCCTCCGCCGCGGCCCTGGCCAGCAGCAAGCGCACGCCGCGGGGCAAGCAGCGCTTCGACGGGTGGGTGCAGTAGGACCCCGGTCCGTTCCTGGCCGGGGTGCGCGGGCCGCGCCCCGGCTATGACCGGGGCGCAGGGGCCGCGCCTCGGATTCACGACCAGGGTGCGCGGGCCGCGCCCCGGTTCCTGGCCGGAGTGCAAGGGCCGCGCCTCGGATTCACGCCCGGGGTGCGCGGCCCGCGCCCTGGTTCACGAGGCGCGGAGCAGCGTGATGTCACCGAAGGCGGTGTGGCCGCGTACGGTGATGCCCTCCCCGGGCGACTCGCCGGTGCTCTCCAGCATGTTGTGCACCCGTCCGTACCCGGTGCTCAGCTCCAGTTTCGCCGGGCGGCCCGCGCCGATGCCGATCTCCAGATCGCCGTTCGCGGTCTTCAACACCACCGCGTCACCGGTGACCTCGCCCAGGCGGATGCCGCCGTTGGAGGTCTCGGCGTCCGTGCGGGAGCCGAGGACGTGGTCGACGGCGATGTCCCCGTTGGAGCTGCGGATCTGAAGGTCGCCGGTGACCCGGCCGATGTCGGTGTTGCCGTTGGAGTTCTTGACCGTGAGGGCTCCATCGACCTGGCCGACGCGGATGCGCCCGGTGGAGGTGGCGACCTCGGCGTCACCGTCGACCCGGCCGACGGTGACATGTCCGGCCGAGGTCCGCAGCCGCAGCGGGCCGGTCCGGTCGACCTGGAGATGACCGGTGGACGTCTTGAAGAAGCACTCGCCGAGCCGGCCGGTGCAGCGCAGATCCGCGACCGGTGCCTCGCCGCGCAGCCGTGAGCCGCTGGGCAGCGAGATCGTCAGATCCACCGAGTGGGTCTTGCGGGAGAACCCCATCGCGCGCGGCTTGGGGGTCCTGATCGTCAGGACGCCGTCGGCGAACCCCACGGTCGTCTGCTCGGCCGCCTTCACGTCCGAGGCGTCGGTCTCGTCGGTCGGCCGTACCTCGACGACGGTGTCGGCGCGGTCCTCGGCGGTGATCCGCACATCGCCGACCGCGCCGACGTCGATCCTGAGGCTGATCGGCTCAGGAGTGTCGAAAGCGGGCATGGCTTCCCCTTCTCATGCGCTGGGCGGGCGTCCCGACGGACCGGGACGGAGGGCTGCCGGTCACACCGCAGCCGTCCGCGGACGAACCTACCCTGGTGGCGCCATTATGGCGCAGGTCGTTTCGTGCTCCGCACGCTCGGGCTGCCGGGGCGGACGACGTTCCTGGAGCGGGTCGGCGCGCCAGGATGGCGCCATGGACCGTCGACCGGGTCGGCCGGTGCCCCTCGGCCGTGCCGCGCGCGCGACGGCACCTGCGTCAGAACCGGGCCAGGCCCGTCGGCAGGTGCCGTCGCGCACGGGGTGACGGCGGGGCCGGCGGGCCCGCAGGGGAGGGAACGGGCCCACCGTCGTCGACCGATCGTCAGCGCCCCACCGTCACCGGTCGGCGGACATCAACGCCCCACCGTCACCGGTAAGCGGACGTCAACGCCCCCACCGCCACCGGTCGGCGGACATCACCGCCCCCACCGCCACCGGTCGGCGAACGTCACCGCCCCGCCGCCACCGGCCGCTCGCCGCCCCGGCCCGGCCGGGCCACCGACGTCAGGGTCCACCGGCCCGGTCCGAGCGCGGCGATGAGCAGGAAGGACCAGCAGAACATGGCCGCCGCCTCACCGCCGTTCTCGATCGGGAACAGCGCGTCGGACTGGTGCTCGACGAAGTAGGCGTACGCCATGGACCCGGAGCACAGCAGGGCGGCGGGCCGGGTGGCGACCCCGGCCAGGACGAGGGCGCCGCCGAACAGCTGGATGACGGCGGCCCACCAGCCGGGCCAGGCGGCGACGTCGGGCTTGGTTCCGTGCGGACCGCCGAGGACGTCGAAGAGCGTGGCGGCGCCATGGCAGGCGAACAGCAGTCCGACGACGATCCGGAAGAGCGCGATCACATGATCCCTGTTCTTCTCCAGCGCTTCCATCGGTGAGGCTCCTCTCTCGCGCGGCGCCCCGAGCGGGGGCGGCGCCGTGGTGGGGGGTGGTGCTGCCGTGGTACGGGGCCGCGCGATGCGCGCGGGCTGTGTGCCGGGGACGTGGAGCGGCACGGGTGGGTACGGGCGGGGCCTCCTCTGCGGGTGGACATGCCGATCCGGACGCCGGTCCACGACCGGCGTGGCACGGAGGTGCGGGTGCCATGAGGTGCCGCGCGCGGCGGATCGCGCGGCACGTTCTCTGCGGTACGACACCCTGCGGTGCGGTGTGGCGTCGCGGATGGTGCGGGGCGGTGCCCCCGGGGGCCGGCGTGCACGGCGGAGGGGGTGCGCGACGCTGTCGGTGCGGTCGGGCGCGGTCCGGAACCAGCGGGCGTTCCCCCGACTGTTCACCACCCACCACCCGATTGTCTAGACCAATAGCCCAAGAAGTTGGAACGCGGGTGAGCGTCGGCCAACTCGGCACGCGGGACGGGCGGTTCCTTCTCCGCACCCTCTTGACCGACCTGGGTTTCCGGCTATGGTCTAGACCTAATGGCGGCAAGGTCTAGACCAAATCCACTGTGCGTGCGTCCCTCAGGAAAGGGCAAGGCATGACCAAGAACAGACGGATGGCCTGCGTCATCGGCGCGTTGATCGCCCCGCTCCTCGCGATCAGCCTGCCCGCCGGGTCGGCCGGCGCCCACGGCTGGGTGACCTCCCCCGGCAGCAGACAGGACCAGTGCGCCGCGGGCGTCGTCGACTGCGGCCAGATCCAGTACGAGCCGCAGAGCGTGGAAGGGCCGAAGGGCCTCACCAGTTGCAGCGGCGGCAACGCGCAGTTCGCCGAACTGGACGACGACAGCAAGGGCTGGCGGGTCACCCCGGTCGGCCGCAACCACACCTTCACCTGGCACCACACGGCCCGGCACGCCACGGCCAACTGGCAGTACTACATCGGCAGCCAGAAGATCGCCGAGTTCAGCGGCGGGAACGCCCAGCCCGCCGCCGATGTCAGCCACCAGGTCGACTTCGGCTCCTTCACGGGCCGTCAGAAGGTGCTGGCCGTCTGGAACGTGTCCGACACCGGGAACGCCTTCTACTCCTGCGTCGACGTGAACATCGGCGGCAGCGGCGAGGAGCCGACCGGCTGCGCCGCCCCGGCCTGGAGCGCCGGAAGCGTCTACAACGGCGGCGGGACGGTGTCGTACGGCGGTCACACCTGGCGGGCCAAGTGGTGGACCTCGGGCGAGCAGCCCGGCACCACGGGCCAGTGGGGCGTCTGGGAGGACCTCGGCGTCTGCGCGTAGCCACCACGCTCCCGGCTCCGCCGACCCGTCACGGCGGGGCCGGGTCCCGCGCGGGGCGCTTCCCCCTGGCGCCCCGCGCACCCGGGTGGGCGTGTCGCCCGCCGGGCGCGGCACCCCGGCCGCCTCCCCCGACTCTGCCGTACATCAGTGCGAAATGCGGCCTTCTTCCGCTTCGCTCCGGGCTGATACTACGATTTTCATCGCACGACGCACGCTTCGTCGGCGCCGTCATCAGGTCATTCGCGCGGGACATGACGACCCCGAAAGGACCTCTGGCTCCCACCATGCTGACTGCTCACGCCCCCGAACCAGCCGACAAGGACGACTTACCCGGCCCGTCGTCCGTCCCGGCGCCCCCGAACGGCCCGCTGCTGGGTGACGACTCGCTCAGCCTCATCGATGTGGCGCACACGGCCCGTTCGCCCCGTCCCGATGCCGGGGGCGCCCGCCCCGCCATCGCCCCCGCGGCCCGGCACCGCATGGAGCGGTCCGTCCGGGTCAGGGACGAGATGACCGCCTCCCGGCGACCCGTCTACGGGGTCACCACCGGGTTCGGCGACAGCGCGCGCTTCCAGCTCGCGGCGGGCAAGGCGGCGGCGCTCCAGCGGAACATGGTGACCTATCACCTCAACGGCACCGGCCCGATCGCCGACCCCGAGGTCGTCCGGGCCACCATGCTGATCCGGGCCAACAGCCTCGCCCGGGGCTACTCCGGTATCCGCCCCGAGGTCGTGGACCTGCTGCTCGACTGTCTGCGCCACGACATCACCCCCCTCGTCCCCGAGCGCGGCTCGGTCGGCGCCAGCGGCGACCTCGTCCCGCTCTGCTATGTGGCGGACCTGCTGACCGGCGGGGGCGAGGCGCGGTACGCGGGGCGGCGGGTCCCGGCCGCCGAGGCGCTGCGCGCGTGCGGGCTGCGTCCGGTGGTGCTGGAGGCCAAGGAAGGGCTCGCGCTCATCAACGGGACCGCCTTCATGGCCGGTTTCGCCGTGCTGGCCGCGGCCGACGCCCGGGAACTGGAGATCACCGCGGACCTGTGCACGGCGCTCGCCGTCGAGGCGCTGCGCGGCAACCGCGACCACTTCCACCCCCTCGTCCACACCCACAAACCGCATCCCGGCCAGCGCCGTTCCGCCGCCCGGGTGCGTGCCCTGCTCACCGGGTCCCGGCTCTGCCTCGGCAACGACGAGGCGCTGCGGCCCCGCCCGGACGTCGAGGAGACGGGACTGCTCGCGCTCGGCCGCCCCGTCCAGGACCGCTACTCGGTGCGCTGCGCCCCGCAGGTCACCGGTGTCCTCGGCGACACCCTGGACTGGACCGAGCGCTGGCTGGCGACCGAGATCAACTCCACCAACGACAACCCCCTGTTCGACCCGGAGTCCGCCACCGTCTACAACGGCGGCAACTTCTACGGCGGTCATGTCGGCCATGCCATGGACTCGCTCAAGCTGGCGCTGGCCGGGCTCGGCGATCTGCTGGACCGGCAGCTCGCCCTGCTGGTGGACAGCAGGTTCAGCGACGGTCTGCCGCCCAATCTCGCCGCGCCGCTGCCGCCGGACCACCCGGAGGCGGGGCTGCATCACGGCTTCAAGGGGATGCAGTTGACCGCGTCCGCGCTGGCCGCCGAGGCGCTGCGGCTGACCATGCCGGCCACCGCGTTCTCCCGGTCCACCGAGGCCCACAACCAGGACAAGGTGAGCATGGGCACGATCGCCGCACGGGACGCGCGGACGGTCGCCGAGCTGGTCCGGGAGGTCGCCGCGATCCAGTTGCTGGCCGGCTGCCAGGCCGCCGACCTGCGCGGACCCCGGCTGCTCGGGGAGGGCACCCGCGCGGGCTACGAACTCGTCCGCGCGCATGTGCCGTTCGTCGACCGGGACCGCCGGATGGACGGTGATCTCGCCGTCGTCGCCCGGCTCGTCCGGGACGGCGCGGTCGGGGCGGCGCTGCGGCCGTGGCAGCCGCCGGTCCCCGGCGTCGCGGCGCTGTCCTGACGACCGGCATCCCGCCACCCGCAGATCCCCGCGCGCGAAGGAGCCGTGCCCGTGTCCGTGTCCGTCGTCGTCCCGCAGCGCAGGCTCGGTGCGAGCCGCCTGACCGTCTCCTGTCCCGGGCTGGGCACCGCCACCTGGGGCACGACCACCGCGGCCGAGGACGCCGCCGAGCAGCTGAGGGCGTTCCTGTCGGTGGGCGGCACCCTGCTGGACACCGCCGACATCTACGCGGCCGGGCGCAGCGAGGAGATCCTCGGCTCTCTGCTGGGCACGGTGGTGGCCCGCTCCGAGGTGGTCCTGGCGACCAAGGCGGTCGGTGTCCTACACGATCCGGGCCGCCGTCAGAACGCGTCCTACGCCCATCTCCTGGCCGCCCTCGACCGCTCGCTGACCCGGCTGCGCACCGACCATGTCGATCTGTGGCAACTGCACGCCTGGGACCCCGCCGTACCGCTGGAGGAGACGCTGCGGGCGGTGGACGAGGCGCTGTCCTCCGGGCGGGTGCGGTACGCGGGAGTGTGCAACTACAGCGGCTGGCAGACCGCGAAGGCCGCCGCCCGGCAGAGCGGTGTCGGGCAGGCGCCGCTGGTGTCGGTCCAGGCGGAGTACTCGCTGCTGGAGCGCGGCATCGAACGCGAGGTCGTCCCGGCCGCCGCCGACGCCGGGCTCGGGCTGCTGCCCTGGGCGCCGCTCGGGCGGGGCGTCCTCACCGGCAAGTACCTGGGGGGCGTGCCCCGGGACCGGCTGGACAGCCGCTTCTTCCGCTGGTACGTCGGCCGCCATCTGGACGAGCGGGCCGCGCCGGTCGTCGAGGCCGTCGTCACCGCCGCCGCCGGACTCGGCGTCCCCCCGCTGGCCGTCGCCCTCGCCTGGGTCCGCGACCGGCCCGGTGTGACGGCCCCGCTGATCGGCGCCCGTACCGTCGGGCAGCTCCGCGAGTCCCTCGCCGCCGAGGCGGTGGACCTGGTGCTGCCCGAGGAGATCCGCGCGCGGCTCGACGCGGTGTCCGCGCCGCACGCCGGCTACCCGGAGACCGGCATCTGAGCCCGTGAGCCAAGTACTCCCCCGTCCGGAAAGGAAGGGCAGACCGTGAGCGTCGAACCCCCGCCGGAGACCGTCCGGCTGCTGAACCGGTCCTTCATGCGCGACCCCTATCCGGCCCTGCGGGAGCTGCGGGAGCGGTGCCCGGCCGTCCCCGTCGAGAACGGCGGCTTCCGGATGTGGGTCGTCACCCGCTACGAGGACGCCCGGCGGATTCTCGCCGATCCCTCCCTCAGCCGTGATCTGGTGGCGCACCGGCGGGCCGTCGTCGCGCAGAACCTGGTCGACGACACCCGCCGGCCGAGGCTCCCGCGCGAGCTGCGGCGCAGCATGCTCGACCAGGACGGGGAGGACCATCTGCGGCTGCGCCGCACGGTGAGCCGGTTCTTCAGCCCGTCCCGGCTGGACGAGCTGCGCCCGAGGATCGAGGAGCGCGCGGACGCGCTGCTGGACGGGCTGCCGACCGGTGTGCCGCTGGACCTGGTGGACGCGTACGCGCGACCGCTGCCCGCGACCGTGCTGGCCGAGCTGCTGGGGGTGCCGGAGGAGGCCAGGGCGGAGTTCCCGGCCTGGGAGAACGCGATCCTCACCGCGCCCGGCACGGCGGAGGTCGAGGACGCGGGACGCAGACTGGCCGCGTTCGCCCGGGAGGTGATCGAGGAGAAGCGGGCGCGGCCCGCCGACGATCTGTTCACCGAGGTGGTCCGGGCGGCGGCGGACGGGGTGATGGACGACACCGAGCTGATCTCGATGATCACCCTGCTGACGATCGCGGGACTGGAACCGGCCAGCGCGATCGGCAGCGGTGTGCTGACCCTGCTCGACCATCCCGACGAGCTGGCGCTGGTGCGCGCGCGGCCCGCACTGATGGCCGACTGCGTGGAGGAGGTGCTGCGCTACGAGACCCCGTTCCGGATGCTCACCCCGCGCTTCCTCGACCATCCCCTGGAGCTGGACGGCGTCACCGTCCCGGCCGGTGAGCTGATCCTGGTGTCGACCGGCGCCGCCAACCGGGACCCCGGCCGGTTCGACTCCCCCGACGCCTTCCGCGCCGACCGCTGCCCGCGCGGCCATCTCGGGTTCAGCCACGGCAGCCACCGCTGTCTGGGCGCGGAGCTGGGCAGGCTGGAGACGACCATCGCGCTCGACCGGTTCTTCGCCCGCTTCCCGGACACCCGGCTGGCCGCCCCGCGCGCCGAAGTGCCGTGGCGGCCGGGGATGTTCATGCGGCGGCTGGACGCGCTGCCGGTGGTCCTGGAATGACCGGACACCAGCACCAGCACCCGGACCGACCGGACGACGGCACGGCCCGCCCCGCGCCCGTCGAGCGGATCGCGCTGCCCGACGGCCGTACGGTGTGGTCGGTCACCCGGTACGCCGCCGTCCGCGCGCTGCTCGCCGACACCGACCGGTTCTCCAACGACGCCTCCGCCATGGGCGCCGCCGCCCCGCTGGGGGCGCTGCCCGCCGAGGTGCGGGAGGTGGTGGCGGGGGACATGCTCAACACCGATCCGCCCCGGCACACCCGGCTGCGGCAGCTGGTCGCGCACGCGTTCACCGCCCGCCGGGTCGCCGGGCTCCGTCCGTCCGTCGAGCGGACCGCCGTACGGCTGGCGGCGGACCTCGCGGACCGGCCCGACGCGGACCTGCTCGCCGGGTACGCCCGTCCGCTGCCCACGCTGGTGCTCACCGCGCTGCTCGGGATACCGGCCGCCGACGCCGGGCGGGTCGGCGCCTGGTCGGAGACCTTCGTCACCGAACTGCTCGGCGCCGGGGACCGGGACGACCTGCTCGCCGCGACCCGCGCCCTGCTGGACTACGCCGGGGAGCTGGTCGCCCGCCGTCGTACGGAGGCGGCGGGCGAGGACCTGGTCGCGGAACTGATCGGCGCCGGACTGGACGACACGGAGCTGGTGTCGATGGTGTTCGTCCTCCTCGTCGCCGGGCAGACGGCGACGGCCCAGCTGATCGCGAAGACCGCCTTGCTCCTGCTCACCGATCCGGGTCAGCTGGCGCTGGCGCGGGCCGACCGCGCGCTGATCCCGGGCGCGGTGGAGGAGGCGCTGCGCATCGATCCACCGCTCAGGGTCTCCGCGTTCCGCCGGGCGCGGCGGGACGTCACCGTCGACGGGACGGTCGTCCCGGCCGGGGAGATCGTGCTCGGCTCGCTGAGCGCCGCCCACCGCGACCCCGCCCGGTACACCGATCCCGACCGGGCCGACATCCGCCGTACCGACCTGCGGCACCTGGCGTTCGGACACGGCATCCACCGCTGTCTGGGGGCGGGCCTGGCACGGGCGGAGGCGGAGGTGGCGATCGCCGTGCTCCTCGACCGCTTCCCCGCACTGCGCCTCGCCGGAACCGGCGTCCGTCACCAGGACGCCGGGATCATGCGGAAGATCACGGCCCTTCCGGTGCGGCTGCTACCGGGGTGAGGGTGCCCCGCAGATGCTGGAGCCCCCCGTCCGCCGCCACCATGAACGTGTCGACGCACCCACCGACGGCGTCGATCACCATCACCAGCCGCGCGAACTCGTCCTGAAAACTCACGGCGAACATCTCCCCGCGCAACGCGACGACTTCGATATCCGCGGTGTACGAATACCCGCTGCCGTTGCCACTCACCATCGTGTATGTCAATCGACCCTCGGTGGTGTAGTCGTGCTCGACGGTCAGGGCGCCGTATTCGACGCGATACACCTTTCCGGCGAGTGCGAAAGGGGTCGCGGTGCCGCTCATCACGTACCGCCTTCCTGTGCGGTGTCCTTCTTGCGGGCGAGGGTGAGTCCGTCGGCGATCGGCAGGACGACCGTCTCGAAACGGTCGTCGGCGGCGAGCCGGGCGTTGAACGCGCGCAGGGCGCGGGCGCTGTCGCGGGCCAGTCCGGCGGGGGCCGCTTCGGGGTCCATGACGTACCCGCTGAAGAACACGTTGTCGGCGACCAGCAGCCCGCCGGGGCGCAGCAGCGGGGCCAGCGCGGTCAGGTAGTTCTCGTAGTTCTCCTTGTCCGCGTCGAGAAAGGCCAGGTCGACGCGGGTGTCCTCGGGGAGGGCGCGGAGGGTGTCGGCGGCGGGTCCGAGGCGGAAGTCGATCCGGTCGGCGACACCGGCCCGCTGCCAGTGCTCGGTCGCCGTGCCGAGCCAGGTGTCGCTGACGTCACAGGTGATGACCCGTCCGCCGGGTGCGGTGCCGCGGGCCAGACAGAGCGCGGAGAGCCCGGTGAACGTCCCGAGGTCCAGCACGGTCCGGGCCGACACCATCCGGGCGAGCAGGGTCAGCAGCGCGCCCTGTTCCTCGGGAATCATCATGATGGCGAGATCGCCCGCCTCGGCGCTGCGCTCGACGAGGCTCTCTATCACGGTGTCGACCGGGCTCCCCGATCTCAGAAGATATTCACGCAATGCCGGATTCAGCGGGACGTGCTTCAGTTCGAGATAGCGCCTCATCGTCTGATTCCTTCCCCGACGGAGCGGCAGGCGTTCTTCAGTACAGCGCAGGGGAATTGCGCTGCCAAGTGCGTCCCGGTGGGGTGAATCGGTGAAAGGGAGGCGTGTGGCGCATTCCCGTCGGGCGCCCCCGGACGTCACGGCCGATGGACGTCAGGTGATGCCGGGGCGGTCACGGCGACGGAGCCGCGTCCGGCGTCATCGCCCGGCCTCCACGTCGCTCCAGAACGCGTCGACGAGCGCGTTGAACACGTCCGGGGACTCCTGGAAGGGCTGGTGGGCCTCGCCGCTGAGCACCTCGAAGCGGGCGCCCGGAACGGCGTCGGCGACGATCCGGCCGAGCCGCTGGGGGGTGGCGATGTCCTGGTCACCGGCGACCACCAGGGTCGGCACGGCGATACCGGGCAGCCGGTCGAGGCTGTCATGGCGGGCGAACGCCGCCAACTGCCGCTGGAACGCGTCCGTCGACTGCGGATGCGGGAAGGCGAGGGACTCCTCCACGATGGCGCGTACCGTGCCGTCGGCGTGGGCGCGCGGCGTGTAGATCCACAGGAAGAACGCCTCCAGCAGGGCGCGTCCGTCGGGGGCGTGCGCCGCCAGCCAGTCCCAGGAGCGGGTGAGGGCGGTGAAGTAGGCGTCCGCGCGGGCCCAGGTGCTGGTGAGGACGAGGCTGCGGACGGCTCCCGGGTGGCGGAGCGCCAGTTCCTGCGCGATGGCGCTGCCGCCGGAGAACCCGGCGATGTGCGCCCGGTCGACACCGAGCGCGCGGAGCACCGCCGCGGCGTCGTCGGCGAGGGACGCCACCGACAGCGGTCCGCCGGGCAGCGGGGTGCGTCCGGCGCCCCGGTTGTCGAACGCGTGCAGCCGATAGCGGCCGGCCAGGCCGTCGAGTTGCGCCTCCCACGCCTCCGCGGGGTCCCCGAGCCCCGCGATCAGCAGGACGTCGGGCCCGGTCCCCCGGCTGTAGGTCCAGAACCTGGTCCCGTCGAAATCGACGTACGCACCCATGTGGCACCGCCTTCCACCCCAGGGTCTCCCCCGCGCCGCCCGGCGGGAACCGGTCAGCCGTCGTGCAGGGCGGTGCGCAGGTAGCTGACGGCCAGGCCGATCGCCGCCTCGGCGGCGTGGGTCCCGCGCAGGGCGTTGAGCATCACGAAGTCATGGATGATCCCCTGGAAGCGCACCGCGGTCACGGCGACCCCGGCCTCGCGCAGCTTGTCGGCGTAGTGCTCGCCCTCGTCGCGCAGCACGTCCGCCTCGGCGGTGAGGACCAGGGCGGGCGGCAGCCCGGTGAGCTGCTCGGTGGTGGCGCGCAGCGGCGAGGCGGTGATCTGCGCGCGCTCGGCCGGGTCGGTCGTGTACTGGTCCCAGAACCACCGCATCCCGTCCCGGCGCAGGAAGTAGCCGGTGGCGAACTGGTGGTACGAGCCGGTGTCGAAGGCCGCGTCGGTGACCGGGTAGAACAGCACCTGCCGGACCAGCGGCACATCGCCGCGCTCCTTGGCCATCAGGGTCAGCGCGGCGGTCATGTTGCCGCCCACCGAGTCACCGGCCACGGCCAGCCGCCCGCCGTCCAGGTCCTTGGTGGCGCCCTCGGCGACGATCCAGCGGGCCACGGTGTAGTTCTGCTCGATCGCCACGGGGTAGCGGGCCTCGGGTGAGAGGTCGTACTCGGGGAAGACCACGGCGGCGTGCGCGCCGGACGCGAGTTCCCGCACCAGCCGGTCGTGGGTGCGGGCGTCGCCGAACACCCAGCCTGCGCCGTGCAGATAGAGGATCACCGGCAGGGTTCCGGTGGCGCCCGCGGGCTTGACGATCCGGGTGCGGACACCGCCGGTGGGGCCGCCGGGGACGGTGATCCACTCCTCGTCGACGTCCGGCGCGTCCACCGCACCGGACTGCACCTCGTCCACCGCCTTGCGCCCCTCGGCCGGGGGCAGATCGAAGAGGTACGGCGGGTTGGCGGTGGCCTGCGCGAACGCGGCCGCCGCCGGTTCCAGCACGGGCTGGACGGGCTGCGCCCGCTCCACGGCTTCGGTCATCTCCTGCTCCCGGAGGGTCGTACGGCACGCCGGTCGTTCCGGCGGGGCGTCGCACGGGGCGGGGAGGCTTCCGCGCGGCGCCGGTGGCACGGTAGGCGGCGGGCCGCGGGGCGCGTTGCCCCCGGGCGCACGGGCGTTGTTCGTCGGCGCACGGCAGGCGCGGAGCGCGGGACCCGGCCGGGTCAGCCGTACTCCCACAGCAGGGGGCGAGGGCGCCCGGTGCCGACCGCCCGTCCGGCCCATCTCCCGTGCCTCAGAAGGGCGTTGTGGGCGCACAGAGGTGGCCGCTACATTCCTCACCGAGGCAGGTCCGGGAACGGTGGGGGGAACCGGCTCACATGGACGAGAACGCCGTCGCCGTGCACGGCGGCGCGGGCGGACCGGACGCGTCCAGGACGGGACACGGGGCGACCCGCGTACGGTGCGAGCGCCGGGGCCCTTCGGTCGGCACCGTGCGGGACACCGCCGCGCCACGCCGCGAGCGGGTCTGACGAGGGGGACACCAGTGCAGGCGGAGCGGACGGGGGCGGCGCGCCCCGGCGAGCGCATCGGGCCGTACACGATCCTCACGGAGTTGGCCAGCGGCGGGATGGGCCGGGTCTATCTGGCCCGCTCCCCCGGCGGCCGTACCTTGGCCGTCAAGACCCTTCTCGCGCAGCCCGGCGACGGCGCCGTACCCGAGGCGGACCGCCGCCGGTTCGCCCGTGAGGTGTCCCTGGCGCGGCGGGTACGCGGGCTGTACACGGCGAGTGTGGTGGACGCCGACGCGGAGGCCCGCGTCCCCTGGATGGCCACCGAGTACATACCGGCCCCGTCGCTGCGGGAACTGGTGACGTCCCAGGGCCCCCTGCCGTCGCCCGCCCTGCACTGGATCGCGGCCGGGATGACCGAGGCGCTGGTCAGCATCCACACCGCCGGGCTCGTCCACCGCGACGTCAAGCCCTCCAACGTCCTGCTCCCCGAGGACGGTCCCCGGCTGATCGACTTCGGGATCTCGCAGGCCGCCGACATCACCCGCACGGCGACCGCCCTCGGCACCATCGCCTTCGCCGCGCCCGAGCAGGCCCGGGGCGAGCCGACCACCCCCGCGTCCGACGTGTTCTCGCTGGGCGCCACGCTCCACTATCTCGCCACGGGCCGCAGCCCGTACCGGGACATGGGCGAGGGCTCCGCGCTGGAGCAACTGGTGCGGGCCGCCGAGGGCGACCTCGACCTGACCGGCCTCGCCACCGACGTGCACGACCTGATCCTGCCCTGTCTCGCCCTGGACGCCGCCCGACGGCCCTCCCCCCAGGTCCTGTTGATCGAGGTGGGCACGTTCCTCGCCAAGCGCCCGCAGGCACGCGGCGCCGCCGACTGGCTGCCGCGCGCCTGGTCCACCGCGATCGAGGGACACCGCAGACGCCGTACCGACGAGGCCGACGCGGCACGGCGGCGTGTCGACCCGGACGCGGCCACCCGGCGGACCCCGCCGACCGCACCGCCCCGCACCCGGCGGATGCCCCGCCCCGCGCCCCGTCCGGCGCCCCGCCGGGCACCCCGGCGCCGCGCGCTCGGTATCGGCATCGCCGTGGCGGTGCTCGCGGGCGGCGGCGTGCTCTACGCCATGCAGGGGGACGGCGCTGCTCCCGGCACGGTGGTGCAGGACATGCGGCTGGCCCTGGTGGAGCAGAGCCAGACCGGTGAGTGCGCCGACACCCTCCCGCCGCCCACCTTCTACGCCCCGGAGCTGGAAACCTGCTTCAGCGTCTCCACCCGGGCCGCGGACCGGATGAGCGTCACACGGTTCCAGGAGGTGCGGGCCGTGTTCGAGACGAACTCCGGTGGATGGGTCGTCCAGGCCACGTTCCAGGACGGCGAGGACACCGAACGGTTCACCGAACTCACCCGGCGCGCGTCCCAGCGCGAGAACCCGAGGAACCAGCTGGCCATCCTCCTCGGCGACCGCCTCATCAGCGCCCCCGCCGTCACCGGCCCGCTCACCGGGGGCGAGATGCAGATCAGCGCGGAGTACACGCAGGACGAGGCGAACGAGTTGGCGCGGCAGTTGGGGGCGCCGTAGGGGGGGGCTGCGGACGGCGGCTGTGGGGAAGGGGGGCGTGGTGAGGGGGGCGTGGGAGCGCCGCGTGTGCTTGCTGCCGCTGCGCGTCCTTGGCGATGGGCTTCTGCCGGGCATCTGCCGGGCTTCTGCCGGGCGGTGCGGCAACCCCCTGGTCCTGTCCCCGAGTTGGACGGCCCCGTACCCGATCGGGTGGAACGCCGGTGCCCGGGGCCGGGGGCGGCCCCCTGTATGACCTAATGAAGGGCGAGTCGCGGACCTGGTGCGCAGGTGTCGGGAAACGTCCGCGCCGGGGCCGTGAGCGGTCCCGCAAGTACCCCGTACCCCGTACCCCGTACCCCGTACCCCATGTGCCCCTCAACCCCCTTGCCCCTTACCCCTTACTCCGGTCCCCAGGGAGCCTCTCCGTGCGTGTCCTCGTCACCGGTGCCACCGGTTTCATCGGCAGTGCCGTCGTCCCCGAGCTGCTGGCCGCCGGGCATACGGTCGCCGGGCTCGTCCGCTCCGAACGGGCCGCCTCGGTGGTGGCCGCCGCCGGGGCCGAGCCGTGCTTCGGGACGCTGGAGGACCTGGACAGTCTGCGGCGGGCGGCGGACACGGTGGACGGCGTGATCCACACCGCCTTCATCCATGACTTCGCCACCTACACCGAGTCCGTCCAGATCGACCGCCGGGCGGTCGAGGCGATGGGCGACGCGCTCGCGGGGTCGGACCGGCCGCTGGTGGCGGCCTCGGGCAGCGCCGGTCCGGCGCTGGGCCGGGTGGTCACGGAGGAGGACGCCGCCGTGCCCGGGACGCCGGGCGCGCTCCGGGCGCCGTCCGAGGAGGCCGCGCTGGCGCTGGCCGGACGGGGGGTGCGGGCGTCCGTCGTACGGCTGCCGCCCTCGGTGCACGGGCGCGGGGACCATGGGCTGATCCCCGTGCTGATCGGCTGCGCGGTCGGGAAGGGGGTCTCCGCGTATCTCGGTGACGGCGCCAACCGGTGGCCCGCGGTGCACCGGTACGACGCGGCGCGGCTGTTCCGGCTGGCGCTGGAGAAGGCTCCCGCGGGTGCGCGGCTGCACGGGGTCGACGAGGAGGGCGTGCCGTTCCGGGTGATCGCGGAGGCGCTGGGGAAGGGGCTGGGGCTGCCGGTGGCGTCCGTCGATCCGGCGGACGCGCACGGCCACTTCGGGTGGCTGGGCGTCCTCGCCGGGATGGACGCGCCCGCGTCGAGCGACCGGACGCGGACGCTGCTGGGCTGGCGTCCGGAGCAGGCGGGGCTGCTCGCGGATCTCGCGGACGGCCACTACTTCGCCCGTTGATCCCCGCCCTCGGGAGCTGTCTGTCCCGCTTCCCGCTTCCCGCTCTTGCTCGAAGCCAGGCGCGGCCCGGCAGCGGTCGCCGGGACCTCGACCGGGCCTCGTGCGGTGAACCGGTCGCGCACCAGGATCGCGCTGGCTACGCTTCGTTGCGGAAGTCGGCAGCCTGGTGGCCGGGACCGCGCCCATGGGGGGATGTATGGCTGAAGTTCGGGTCGAGACGGTGGCGCTGGACTCGTCGGGGAGTCGCCAGATCGCCAGCCGGACACGGTCCAGTGCCGCGCTGGGTGATCGCGCGCCGGAGCTGGAGGAGGCCATCGTCCAGGCGTCGGACATCGCTCAGCAGTCCCTGGCGCGCGTGCCGGGCCGCGACGGCTGGCAGGTGTCGAGCATGGCGGTGACGTTCGGGCTGACGCTGGGCGCGGAGGCGGGAGTCATCCTCTCCAAGGCGTCGGCCGAAGCGTCGTTCGAGGTCACTCTCACCGTGGAGCGGGTCCCGGAGTCACCGTGACGGCCGCCCGCTACTGGGTCGAACTCTTCGACTCCGGGCAGCGCCTCGGGGGCGGCTTCTTCCTGACCCGCCGCTATGTGGTGACCGCCCTGCACTGTCTGCGGGGGCTCACCTCGCCGGACGGGCGGCTCGATGTCGTCCTGACCGACGGCAGCAGGCTGGCGGGCGAGGTCTGCCGCCGCGACGAGGACGCCGACCTGGCGTTGATCACGATCGCCGCCGCGTACGACGTACGGCTGTCGATCCCCCGGGCCGGGACGGCTCGCCGAGGGGACGACTGGCACGCCCCGTACCGTCCCGAGGCGATCGAGCCGGTGCTCGGTGGGAAGGTGGACGACGGTACGGCGGACTACCCCTGTGAGGGCGGCGCGGTCATCCAGGCTCTGCAACTGACGGTCGATCAGCAGACGGGGGACTACTCGGGGTACTCGGGCGGTCCGGTGGTCACGGGCGTTCCGGACAGTGCGGAGCCCGCCCTCGTGGGCATCCTTCTGGAACAGGTCCCGGACCGGGTGAGCGCCGGGCGTGCCGCCAATGTGCTGTTCGCCGCGACCATCGGCGAGGCGCTGAGCCGTTTCGACCAGTTCCATGTGGAGCACCTCATCGACGTCCTCGATCCGGGGGGCTCGGCGAAGCGGGCCGAGCTGGCGGGCACCGCTGCCGCGGAGTCGTCGTTCGACCGCGTCCGTGCGTGGGCGCAGCGCGGTCTTCTCGATCCGTCGCAGGTCGCCGAACTCAATTTCATGATCGCGAAGACAGCGCTCGAACGGCAGCTGCGCGGTGACGGGACATGACCGATGTGTGGCGGCAGGCCATCACCAGCGCCGAACGCGCGCTCGCCGCGGACGGCAACGACGCCGACCGTGTGCGTGCCGCGAGCGCGGTAGCCGGCCTGTGTGAAGACCCTGGCCTCCTCCGGCGCCCCGCCCTCGGCAAGGAGCTCGCCTATCTGACCGCGCTGCTCGAAGACCTCGGCCTGAGCCGCGAGGCGGCGGACCTTCGCGAGTCCGTGCTCGCGCGTGTCTACGCGGACCCCGATTCCCTCTCCCTCCCGGCCGACGTCAGAAACGAACTGGCGGTCGTCCTCGCGGACCGCGATCTGATCCCGGCCGCCCTGACTGTCCTGTCACCGGCCATCGCTCTGGAGGGGCGACACGACGACAGCCTCGGCGGTGCCCGGAGCCGGGCCAATCTGGCGGCGATCAAGCTCCGTCTGGGGGACATCGAGGGAGCCGCCGGGGCGGCCGAGGCGGCGCTGACCCTCAGCGCCCCGCTGGAATCCGACCGCGAACAACTGGAGATCCGGCTGCTGGCGACCGCCGTGCTGGAAGGCGCCGCGCGCCGACAGGGTCGACACGGCGAGGCGGATGAGCTGACCGACGCCGTCGCCCGCACGGCACGGCAGATGGTCCAACTCCTCGGCGGCGACCATCCGCTGTCCCTCTCGGCGCTGATCACCCTCGCTCTGGCCAAGTTGAGTTCGGCGCTGGCCGCGGGCGACCGCGAGCGGTGGAGTCAGGCGGCGGAGGTACTGGTGATCGCCGTGCAGAAGGCGACGGTGACGCTGGGACCGGCCCATCCCCTGTCCCGCACCTCCCTGTGGGGCCTCGCCACCACCGAGTTCCCGGCGCGTGCCGTACCCGACGCGCGTGGCCGTGACGGGGCGTCAGCGGTGGGCGCCGCGTCCGGTCGTCGCGTGGACGAAGGGGAGCCTGCCGCACCCGAGGAACGTGACCGTGACGGGGCGTCAGCGGTGGGCACCGCTTCCGGTCGTCGCGTGGACGAAGGGGAGCGTGCCGTACCCGACGAGGGTGGCCGTGACAGGAGGTCGGTGAGGGGCGCCACGCGCGCTCGGCGCGGGGACGTGACCCGTCGGGCCATGCCCCGGGAGGCGAGTACCGGGACCGTCCCGGGTCGGACGGAGCGAGATGGCCAGGCGACTCCGGCCGCGTCCGAACCGCCCCTGCGGCTCGGCGTGCTCGGTCCGGTGCGCGTCTGGCGTGGCGAGGCGCAGGTGCCCGCCGGGTCCCCGCAGCAGCGGGCCCTGCTGGCGGCGCTGCTGCTGCGCGACGGCCGGACCGTGACCGCCTCCGAACTGGTCGAAGCCCTGTGGGGAGCGGAGCCCCCCGTCCGGGCGCTGGAAGCGCTCCACACGTACACCGCCCGGCTGCGCAGGCTGCTCGATCCCGGGATGCTGGTCAGGGTGCCCGGGGGGTACGCGCTCCGGGGGATCGCCGAGGGCGCGTTCGATCTGACCGTCGTCCAGACCCTGGCGGCGGAGGCGGACCGGGCACGGGCGGCCGGCGAACTCACGCGGGCCCGGGAGGTACTCGGTCAGGCACTGGTCCTGTGGGAGGGCGAGCCTCTGGCCGGGGTGCCCGGCCCGCACGCGGAAGCCCAGCGGGTACGCCTCACCGAGTGGCGGCTCCAGCTCCTGGAAACCCGCCTCGACCTGGATCTGGAGCAGGGCCGTCACATGGAGGCGGCCTCGGAGCTGACCCTGCTGACCGCCGCGCATCCCCTCCGGGAACGGCTGCGCGAACTCCAGATGCTCGCGCTGTACCGCAGCCGACGGCGTACCGAGGCCCTCGCCGTGTACGCGGACGCCCGACGGCTGCTGTACGCGGAACTCGGTGTCGCCCCGCACGCCGCGCTCCGCGAGCTGTGGGAACGGATGCTGCGCGGCGACCCGGACTTGGCGGAGCCGGGGACACCGTCGGCGGGGCGGGAGTGACACGGATTCTGCGTGTCGGGCCCGGACTTGACGGAGCCACGGACACCGCCCGCGGCGCGTGAATGACACGGATTCTGCATGCCGGGCCGGGACTTGACGGAGCCACAGACACCACCCGCGGCGCGCGAGTCACACGGATCCTGCATACCGGGCCCGGACTCGACGGAACCACAGACACCACCCGCAGCGTGCGAATGACGGCGGGGCGGACCACGCCAGTCGTGGGAACGGATTCTGCGCGGCGACCCGGACTTAGCGGACCAACGGACACCGCCCGCGGCGCGCGAGCAGCAGCACGCCGGACCACGGACACCGGCCGCGGCGTGTGAGCAGCAGCGAGCCGGACTGACGGCCCCGCGCCGACGCCCGTGCGGGGCAGCACCGGGCGAGGAACGGCGGTGACACCGGCGCCGGGGACGGTACTTGGTCCGCCCGCCCGGTCCACAAGCCCCGGACCCTGCTCGTCCGACTCCTGCATGGCGCCCACACTCACCCCCCGCCCCCAAACTATGGTGCCCCACCACATGTGCGCCCCACCTGCCCATTCCTACGGTGTCCCGACACCCACCCGTCCCCACCGCACACAAGGAAGTGGCGTACATGGCGTCCCCCACCACCGCTCCCCCACCGCCCGCCAAGCTCCGCCGGATCGTCGCCGCCAGTCTCATCGGGACCACCATCGAGTGGTACGACTTCTTCCTGTACGGCTCGGCCGCCGCGCTGGTCTTCAACGAGTTGTTCTTCCCCGGCTCCGATCCCCTGGTCGGCACGCTGCTCTCCTTTCTGACGTATGCCGTCGGCTTCGCCGCCCGGCCGCTGGGGGCGCTGGTCTTCGGTCACTACGGCGACCGTCTCGGCCGGAAGCGACTGCTCGTGCTCAGCCTGCTGCTGATGGGCGGCGCCACCTTCGCGATCGGGCTGCTGCCGACCCATGCCGCCATCGGGTCGGCCGCGCCCGTGCTGCTCACCGTGCTGCGGCTGGTGCAGGGGTTCGCGCTCGGCGGTGAGTGGGGCGGAGCCGTGCTGCTGGTGTCGGAGCACGGGGACGCGCGGCGGCGCGGGTTCTGGGCGTCCTGGCCGCAGACGGGGGCACCCGCTGGCCAGTTGCTGGCGACCGGTGTGCTGTCGTTCCTCACCGCGGTGCTGTCCGAGGCCGCGTTCAGCGGCTGGGGCTGGCGGATTCCGTTCCTCCTCTCCGGTGTTCTGGTGATCGTCGGGCTGTGGATACGGCTGTCCGTCGACGAGTCGCCCGTCTTCCAGCAGGCCCTGGCCCAGGCGGAGGCGCGGAAGCGGGATGGCGGGGCCACGGGTTCGGGCGCGGGCGCGGGCTCGAGGTCGGGCTCTGGCGCGGGCGCGGGCGCGGGCGCGGCGGCCGAGCGGATGCCGCTGCTCTCGGTGCTGCGGGATCACTGGCGTGATGTCCTGGTCGCCATGGGCGCGCGCATGGCGGAGAACATCAGCTACTACGTCATCACCGCCTTCATCCTCGTCTACGCCACCACCGCCGCCGGAGTCTCCCGGCAGTCCGCGCTGAACACCGTGCTGATCGGGTCGGCGGTCCACTTCGCCGTGATCCCGTTGTGGGGTGCCCTGTCGGACCGGGTGGGGCGGCGGCCCGTGTATCTGCTGGGCGCGGCGGGGGTGGGGCTGTGGATGTTCCCGTTCTTCGCCCTGATCGACACCGGTCGCTTCTTGGCCATGCTGCTCGCCGTGACCGTTGGCCTGGTGCTGCACGGGGCGATGTACGCGCCCCAGGCCGCCTTCTTCTCCGAGCTGTTCGCCACGCGGGTGCGGTACTCGGGTGCCTCCATCGGTGCTCAGTTCTCCTCGGTGGCCGCAGGTGCTCCGGCGCCGCTGATCGCCACGGCCCTGCTCGCCGACCACGGCACGTCGACCCCGATCGCGCTGTATGTCATGGCGGCGGCGGTGCTGACACTGGTCGCGGTGGGGGTGGCCGACGAGACCCGGCACCGGGATCTCCACGAGGTCGGGAGGCCGGGGAGCGACGGGGGCGGGTCGGCGGTGCCCGCGCAGCCGTCGTCGCACGGCTCCCATACCGTCTGACGTCGGAAGCGGGCCGCGTTCCGGTGTCCGGCCCCGTACACCTCGGGTGCGCGGGGCGCTCCCGGCGTCCGCGCCCCGGACGTCACGGTCTCGGGACCGTCAGACGGTGGAGTCTCAGGGCCAGTTGGATCTCCAGGATGCGGGGCGGGCTCTGCCAGTCCTCGCCGAGGAGTCTGCCGACCCGCTCCAGGCGCTGCGCCACCGTGTTGACATGGACGTGGAGGATGTCCTTGGTGCGGGCCGGGCTCATCGCGCCCGCGAAGTAGGCGTCGAGGGTGCGGAGCAGTTCGGTGCCTCTGCGGTCGTCGTAGGCCACGACCGGGCCGACGGTGCGCTCGACGAACCCCGCGATGTCGCGGTCGCCCGCCAGGAGCAGACCGAGGAAGCCGAAGTCCTCCGCGGCGGCGCCGTCGCCGGTCCGGCCGAGCAGGCGCAGGGCCTCCAGGCAGCGGCGGCCCTCGGCGTAGGCGGTGGCGAGGGTGTCGGGGTGGGCGGTGAGGTCTTTCACGGGGGCGGAGGCGCCGACGGTGACGGCCTCATGGACAGCGGTGCCCAGGTGGCGGGCGGTGCGGCGAGCCACGTCGGTGGCGGTGTCGCCGCCGGTGAGGGGCAACAGCAGGACCGTGCCGCCGTCGCGGGCGGCGGCGAGTCCGTGCCGGGTGGCGGCGAGGTGGGAGGCGGCCGACCAGAGGCGGCGGCGGGCGGCGGCCTCCTGGTCGGCGTCGGCACCGGTGCCGTCCAGCCGGGCGGCGAGGACGACATGGGTGGCGTCGAGGTCGGCGTGCAGCCGGGTGGCGCGGTCGCGCAGCAGCCGGGGGTCGCGGTCGCGGGCGTCGAGGAGGTCGTCGAGGAGTTCGCCGCGGACCCGCTGTTCGGCCTCGGCGGCGGAGCGGCGGGCGAGGAGCAGCAGGGAGGTGACCATCGCGGCGCGCTCCAGGGTGCGCTGGTCGACCGGGTCGAGTCCGGGGTGGCCGCGCAGGACGAGGGCGCCGAGGAGTTCGTCACCGGCGGCGACGGCGGCGATCCAGTCGTCCCGGTGCCGTACCGCGTGGCCTTCCGCGCGGGATGCCTCCAGGGGGGCGGTGGGGGTGGCGTCGGTCTCGGTGAAGCGGACGGCGCCTTCGAGGATCTCGGAGACGGCGGCGGCCACGTCATGCACGCCGCCGCCGCGCAGGACCAGTTCGGCGAGCCGGTCGTGGACGTCGGAGGCGCGCTCGATGACGGCGCTGCGGTCGCGGATGATCTCGTTGGCGCGCTCCAGGCCGGCGAGGGCGGCGCGGGTCTCGGTGAGGAGATTGGCGGTGTCGATGGCGGCGGCGGCGAGCGCGGCGAAGGAGCCGAGGAGGGCGATCTGCTCCCGTTCGAAGACCCGGGCGCGGCGGTCGGCGGCGAACAGGACGCCGATGACCTGCGGGCCGAGGGTGAGCGGGACGCCGAGGATGGCCACCAGGCCCTCGTCGCGCACGCCCGTGTCGATGGCGGTGGTGTGCTGGAAGCGGTCGTCGTGGAAGTAGTCGTCGGTGACATAGGGCCGGGCGGTCTGGGCGACCAGGCCGCCGAGCCCCTCGCCCATGCCGAGCCGCAGTTGCTGGAAGCGGGCGGCGACGGAGCCTTCGGTGACCCGCATATAGGTGTCGCCGCGCTCGGGGTCGTTGAGGCTGAGGTAGGCGATGTCCGTGCCGAGCAGGGAGCGGGCGCGCTGCACGATCGCCTGGAGGACCGCGTCCAGATCGCGGGGGCCCGCCAGGTCGTGGGCCGTCTCGAAGAGGGCGGACAGCTCGGCCTCGCGGCGCCTGCGGCCCTCCAGCTCGGCGCGGACGCGCAGGGCGCGGAGCTTGGCGGTCTCCAGCGCGGCCAGTTGCTCGGGCGGGCGGCCCTCGGCGCGGGCCAGCAGCAGGGGGTGTTCGTAGGCGTCGAGGGATGCGCCGCGGGCCAGCAGGTCCAGGAACGGCGCCTCGGCGCCGCCCACGGGGTCTGCGGCGGCGGGGCGCTCGGCGGACTGCACGTGATCGCGGGACATGCCCCCAGGATGACCCATCCGCCACCCGGCCCGTCAGCCCTGTGGATAACCCCGGGACCGGCCCGCGCTCCGGCCTGTGGACAACCCGGGGTGCCCTGGTCAGTGCGCGGTCCAGCCGCCGTCGAGGACCTGGGAGGTGCCGGTGATCGAGGACGCCGTCGGCCCGCACAGATGGGCCACCATCTCGGCGACCTCGTCCGGTTCGATCAGCCGCTTGACCGCGGTGTCGCGCAGCAGGACCTCGGTGAGGACCCGCTCCACGGGGATGCCGTGCAGTGCGGCCTGGTCGGCGAGCTGCCGCTCGACCAGCGGGGTGCGGACGTAGCCCGGGTTCACGCAGTTCGAGGTGACGCCGTGCGGGGCGCCCTCCAGCGCCGCCGTCTTGGACAGTCCCTCCAGGCCGTGCTTGGCGGCGACGTACGCGGATTTGAAGGGGGAGGCGCGCAGACCGTGCACGGAGGAGATGTTGACGATCCGGCCCCAGCCCTGTCCGTACATGTGCGGCAGGGCGCCCCGGATCAGCCGGAAGGGCGCTTCCAGCATCACGGTGAGGACGGTGTGGAAGACGTCCGGCGGGAAGTCCTCGATGGGCCGGACCAGTTGGAGTCCGGCGTTATTGACCAGGATGTCGGTGCCCTCGGCGGCGTGTTCGGCGGCGTCGAGGTCGGTGAGGTCCAGGACGTGGGGGGCGAGGGTGCCCGGCAGTCCGGCGGCGAGCGCGGTGAGGTCGGCGAGCCCGGCCGCGTCCCGGTCGACGGCCCTGACCTCGGCACCGGCGGCGGCCAGCCGCAGGGCGCAGGCCCGTCCGATGCCACCGGCGGCACCGGTGACCAGGGCGGTCCGGCCGCCCAGGTCGGGCGGGGAGGGGAGGGCGGCCGGGACGGCGGGGGGCGTGGTCATGATCCGACCCTAAGCGGCCCGCACCCGTTCACCCATGTGGTCCGCCTCTACTGCTCACAGGGCTGTCATGGGGTCGAACCACGTGGGTGCCTCAGCCATGGCCTGCTTGATCCTCAGCACTCCGAACTCGTCCAGGTCCGGCAGCGCGTCGACGGCGAACCAGCCGACGTCCAGCGACTCGTCGTCGTTCACCCGCGCCTCCCCGCCCAGCGCCCGGCAGCGGAACGTGATGTCCATGTACTGGCAGACGTCCCCGTTGTCGTACCGGACCGGTGACAGGGCCTGGACGAGGACGACCCGCTCGGCGACGCAGCGCACCGCGGTCTCCTCCTCGACCTCGCGCACCGCGCAGGCCGCGGGCTGCTCGCCGGGCTCCGGGATACCGCCGATCAGCGACCACTTGCGGTTGTCCGAGCGCCGGTTCAGCAGGACTCTGCCCGTGTCGTCGAAGACGACGGCGGTGACTCCGGGGAGCCAGAGCAGCTGATGACCGGCGGACTCGCGCAGCGTGGTGATGAAGTCAGGGGTAGCCATGTCCCCGACCCTAGCGGCCCGGTTCGCCCCGTCACGTCCGGTTCACGGGGCGTACGACGGTCGTACGGCTACGCGCCACCCGCGCGCCGCCCGCGCACACCTGCGGTGATGGCCCAGCCCAGGCCGCCCGCGGCGACCAGCAGCAGCGCGATCTCGGGCAGCACGCCCAGCTTGGTGGCGGGCGTCTGCGAGGAGCGCAGCGGCACCTCCTGGACCAGCGTGTCGGCGACGAACATGCCGGTGCGCTGGGTGATGGTGCCGTCGGGCAGGATGATCGCGCTGACGCCGCTGGTGACCGGGACGGTGACCGTGCGGCTGTGCTCGACCGCGCGGACCCGGGACATGGCGAGCTGCTGGTAGGTCATCTCGCTGCGGTCGAAGGTGGCGTTGTTGCTGGGTACGGAGATCATCTGGGCGCCGTCGACGACCTCCGAGCGCACGGCCCAGTCGAAAGCCGCCTCATAGCAGGTGACCAGGCCGACCTTGGTGCCGTCCATGGTGAACACGCCGGGTTCGCTGCCCCGGCTGAAGTCCTGGGCGACCATGCTGGTCCATTCGCTGTTGATGGCGCCGATCAGCGACCGCAGCGGCAGGTACTCACCGAAGGGCTGGATCTGCCGCTTGTCATAGGTGTCGACGGGTCCCTTGTCCGGGTCCCACAGGATCTGCTCGTTGAGCAGCCTGCCGTCGCGCTGGACGACTCCGCCGACCGAGATGGGCACCCCGATCGCCTGTGCCGCCCGGTCGATGACCGCGCGGGCGTCGGCGTTGGCGAAGGGGTCGATGTCGGAGGAGTTCTCCGGCCAGAGCACGAAGTCGGGCCGGGGGACCCGTCCAGCGGCCACCTCGGCGGCGAGCCGCTCGGTCTCCCGCGCGTGGTAGTCGAGGACCGCGCGGCGCTGCGAGTTGAAGTCGAGCCCCGCGCGGGGGACGTTCCCCTGGACCACGGCGACGGTCGCGGTGCCGTCCTCGGCGTCGTCACTGACCAGCGGGCGCGCCGCGAAGGCGCCCACCACGGGGACCGCCACACCGAGCAGTGCCACGGCGGCGGTGCCCCGGCGCAGGACGCGGGTGCGGCGCGCGTGGAGGGCGACGCGCAGCAGTTCGTAGCAGCCGAAGCCCGCGAGGACGACGGCGAAGCCGAGGACCGGGGTGCCGCCCAGGGCGGCGAGCGGGAGGAAGACGCCGTCGGCCTGGCCGAAGGCGATCTTGCCCCAGGGGAAGCCGCTGAACGGGACCCGCGCGCGGGCGGCCTCTCCGGCGATCCACACGGCGGCGGCCCACACCGGCCAGCCGGGCAGCCGGGAGACCGCGGCGACGCCCGCGCCGACCAGCGCCACGAAGAGGGCCTCGATCGCCACCAGGGCGAGCCAGGGGCCGGGGCCGACCTCCACGCCGGTCCACACCAGCAGCGGCAGGAGGAAACCGAGGCCGAAGAGGTAGCCGAGGCCCAGTCCCGCCTTCCAGCCGCGTCCGCGCAGCACCCAGCCGAACCCCGCGAACGCCGGGAGGGCCAGCCACCACAGGGTGCGCGGCGGGAAGCTGACATACAGCAGCACTCCGGAGAGGGCCGCGACAGCGGGCGGCACCAGACGCGCGGGCCAGCGGCGCGCGGCGGGCGCGGGCTGCGGTTCGGCCTGGTCCGGTTCGCCGGCGGGGGGCGCGGTGACGGTCACTGTGGGAGTGTACGGCGGCTTCCTGGGCGGCCGACAAGGACGGTCCCGCGCGGGAGGGCGCCGCGACCTGCGCGGAGTCCTCCGGTGCGGGAGAGGCGCCCGGGACGGCCGGGGGCGCCGGGGCCGTCGCCGCGCACGCTTTCCGCATAGTTCGTCACCGCTCATCCACAAAGGGACGATCAGCCGTTACCGTGTGCCGGAGCCCCGGGGCGCGCGGCCGTGATCCGGCGCGGGCGGCCGGGGCCGGGGAGAGGGTCCGGGGGGACGGGTGGGGTCCACGAGAGGCGTGTCCGCGGCCGGGGAGGCGGCGGAGGACGACAGACGCGGCGGGTCCGACGCGGCCGGTATGGCGATCCTGGCCGGCTGCGCGCTCTGGTCGCTGATCACGGCCGCCGTCCATGGCGGGCGGCCCGAGGGGGCGCTCCTGGCGGTGCTCGCCGTGGCCGCCGGACATGCGGCGGGCCGGATCACCGGGGCCCTGCTGCCGGTGGCCGCCCCGGCGATGGCCGCGCTGGCCGGGATCGCCCTCCCGCTGACCGTGCCGCAACTCACGCCCGGTCCGCAGCCGGGGCCTCCGCTCGGCCATCTGGGTGCCACCGCCGCGCTGCTGACGCTGTCCGCCGGGGCCGCCTGCTGCGCGGCCTGGGCGGCGTCGGCGCCCGCGGTCCGGCTGCTGCTGCGGCTGACGGCCGTCGCCGCGGCGCTCACGGCGGCGGCGCTGGGCTCGGTGACCGGCGCGACCGCCTGCGCCGTGGTGCTGCTGGCCTCGCTCGCGGCGGGCCGGATGCGGCGGCGCGGCCCCGGTGTCGCGGGGCTGGCGCTGGCGGCGGCCGGGGTCACGGCGGCCACCTGGGCGGTCGCCGCGCGGTCGCTGCCGGACGGGCTCGCGGCGTCGCTGGAGGGGCAGCTCACCCCGCGCCGGGTGGAGCTGTGGCGGGACGCGCTGGCCCTGCTGGAGCGCGAGCCGCTGCTGGGGGTGGGACCGGGCCGGTTCGGCGAGCTGAGCCCGGCCGCGGGCGGGCCCCTGCCGTCCGACGGCAAGGCGCATTCGGCGCTGCTCCAGCAGGCCGCGGAGCAGGGGGTGATCGGGGTCGCGCTGCTGGCGGCGGCGTTCTGCTGGGTGCTGAGCGCCCTGTGGCGGACCGCGCGGCCGACCCCGGTGGCGCTGACCGCCGGGGCGGCGCTGACGGCGGTCGCGGCCATCGCGGCGGTGGGCAACGCGCTGAGCTTCACCGCCGTGACGGCGGGCGCGGGTCTGCTGGCCGGTCTGGCGACCGCCCGTCCGCTGTCCGACCCGGCCGGGTCGGCGGGAGGGAAGGGACCGCGCGGGAGCCGGTTCGCACAGGATGGGCCGAACGGGTGAGCGAGGGCATGTGAGGGACCGGCGCGCCAGGACGGGCACATCGGAACGGGCGCATCAGGACCGACGCACCTGGACCCTTCAGAACCGGGCCGCATCGGGACCCATGAAGAAGCGCGGGCCACGTCAGGCCCTGTGAAAGGGAGCGGGCCACATCAGGCCCCGGTGAAAGAGAGACGGAGGCCGGAGCCGGTTCAGTGGGCCGTGTCCGCGGTGGCGGCCCGCAGCCGGTCGCGGATCACCCGGACGGCCGCCTCCGCGTCGTCCACGGTGATGGTGAACGTATGTCCGTCCCACAGCCGCAGGACCAGGCCCTCGCCCTGGCGCACGACCACGGCCGTGCCCTTCTCGGGCCGCCAGCGGTAGCCCCAGCCGCCCCAGTGGCGCGGCGTCACATGGGCGACGAAGTCGGCACCGGCGACATGGGACAGCGGGATACGGCGGCGCGGCACACCGATGTGGCCGCAGCGCACCTCCAGGGAGTCCTTGTCGACCTTCAGGGCCACGCTGACGAAGGCCAGGGTGCCGAAGAGGACCAGCAGACCGGCCGCGATGCAGCCGACCACGCTCATCACGAGGGGGGCGGAGCCGGACGTCCACGCCGAGTCGACGGCGAGCTGGACTCCGAGTGCCACACAGGCGGCGCCGACCAGCGCCAGCAGCCACTGCACACGGTTGGTGGCGTGGCCGGTCCAGACATCGGGGTGCGCTTCGGGCGCGTCCGGCGCGTTGTGGGGGTGGTCCCTCATGCCATCGAGACTACTCACGTTTCGCTCCGCGGGTACCCGCGCGCACGGGGCGCCTGCTCCGGACGGAGGCGGCCCCGCCGGGGCCTGTCCGCGCGCCAGGGCCTGTCGTGTGGATCATCCCGGCCGTCGGCCGCGGTGCCTTGTCGGCTGCCCCGAGCGGGGTCTGGTGCGTGCAGCTGCAAGGCGGAGGAGGGAGTCGACGCGGTGGGGGTACCCCCGGTCGAAGGCTGGGGGACGTCAGGGACTGACGGCAACGCGGCTGGGGGTACCCCCTCTGGAGGAGGGCGTGCCAGACCCCGCGAAGCGCCGGGATGATCCGAACGACAGGCCCTAGGGCAGCCGTGCGGGAGCCGCCGCCCCGAGGAGGCGGCCCTCCTCGTACGCGAGCGCGGGTCCCGGGAGGGCGCCCGTCCGTCCGCTCAGGAGCACGGTCACCGAACCGGTGGGGGCCGCTCCAGGTGCGGGTCCGGCGCCGATCCGGCGCAGCGCCTGCGCGGCCACCGCGCCCGCCGAGCCGAGCAGGGCGAGCGGCGCCCTGCCGGGCCCCCGCAGGGCGGCGCGGATGCGGTCGGCGACGAGTTCGTAGTGGGTGCAGCCGAGGACGACGGTCCGTACCTCGCGCGGGGTGAGGGCCGCGGCGGACGCGATGGCGGCGTCGATCGCCGTCTCGTCGGCGTGCTCGACCGCCTCGGCAAGTCCCCAGCAGGGCACTTCGGTGACGGTGACTCCGTCGGCGAAGTCGCCGATCAGTCCGCGCTGGTAGGGGCTGCCGGTGGTGGCGGGGGTTGCCCAGATGGCGACCGGGCCGCCGGAGGCCGCGGCGGGCTTGATGGCGGGGACCGTGCCGATCACCGGGAGGCCGGGCTCCAGGAGGTCGCGCAGGGTGGGCAGCGCGTGCACGGTCGCCGTGTTGCAGCCGACGATCAGCGCCTCGGGACGGTGCGCGGCGGCGGCGCGGGCGACGTCCACGGCGCGCCGGGTGAGGTCCTCCGGGGTGCGGGGACCCCAGGGCATGCCGTCGGGGTCGAGGGAGAGCACGAGATCCGCGTCGGGGCGGAGGCGCCGTACCGCGGCGGTCGCCGCCAGCAGGCCGATTCCGGAGTCCATGAGCGCGATCTTCACCCGGCCACGATAGACGATGGGCCGTGTCGGACCGGTGCCGTGGGGCAGACTGCGCGGGTGACCGCCTTCGCCTGGATCGCCGTCGGATCGCTCGCCGCCTGGCTGTGGCTGCTGCTGTGCCGGGGCTTCTTCTGGCGCACCGATGTCCGGCTGCCGCCCCGCCGGGACCCGGAGAGCTGGCCGTACGTGTGTGTCGTGGTCCCCGCGCGGGACGAGGCGGGGATGCTGCCGCTGAGCCTGCCCTCGCTGCTGGCGCAGGAGTATCCGGGACGGGCCGAGGTGATCCTCGTGGACGACGGCAGTACGGACGGCACGGGGGAGCTGGCCCGGGGGATCGGGCGCACATGCGGCGGTCTGGCGCTGACCGTGGACGCGCCGGGCGAGCCGCCCGCGGGCTGGACCGGGAAGCTGTGGGCGGTACGGCACGGCATGGCGCTCGCGCGGGCCAGGGGACCCGAGTTCCTGCTGCTGACCGACGCGGACATCGCCCATGAGCCGGACAGCCTGCGGGAGCTGGTGGCCGCCGCCCATGGGGGCGGTTACGACCTGGTGTCGCAGATGGCGCGGCTGCGCGTGGCGAGCGGCTGGGAGCGGCTGGTGGTGCCCGCGTTCGTCTATTTCTTCGCGCAGTTGTATCCGTTCCGGTGGATCGGCCGGAAGGGCTCGCGTACGGCCGCCGCGGCGGGCGGCTGTGTCCTGCTGAGCGCGGCGGCGGCGGACCGCGCGGGAGTCCCGGACACCATCCGGCACGCCGTGATCGACGATGTGGCGCTCGCCCGCGCGGTGCGGCGTGGCGGCGGGCGGGTCTGGCTGGGGCTGGCCGACCGGGTGGACAGCGTGCGTCCCTATCCCCGGCTGGGCGATCTGTGGCGGATGGTCTCGCGCAGTGCCTACGCCCAGTTGCGGCATCAGCCGCTGCTGCTGGCGGGGACGGTCGCCGGACTCACCTTCGTCTATCTGGTGCCGCCCGTCGCGGTGGTCGTGGGCATGGCGGGCGGCGGCATCGCCCTCGCGCTGCCGGGCGCGGCGGCATGGCTGGTGATGGCGGGCACGTATGTGCCGATGCTCCGTTACTACGCGCAGCCGCTCTGGCTCGCCCCGGTGCTGCCGTTCACGGCGCTGCTGTATCTGCTGATGACGGTGGACTCGGCGGTGCAGCACTACCGGGGACGCGGCGCGGCCTGGAAGGGCCGCACCTACGCACGTCCCGGGGCGGTGCCCGAGGAGGGCTGAGCACACCCGCTGGACACGCTCGCAGAGCGCATCCACGGTGCTCACCCGGTGAACACGCTCGCTGAGCACACCCGCTGAACACATCCACGGTGCGCACCTACGGAACACACCTACTGTGCGCGCCCACTGGACACACCTACCGGCCACACCCGCCCAGCACCCGCTGCGCGCCGGACCCGCTCCCTAGGACGGGCGTCCACGCCGCTACTTGCGTCCCGGCGTCCAGTTCATGCCCCAGCCATACGCGTGGTCCACGGTCCGCTGGGGGCTGACGCCCCGCTCCGGCACCAGGTAGCGGGCCTCGCGCTGGACGATGAGTTCGCCGTCGCTGTGGGTGATCAGGGCGAGCGCGCACACCGTGGACGGGATGGTGCACTCGTCCAGCGAGAAGTCGATCGGCGCGCCGAACTGCGGGGTCAGGGTGACCGTGGCGTGCAGGTCGGCGAAGGAGCGGGCGCCCTCGTAGATGGTGACGAAGACAAGGATGCGGCGGAAGTACCGCTGGGCGTCGAGGTTGACGGTGAGGTTCTCCCCGCTGCTGACCGCTCCGGTGCGGTCGTCGCCGTCGAGGTGGATGAACGGCGGCCGGTCCAGGGCGCCGTACGCGTTGCCCAGGGACTGGACGACGCCCTTGGTGCCGTCGGAGAGTTCGAACAGGGCGCACAGGTCGAGGTCGAGGTCCGCGTGCATGGCGACCGCGCGGCCGAGTTTGCTGCCCCAGCCCTTGAACTGTTTGCGCACCTCCCAGTTGAGGTTGACGCGGAGGGCGCCCGAGGTGCCGCCCTGCTTGCTCAGCGACACGGCGGGGGCGGACTTGGTGAGGGTGATCTTGCTGAGGCTGACCGGCCGCGAAGGCGCCGCCGGGGCGGACGGCGCGGCGGCGGGCGGGACCGCCGGACGGACGGGGGCGGCGGGCTGCGCGCGGGTGGGGGCCGCGGGCTGCGGACGCGAGGTGGCCACGGGCTGCGGACGGGCGGGGGCCGGTGGCGGCGGGGCGGGCTGCTGGGGTTCGTCCACGCTGATGCCGAAGTCCGTGGCGAGACCCTCAAGGCCCCGGTCGTAGCCCTGTCCCACGGCGCGGAACTTCCAGGCGCCCTGGCGGCGGTAGAACTCGCCCAGCACGAAGGCGGTCTCCACGGTGGCGCCCGTGCTGTCGAAGCGGGCGACCACGGAGTCCCGGCCGCTCTCGCGGACCTCCACGGCGAGGTCGGGCACCTGGCCGAAGGTGCCGCCGTCGGCGGAGGCGGCGAGCACCACGGTCTCCACGGCGGGCTCCACACGCGCGAGGTCCACGATCAGGGTGTCGGTGACCCGGTCCCCGGCGGTGCGCTTGCCCTCGTGGCGGACCGCGCCCGAGGCGTGCGCAGCCTGGTTGTAGAAGACGAAGTCGGCGTCCGAGCGCACCTTCCCGCCCACCAGCAGCAGCGCGGAGGCGTCCGCGTCGGGCACCCCGGGGCCGGAGCGCCAGCCCACCTCGACCCGCAGCGCCGTGGCCGGCACCGGAACGTTCGACCCTTTCGACATGGACATGTCCGCCCCCATCCTGTGCGTGGCGCCGCACGGCGCGCCGGACGTCACTGGTTCCCGTCCGACCAACCTATTCCCCGGTGGCGCGAAACGCCCGTCCGGAGGAGATGAAGGCCCCGTGGTCAACCGCCGGTAACCCGCAGGGAACTGAGCCTTTACACGATTCGAACGCGCCGTGCCGCCCCTTTTTGCCAAGTTCGCTCGCATTGGCGATCCGGAGTCACTGCCGACACGGAAATCAACCCTCTTATCGGTCTCCACAACCAGCACATCGTGGGCTTAACTTATGTGCCATGACCTCCCCCCGCTCCACCTATGGCGGCGGCTACTACTCCGCCTCCTTCCCGGACACCCCGATCTACGACTCGCTCGTGGCCGAGCGGGGCACTCCGCAGATCGCCCCGATCCGGGTTCCCGCCGCGTACGACACGGGCAGCCACCTGCCCGCGCTGCCGCCGGCCCTGCCCGCCCTCCCGGCGGCGCCCTCCCAGCCCCTCTACGGCTACCCGCAGGCGCAGCAGCCCGCCCCGCTCCAGCAGGCGCCCGCCGCGTACATCCCGCAGCAGGCCACCGCGCCGCGCGGCTACCCGGGCCCGCAGCCGCAGCCGCCCCGCCCCGCCGCTCCCGGTGTCACCGGGTACGAGGCGATGCGCCCGGCCGCCC
Source organism: Streptomyces sp. NPDC048290 (assembly GCF_040652095.1). Lineage (NCBI taxonomy): Bacteria > Bacillati > Actinomycetota > Actinomycetes > Kitasatosporales > Streptomycetaceae > Streptomyces > Streptomyces sp. NPDC048290. The sequence continues at coordinate 116,670 of NZ_JBEZLM010000013.1, forward strand.
CGCGGCCCGCCGCCCCGGGCGGTTACCAGGACCCGTACAACAACCAGCAGTACCGCGGGTACTGATTCCCGCCGCCGGTTGTCGGTGCCGCCTGGCACGATGGCCGTATGGGGAACGTGGGGAACGCGCGACTGCTGTCGCTGCACATACATCCGGTCAAGGCGCTCCGGGGCGTCGCGCTGCCGGAGTACACGGTGGAGCCCTGGGGGCCGGCCGGTGACCGACGCTGGGTGCTGATCGACGACGGGGGAAAGGTCGTCACCCAACGGCAGCAGCCGCGCCTCGCGCTGGCCGCAGCCGAGCCGCTGCCCGATGGCGGGATCCTGCTGTCCGCGCCCGGTCTGGAGCCGCTGGCCGTGACGGTCCCGGAGCCGACCGCGACGGTCACGCTGGAGATCTTCCGGGACAAGGTGGAGGGGGTCCTCGCCGACGGCCGGGCGCACGCGTGGTGCACCGCCTTCCTCGGCGCCGACGTCCGTCTGGTGCACATGGACGATCCGGCGGTGCGCCGCCCCGTGGACCCCGAGTTCGCGCTGCCGGGCGAGACGGTGAGCTTCGCCGACGGCTATCCGCTGCTGCTCACGTCCAGCGCGTCCCTCGACGCGCTCAACACGCTGATCGCCGACGGCCCGCACGCCGCGGAGGGCCCGCTGCCGATGAACCGCTTCCGGCCGAACGCGGTGGTCGCCGGTACGCCCGCGTGGGCCGAGGACGGCTGGTCCCGGCTGGCGATCGGGCAGGTGCGGTTCCGGGTCGCGAAGAAGTGCGGGCGGTGCGTGGTGACCACCACCGACCAGGTCACCTCGGCGCGCGGCAAGGAGCCGTTGTTCAGTCTCGGCCGTCATCGCCGGATCGGCGGGAAGCTGGTCTTCGGCCAGAATCTGGTGCCGCTCGACCGCGGCACGATCCGGGTGGGCGACCCGGTCCGCGTCCTGGACTGAGCCGGCTGAGCCCCGGGCCGTGGTAGGAGCGGTGGGAGGGGCGGGGCGGGCGCCTGCCACGCTCAGGGCCGATCACGGCACCCCCCTCATGCCCCTCCCCCCTCCTCGCAGCGCCGCATCACCCGCGCTCTGCACCCGCTCACCGCACCCCCTCCCCGCCCCGCCACATCACCCGCGCTCTGCCGCCGCACCCCGCTCACCGCACTCCCGCCCCGCCCCCCGCCCCGCGCACTCCCCGCCCACGGGAACCCCCGCCGGTGCTCCGTCCGTTGGAGGGGCGAGGGGCCCGTGCGGGCCCAGTGGCGCGAGGGAGCCGGGGGTCGGCGGAGTTCCGGCCGGGGTGATTTCGCTCTCTCTTGGTCCGGTCCGCTCAGCGCCGGGCGCCACGCCGGGTTATCACGGAGCGGGGAAGGGGGTGCCGAACGGTGCGAGCGATCCGAGGTCTATGGCGCTGGCGGCACAATCCGCTGTGCCGCACGACCGATCTCCTGGAGTCCTGGCTGGCGCTGTCCGCTCTGCTGCTGATCCTGGTGACGGCGCCCGCGCTCGGTGTCCTGGCGGGCACGGCCGCGCAGGACGCCCTGGAGCGGTCGGTCGCCGAACAGCACGCATCCCGGGCGGAGGTGACGGCCACGGTGGTGCGGGAACTGGACCGCAGCGTGCTGGACATCGACCCCGAGGCCGCCGCCTCGGACACCCGCAGCAGAGTCCTCGCCGACTGGACCGCGCCCGACGGCAGCGAGCACCGCGGCCCGGCGCTGACCCGGCTGACCGCCCCCGAGCCCGGCGACCGGTTCCCGCTCTGGACCGACCTGGCCGGACGGACCGTCGCCCGGCCGCTGGACTCCGCCACGGCCGGTACACATGCCGTACTGGCCGGGCTGGGCGCGGCCCTCTCGGTCGCCGGTCTGCTGGAGTGCGGCAGACGCCTGCTCCTGTGGCGGCTCGTCAGACGCCGCTACGACCACTGGGACCGGGCGTGGCAGCGCGCGGGCCCGGACTGGGGCCGTACCGGTACCGGCAGTTGACGCCCTCCGGCCACCCTCCCGGCCACCGTCCGGCCACCCTTCGGCGGCCTTCCGGCTCTGGTCAACCCACCACCCGCGCGCACGCTACGGTGGTCCGGCCGAACCCTTCGGCATCAAACCCGCGTACGACGAGGTGGGGGCAGAACACCGCCATGGCACAGGGCACGGTCCAGGTGACGCACACCGGCACTTCGCGGTGGCGGCGCCGCACAGGTGAGTACACCTCGCTCGCCGCCGCCCTGGAGGCCGCGGCCGACGGGGACGTCCTCACCGTCGCCCCCGGCACCTACCGGGAGAATCTCGTGGTGCAGCGCGCGGTGACACTGCGCGGACCCGAGGGCTCCCCCGGCTCGGTGCGCATCGCCCCCGTGGACGGAGTGCCGCTGACCGTGCGGGCCTCGGCGGTCGTGCAGGACCTGCTCGTGGAGGGCCAGGACTCCGCCGCGCCCGCGCTGCTGGTCGAGGAGGGCGCGCCGGAGCTGACGGACGTACGGGTGGTGACCCGTTCCGCGTCCGGGATCGAGGTGCGCGGCGGCGCCCGGCCCACCGTGCGGCGGTGCACGGTCGACAACCCGGCGGGCATCGGCATCGCCGTGCTCGACGGCGGGGGCGGGGTGTTCGAGGAGTGCGAGGTGGTCGCCGCCGGACAGGCCGGGATCGCCGTGCGCGGCGGCGGGCATCCACGGCTGGACCGCTGCCGGGTGCACCACGCGTCGGGCGCGGGCCTCACGGCCACCGGGGAGAACTCCGCGCTGGAGGCGGTCGGCTGCGAGGTCTACGAGGTGCGCGGCAGCGGCGTGCAGATCACCGCCCGCGCCACCGCCCACCTCACCGACTGCGATGTGCACCGCACCACCGCCGACGGCGTCACCCTGGACACCGACGCGGTGCTGACCCTGGCCGACTGCCGTATCCACGACATCCCGGAGAACGCGGTCGATCTGCGCTCCCGTTCGGTGCTCACGCTGACCCGGACCAGTGTCCGCCAGTTCGGCCGCAACGGGCTGTCGGTGTGGGACCCGGGCACCCGGGTGGACGCCAACCAGTGCGAGATCTTCGACTCCACCGGCGACTACCCGGCGGTGTGGGTGAGCGACGGCGCCACGGCCGTGCTGGACTCGTGCCGGGTGCATGATGTGCCGGACGCGCTGTTCGTGCTGGACCGGGGCTCCCGCGCGGACGTCGTCGACAGCGACCTGTCCCAGGTGCGCAACACGGCGGTGTCGGTGAGCGACGGCGCCACCGCGCAGCTCGACGACTGCCGCATCCGGGACGCGGCGACCGGCGCCTGGTTCCGTGACCACGGCAGCGGCGGCACGCTCGGCAACTGCACGATCACCGGCACCCAGACCGGCGTGATCGTCACCAAGGGCGCCGACCCCACCGTCGAGCGGTGCACGGTCGACTCCCCCGCCGAGGCCGGTTTCTATGTGTCCGCGGGCGGCCGGGGCAGCTTCACCGGCTGCCGGGTGACCGGCAGCGGCGGCTACGGCTTCCATGTCATAGACGGCTGCCGTACGACCCTGCGCAAGTGCCGTACGGAGCGCTGTGCGCGCGGTGGCTACGAGTTCGCGGACGCCGGAGCGGACGGCGCGGGCGGCGGTCCCGTCGTCGAGGACTGCACCAGCGACGAGAGCGGCGGAGTGCGTCCGGCGGCGGCCGAGCCGGTGGTGCGGCAGTCGGCGGTCCGTACGCCCGGACTGCTGGGGGCGATCCCCGGGCAGCGCACCGCCGAGCCCGACCCGGTCCCAGCCGCCGCGGCGCCCCCCGAGCCGGAGAAGCCCTCCCGCACCTCCCAGGCCGTCCTCGGCGAACTGGACGCCCTGGTGGGCCTGGACAGCGTCAAGCGCGAGGTGCGCGCGCTCACCGACATGATCGAGGTCGGCCGGCGCCGCCAGCAGGCGGGCCTCAAGGCCGCGTCCGTCAAACGGCATCTGGTCTTCACGGGCTCCCCCGGCACCGGCAAGACGACGGTGGCCCGGCTGTACGGCGAGATCCTCGCCTCGCTAGGGGTGCTGGAGAAGGGGCATCTGGTCGAGGTGTCCCGGGTCGATCTGGTCGGCGAGCACATCGGCTCGACGGCGATCCGCACCCAGGAGGCGTTCGAACGCGCCCGGGGCGGGGTCCTGTTCATCGACGAGGCGTACGCGCTGTCCCCGGAGGACGCGGGCCGGGACTTCGGCAAGGAGGCCATCGACACGCTGGTGAAGCTGATGGAGGACCAGCGGGACGCGGTCGTGGTGATCGTCGCCGGGTACACGGCGGAGATGGAGCGATTCCTGAACGTCAACCCGGGCGTGGCGTCCCGTTTCTCGCGGACCATCACCTTCGGCGACTACAACCCCGACGAACTGCTGAGGATCGTGCGGCAGCAGGCCGAGGAGCACGAGTACCAGCTCGCCGAGGGCGCGCCCGAGGCGCTGCGGACGTACTTCGCGCAGATCCCCAAGGGACCGGCCTTCGGCAACGGGCGCACCGCGCGGCAGACGTTCGAGGCGATGGTCGAGCGGCACGCGAGCCGGGTCGCGCAGCTCGCGGAGCCCAGCACGGACGATCTGTCGCTGCTGTTCGCGGAGGACCTGCCGGAGCTGCCGTGACCGCGCGGCGGTGACACCCTGGGCTGCCATGAGCGCGCGGCGGTGACGCCGGGGGCTGCCGTGACCGGGCTCCGGTGACACCGCGAACGCGTCCCGTGGAGTCCGTGACCTGCCGTGGACGCGTCTCGCAGAGCCACCAGCCGCCGTGGAGGCGTCCCGCAGACCCCACGGGGCCGCCGTGGACTCGTCCAGCAGGCCCCACGAGCCGCCGCGAACGGGTTCCGCAGCCACAACGAGCCACCAGGAACGCATTCCCGCAGCCACCGCGAGCCGCCGAGAACGCATCCCCGTAGCCACCGCACACCGCGAGGGGCCGCCCGCCCAGCGCCCGCCCGCGAAGTGGCGGACAGGCTCGGGCGGTACTTGACTGGAAGGGCAGGCACCCGGCGCCGGGAGGCTCCCATGACCGCACCCACCGCCGCCTTCGACCCGACCCGCGTGGCGCACCTCAACGGACGGTTCGCCCCCGTCACCGACGAGGTCGACGCGGTGGATCTGGAGATCTCCGGGGAGTTGCCGCAGGACCTCGACGGGGTCTTCCTGCGCAACGGCCCCAACCCCCGCTTCACCCCGATCGGCAGCTACCTCTACCCCATCGACGGGGACGGGATGGTCCATGGCGTCTGGCTGTCCGGGGGCCGCGCCCGCTATCGCAACCGGTTCGTGCGCACCCCGGCCATGCGCGCCGAGGAGCGCGCCGGACACGCCCTGTGGGGCGGTCTGGAGTCGCTGATCACACCGGACACGGACGACGTGGACGCGTCCCTCGCGCACACCTTGAAACCGCTGCCGGACATCAGCGTCGTACGGCACGCGGGGCGGCTGCTGGCGCTCGCCGAGTCGGACTGTCCGTTCCGGCTGAGCCCGGAGCTGGCGACCCTGGGGAAGGAGACCTTCGGTGGGCGGCTGCCCGCGGGCATCACCGCGCATCCGAAGACCGACCCGGTGACCGGGGAGATGGCGGTGTTCTGCTACGCCCTGGAGCCGCCGTATCTGACCTGGTCGCTGCTCGGACCCGATGGCGCGGTGCGGCGCGGGCCCACGCCGGTGCCGGGGGCCGACGAGCCGCAGATGATCCATGACATGGCGCTCACCGCGCGGTATCTGGTGCTGGTGCTCGCCCCGGCGTACTTCACGCTCGACGCCGCGATGAACGGGGGCTCCCTCCTCGCCTGGCGGCCCGAGCGCGGCACCCGGATCGCGCTGATCCCCCGGGACGGCGGACCAGTGCGCTGGGCCACCGACGAGGCGTTCTGGGTCTGGCACACGGTCAACGCCTACGACGACCCGGCCGACCCCGCCGATGGTGCGGGACGGGTGGTCCTGGACTACGTCCAGTGGCCCGCGCTGGCCCTGGGCGACGGTCCCGACGCGGACGGTGCGCTGGAGACCGGTCATGGGCTGACCCGCGCGGTGGTGGACCCGGCCGCCGGGACGGTACGGCGTACGCGGCTGGACGACGCGCCGGTCGAGTTCCCGAGGGTCGACGACCGGGAGCTGTCCCGGCCGTACCGGTGGCTGGCCGTGGCGGCGGACAGCGGCCGGGGCAGGGACCTGCTGTACGGCGAGTACGACGCGCTGCGCTGGTACGACCTCGGCGGCTCGGGCGTGTCGACCCTGCTGTGGGACGCGGGGGACCTTTCGGTGGGCGAGCCGGTGTTCGCCCCGGTGCCGGGGACACGGGACGGCGCTCACGGCTTCTGGCTGACGTTCGCCACGGACCGCACCGACGGCACCAGCCGTCTGCTGGTGCTGGACGCGCGGGACCCGGAGCGGGGTCCGGTCGCCGAGGTCCATGTGCCGGTCCGGGTGCCGCTGGGGCTGCACGGGGTGTGGCTCCCGACCGAGGAGTGACCCGGCGACCGGCGTCCGCGCGGAGGCCGGTCGCCTGAACGCCCGCAAAGACGAGCGCGCCTGGACCCGCCGTCCGCGCGTGGGCCGGTCGGGCGGTCCCGGGACACCCGACGGGGCGGCGGGCCCGCCCCCGCGCGACCGACCGGCACCATGGCCCGACACGCCCGACACGCCCGGCAGCGGGACCGCCGGACCACCGGGCAGGGACCCGGGGGACGGTCCCCGGTCGTGAAGAACCGGAAGGACCGGAAGAACCGGTCGTACGAAGGCCCGTCCGTGATACCGGTCGCTCGAAGGGCGGGGGTCATCAGGGACCGGTCGAGGAGAGACCGGTCGTACCGAGACCGGTCATAGGCAGGCCGGTCATACGGGGCCGGTTCTGGGGAGGCCGGTCACAAGGAGCCGGTCCTGGAGAGGAACGCCGATGCCGAAGCCGCCGTCGCCCGAGCTGACCGGCGCGGTCCGCCGCGCGGTCCGGGTCACGGTCGCGGCGACGATCGGGTTCTATCCGGCTGAGCATCTGCTCGGGCAGCCGGTCGTCGCGGTCTACGCGCTGTTCTCGGCCATCGCCTTCGGCGCGCTGTCGCCGCTGCCGGGCTCCGGCCGTACCCGCGCGGCGACCGTCCTGCGGGCGATGCCCGCCGCCGCCGTCCTGATCGGCCTCGGTACCGCGCTGGCGGTGGCGACCTGGGCCGCCGCCGCGGGGATGCTGGTGGTGGGGTTCGTGCTGACGTTCGGGGCGGCATGCGCGCCCCGGCTCGCGGCCGTCGTGCCCGGCCTCCAGCTCTGCTACATCCTGGCCTGCTTCCCGCCGTACGAGCCCGGCACGCTGCCCCAGCGGCTCATCGGGCTGGCCGTCGGGGCGACCGCGCTGGCGCTCTGTGAGGCGCTGCTGCTGCCCGCGCCGTGGCAGCCGTCGTACGCCGACCGGCTCGCCGAGGCGCTGGATCTCGCGGCGGGCGCCGCGCGGCGGCTGACCGGGCCCGGGGACGCGGACGCCGGGGCAGCGGCCCTGCTGCGGGAGCGGGGCCGCGCGCTGCGGTTCTCACAGCAGCCCGGGGGCAGCCGTCCCACGGGGGCGGGGCGCCGGGACCGGGCGCTGGCGCAGGCCGGTTCGGCGACCCGGCGGCTGCTGGACCAGCTCGCCGCGCTCACCGAGATCCCTCCAGGACCGGTCGACGTCCCGTCGCAGAGCCTGCTCCGGGGCACCGCCGCGACCTGCGCGGACACGGCGGACCTGCTGCGCGGGCGGCGCCCGGCGACCGGTCCCGAGGCGATCGTCGAGATGACCGAGCAGTTCCTGGTCGAACGGGCGCGGCTCCCGGAGCGGCGCCCCGAGGGCACCCTGCACCCGCTGTTGCGGCGCCGTTCGACCGTGCTGTCCGCCGCGGTGGCCGCGGTGACCGTGCGGACCGCCGCCTCGCTCGCGGCCGGGGGCCGCCGCCGCTCCGTACCGGGGCTGCCGCACGAGCAGTTCTGGTACGCCGGGGAGCCCGCCGTCCGGCTGTGGCTGGTCCGCGTCACCGGGAACCTGACCCGGCACTCGGTGGTGTTCCAGAACGCCGTACGGACCATGCTGGGGCTGGCGCTGGCCCGGCTGGTGGCGGGGTCGCTCGATCTCACGCACGGCTTCTGGGTGCTGCTGGCCGTGCTCACCCTGGGCCGCACCACGGCGGGCGCCACCTGGTCCGCCGTCCGCTCGGCGGCCGTCGGCACGCTGCTGGGCGCGGTCGTGGCGGGGGCGCTGGTGATCGGCGCGGGCGACGCGACGACGCTGTACGCGCTGCTGCTCGTGCCGGTGATGCTGGTGGCGTTCTCGGTCGGACCGGTGGGCGGGCCGGTGTGGGCGCAGGGCCTGTTCACGCTGGTGGTGTCGCTGGCGTTCGCGCAGCTCGCGCCGGTGACCTGGCGGCTGGCCGAGGCACGGCTGGTGGATGTGCTGACGGGCAGCGCGATCGGGCTCATGTGCGGGCTGCTGGCCTGGCCGTCCGGGGCGCGGGCGGAGATCCGGCGCGGTGTGGCGGCGCTGCTGCGCACCACCGGGCCGCTGGTACGGGCCACCGCGGACGCCGTGACCGGCACGGGCGGGCACGGCGATGAGGTCGCCAGGGGGATGCTGCCGGTGACCCTGCACCGGCTCCAGATCGCGGAGGCGGCGTACGCCCAGTACCGCGCGGAGCCCGTTCCGCACGCGGGTGAGGACGGTCCGGACTGGCTGGCCGCGCTCAACTACGGCTCCCGGGTGCTGACGGGCGCGTACTGGCTGCCGCGGGAGCGGGGCGCCCGGTCCTTCCCGCCCGGCGCCGAGCGCTGGGTCCGGGAGACCGCCCGGCACATCGCGGCGGCGGGCGAACGCGCCGCGGACCGCCCGGCGGCCGTTCCGCCGCTCCATCCGCCCCCGCTGCCCTGGTCCGAGGCCCGGACGGGACCGCCCGCCGCGCTGTCCCTCCTGGTCGATGTGGAGGTCTGGCTGCACGCGCTGGCCAGGGATCTGGAGACGACGGTGACCGCGCGGCCCGGGGCCCGTGCGGACGGCGGGGGTGCCGAGGGGTGAGGGCGGGAGCGGCGGCCCGGCGGAGCGCACGCGGAACGGCATCCCGGACGCCGCCCACGACCACCGGAACAGGCGACCAGGGCGGGCGACCAGACCGGACCAGACGACCGGACCAGACGACCAGACCGGACCAGGCGACCAGAGCAGGCAACCAGACCGGACCAGGCGACCAGAGCAGGCAACCAGACCGGACCCGACGACCGGAACAGGCGACCGGGAGACGGCACCACGCACCGCCCCTGCGGCGCGCCCCCTGCCTACGCCTCCGGTCTCGGCGCCGGTACCTCCGTGGGTCGCAGCCGCGCCAGCAGCCGGGAGCGTTCCGTGGCGAAGGCCGGGTCCGCCTGGTAGTCGGAGTGGCCGAGGATCGGCGCCGGGAGCGGATGCAGGTCGGTGCGGCCGTAGGCGAGGGGGTCGGCGAGGGCCGGGTGGTCGACCTCGGGACCGCAGTCGCCGGGGAGCCGGATGGGGCCGCCGATCGGGTCGGTGGCCCGGTACAGATTGCGCCAGCAGTCGACGTCCTCGTGCAGCGCGCCCAGCGCGGCGGCACCGAAGTACGCGGGGAACCAGCGCCCGTACAGCCGCTCCAGTGGTGAGCCGTAGGTGAGGAGGGCGACCCGGCCGCGGACCTCCGGGGTGAGCTGCCAGGCCGCCGCCGCGGCGAGGACGCTGCCCTGGGAGTGGCCGGAGATCACCAGCCGTCCGCCGGTGACCTTGGTCCAGGTCGCCATCCGCCAGGTGAGGTCGGGGACGGCCCGCTCGGCGTAGCAGGGCGGCGCGAAGGGGTGCGCGGCGCGCGGCCAGAAGGTGCCGACGTCCCAGAGGATGCCGATGGTGCGCCGCGCGGAGGCGTCCTTGTAGGCGCGGCGGCCGGAGGCGACGAACAGTATGAAGCCGAGGCCGATCAGCCAGGAGCCGAGCGCCTGCGCGGTCTCGGCGGCGCCGTGCACGAACGGATGGACGCCCTCGGCGGCCCGTGCCGGTGTCCGGCCGGTGGCCAGCGCCCCGGCGAGCGCGCCCGCGCCGAGCAGCAGGGTCACCAGCGCGGTGACGGCGACCAGGGTCGGCGTCCGGTCGGTGAGGGTCGCCATCGCGCGGGCGCGGGCGATCCGGCGGGTGCGGCCGTCGTCCGCCGACTCGTCGGGGTAGTCGCGCGCCACGCCGGACTGCTCGGCGCGGGCGAGCCGCACAGTGCCCCGGGCCAGCCAGACGGCGACCAGGAGGAGCACGAGCAGCAGCGGCGGGATGGCGGACGCCTGCCAGGTGAGCAGGACGGGCGGGCCGGGGAGGGGGGCGGTGGTGCCGTCCAGCCAGTCGGCGACACGCTGGGCGACCCCGCCGGAGAAGACCCCGCCGAGGGCGCAGGCCAGCAGGGCGACGGCCGGGCCGCCGAAGCCGCGCATCGCGCAGCGGGGCTCGGGGAGGGCGCGGTGCAGGACGTGGGCGACCGCGCACAGGGCGATCGCCAGCAGGCCCTGGAACAGGGTCAGGGCGCCGAACACGCCGTCGCCGGGCAGGCCCCGGGTGGAGTGCCAGCCGGGGCGGGCCCAGCCCGCGTAGGGCACGGCGAGGAGCAGCAGGACGACGGCGGCGAGCGGCAGGCGCCGCACGAGGTGGGCGTCGAGGCCGCGGTCGAGGCGGCGCTCGCTGCGGCCACGGCGGCAGACCACCCACAGCACGGCCGCGAAGCCCGCCAGGAGGGCGCTGCCGAGGAGCGTGCCGAGCAGGGCGAGGACGGTGGGGCCGCCGGGGGCGCGATCGTGGCGGACTGCGGCCCAGACCAGGGCGGCGGCCACGGTGAGCAGTCCGGCGGCGGTGTGCGCGGCGCGCAGCCGGGCGACGAGCCGCCGGCCGAACCAGAAGCCGGGCCGCCCGAGGGCGGTGGCGGCGCTCTCACCGGGCGCCCGGCGATGGTGCCCGGTCGATGCGGAGGCGCCGGACGCGGAGGCAGTGGGCTCCGGCTCGGTCATGTCGCCCGCGGCGCCCATGGGGCGGGCCGACTCGTAGGCGCTCCAGGTGCGGTGCGAGAGGTACCACAGCAGCACGACCAGGGCCGTGGGGACGAGCGCGGCCAGGGCGAGGCGGCGGCCTGGCAGGCTCCACCAGCCGTCGTGGGACAGGGCCGGGGACAGGAAGCCGAGCCAGGAGTTGCGTTCGGCGCAGGTACGGCTGCCCGCGCACTGCCAGGCGGCGAGGTCGAGGGCGACCTCGCAGGCGGCGGCCACCAGCAGCACGGTCAGGGACAGTCCGGCGAGCCGCACCAGCAGCCCGTAGAGCCGGACCGCGCGGGGGTGGCCCCGGGTGGGCGGGCGCATCCAGTGGGCGAGGTTGGCGACCATGAACGGGAGCAGCAGCAGCCACAGGGCGCGGGCTCCGTTGCCGGAGGTGAGGTTGGACCAGACGTACGCCTCCTGGACCGGTTCCCCGCCGGGGCGTTCCGCGCGGTGCTCGGCGTCGACGTCGGCGGTGCGGCGGAAGATCGCCGCGATGTCGTCGCCGGTGACCCGTTCGGTGCGCGGGTCGTTCAGCATCTTCTCGGGCGTGGCCCCACCCACTCCATGGACCAGGAGTTCCAGCGCGGCGCTCGCCCCGCCGCCCGTCGCCGCGGTCGCCGCGGCCCGTTCCTGCGCGCGTTCCACTGCTGTGCTCTTCCCCCGGGTGTGCCGCGATCGTGCCGTCCGTCCGGCGTGTGCCGGGTGCGCGCCCAGGATCGTCCCGGAGCCGGCCGCGCGCACCTGTCGTCACCGAATCTCCCCGATGATTGTGACGGACCGGCCACGGACCGACCGCCGCCCGGACACGGAGTGGACACCCGGTGTCGGGACCGGTGCGGAGGCGTATGGCGGGCGGTGGCACCGGGCGGGGCGGCCCATGGGAGGATGGGACACCCCGCGCCCGTGCCCGGCGCCCGTGCGTCGCAGCAGGTGCGCAGGGGTGTCCGAGGAGCGGCGGCGAAAGGACCGGAGCGTACGTGAGTGAGAATCAGAACCTCCTCGCGGAGCAGCGGCGTGCCCTGATCCTGGACGAGGTGCGGCGGCGGGGCGGCGTCCGGGTGAACGAGTTGACCCGCAGGCTCGGCGTGTCGGACATGACGGTCCGCCGCGATCTCGACGCGCTGGCCCGGCAGGGCATGTTGGAGAAGGTGCATGGCGGCGCGGTCCCGGTGGTGGAAGCCAGCACACATGAGCCCGGTTTCGAGGCCAAGTCGGGCCTCGAACTGAGCGCGAAGGAAGACATCGCGCGCGCCGCGGCCGACCTGGTGGCCCCCGGCGCGGCGATCGCGCTGTCGGGCGGTACGACGACATACGCGCTGGCGCAGCGGCTGCTGGACGTGGCCGATCTGACCGTGGTGACCAACTCGGTGCGGGTCGCGGACGTGTTCCACGCGGCGCAGCGGTCGTCGGGGCCCCGGCCGGGCGCGGCGACGGTGGTGCTGACGGGCGGGGTGCGTACGCCGTCCGACTCGCTGGTGGGGCCGGTGGCCGACCAGGCGATCGCCTCGCTCCACTTCGATGTGCTGTTCCTCGGGGTGCACGGGATAGCGCCGGAGGCGGGGCTGTCGACCCCGAATCTGGCGGAGGCGGAGACGAACCGGCGGCTGGTGCAGTCCGCGCGGCGGGTCGTGGTGGTCGCCGACCACACCAAGTGGGGCACGGTGGGGCTGAGTTCGTTCGCCTCTCTGGAGCAGGTCGACACGCTGGTCACCGACGCCGGTCTTGGCGCGTCGGCGCGTGTCGAGATCGGGGAGCACATGCGGCTGGTGGTGGCCGGGGAGCCGGTGCCGGACCCCGCGGACGCGTGACGCCCGGTCGGCGCCGCAGACATACCGGTGCCGGACCCCGGGGAGGCGTGACACCCGACCGGCATCGCAGACACACCGATGCCGGACCCCACGGACGCGCGGCGCCCCGACCGGCGTTGCAGACATCCAGGAGACCGGCGGCTAGGGTGAGCGCGCTCCGAGTGACCGATGTCTGACCGCCGTGTGACCGCTGCCCCGGAGGTGCCGTATGGCTCACCGTCTGCGTCCGGTGGACGCCGGGTTCGTCGAGAGCGCCCCGGTACGGCTGGTGTACGCGCGGGAGATGACCGCGGCGCCGGTGACGGTGTTCCAGGCCCTGGCGCACGATGTGCCGGGCTGGCCGCAGTGGTTCTCGGCGGTGACGCTGGCCCGGCCCACGGACGACGGGGCGGGCCGGGAGATCCGGCTGCGGGGCGGTACCCGCTTCGAGGAGACGATCCTGCTCGCCGAGGAGCCCGAGGTGTACGCCTACCGGGTCGACGTCACCAATCTGCCGGGCGTGCGCGCCCTCGCCGAGGAGTGGCGGCTGGCGCCGGTGCCGGGCGGCGGGACCCGGGTGCGGTGGACGTTCGCGGCGGACGGGTCGCCGCTGTTCCGGGCGGTGCTGAAGGGCGCGCGGTCGGGTCTGGGGCGGGCGTTCCGGGACGCGGTACGGACCCTGGACCGGCGGCTCGCGGACTGAACATGACCGTCACGCCCCCACTCACGGCCGCTCACTCCTGCCACTGCCCCGTCCTGAGCAGTGTGTCGATCACCGTCATGTACGGCCCGACGTCCAGGCCCTGTTCGGCGAGCCAGGTGTCCGAGTAGTACTTGTCGAGGTAGCGGTCGCCCGGGTCGCACAGCAGGGTGACGACGCTGCCCCGCCGCCCGTCCGCGACCATCTCGGCGACGATCCGCAGGGCGCTCCACAGCCCGGTGCCGGTGGAGCCGCCCGCCTTGCGGCCGATGGCCCGCTCCAGGGCGCGCACGGCGGCCACGCTCGCCGCGTCCGGCACCTTCATCATCCGGTCGATGGCACCGGGCACGAAGCTCGGTTCCATCCGGGGGCGGCCGATGCCCTCGATACGGGAGCCGGAGTCGCAGGTCGCTTCGGCGGAGCCGGTGGTCCAGCCCTCGAAGAAGCAGGAGTTGTCGGGGTCGGCGACACAGATCCGGGTGTCGTACTGCATGTAGTGCACATAGCGGGCGATGGTCGCCGAGGTGCCGCCCGTACCGGCGGTGGCGATGATCCACGCGGGCTCCGGGTGGCGCTCCAGCTCCAGCTGGCGGAAGACGGACTCGGCGATGTTGTTGTTGCCGCGCCAGTCGGTGGCGCGTTCGGCGTAGGTGAACTGGTCCATGTAGTGGCCGCCGGTCTCCGCCGCGAGCCGGGCGGACTCCTCGTACATGGTGCGCGGGTCGTCGACGAAGTGACAGCGTCCGCCGTGGAACTCGATCAGCCGGCACTTCTCGGCGCTGGTGGTGCGGGGCATCACGGCGATGAAGGGCACGCCGATCAGCTTCGCGAAGTACGCCTCGGAGACGGCGGTGGAGCCGCTGGACGCCTCGATCACCGGGCGGCCCGGCCGGACCCAGCCGTTGCACAGGCCGTACAGGAACAGGGAGCGGGCCAGGCGGTGCTTGAGGCTGCCGGTGGGGTGGGTGGACTCGTCCTTGAGGTACAGGTCGATGCCCCAGGCGTCGGGGAGCGGGAAGCGCAGCAGATGGGTGTCGGCCGAACGGTTGGCGTCCGCCTGGACCTTGCGGACGGCCTCTTTGAGCCAGTCGCGGTAGGCGGGGTCGGTGCGGTCGACATCGTGGGTCACTGCGGGCCGGATCTGCTGAGGGGTGCTCACGGCGGGCTCCTTACACTGCGGGCCGACGCTCTCGCCGCGCGGACGGCACCTCGATCATAGGCACGCCCACGGGCGCTTCTCACCTGCATAAACACATCTTTGGGCGGCTCAAAGCGGGGCTGGTGGGAGCGGGGGCGGGGGCCGGGCGTCCCGGCGGGGCGGGCGCCCGGGTCGGGCGCGGGGCGGGTGCGCGCGGACGGCGGGCGCGTGCGGTGTGCGTGCGGTGGTGATGCGCCGGGGGCGCATTCACCCGAGTGCTCCGGACGCCCGGCGTGAAGCCACCGCACGCACTGGTGCGCGAGCGCGGTGCGGGGCAGACTGCACCGCGCGGGGTCGGCTCGTACAGCCGTACGGGTCGGGCGTCGTACCGTGGAAGCGGAAGCGGCGGGGCCGCCGCAGGGCCCGGGGCGAGTACCGGACCGGACTGGACAGGACCGGTTCGGTTCGCGGGCAGGACGGGACTTCCCGTGACACCCGCCGGGCGAGGGCGTGGTGAGCAAGGGGGCGAGAGGCATGGCGGAGCCGGAGTTCTCGGCGAGCGGGGTGCGCATAGGCAGAGGGCTGCGCTCGCTCACCCGGGCCGGACAGGTCCGGATCAGCGACGGCAGGCTGGAGTTGCTGACCAGCTACGGCAGCGAGATCGACAGCGCGCCGGTGCAGACGGTACGGGCGTCCCGGCCGTGGTTCGCGTCCGAGGACCGGGCGCTCGCGGACCTCAACGGCACGCGCTATCTGCTGACCCTCGGCGACCACGATCCAGCCCCGGGACAGCCGGGCCCCCCGGCGGCGGAACGGTTCATCGAGGCCGTACGACACGCAGCGGGGCGTGACCACTGAGTCACCATGAGTTGCGGTACCGCATCCGCTGGGTCACGCTTGACTCACTTCTCTCAAGGGTTTACCGGCGACAACGCTGCGAGCCAGCCCGCCGGGCACCACAGCAGGCGGGCCGCCGCGCGACGGCGCTCCGTCGGCTCCGAACTCCGTGTTCTTCCGGGCCTCAACGTCGGGGAGTCGCAGCCGTGATAAGTCACCCGAGCAGACACTGCGCAGTGGAGCTCCAAGCCCTGCCGGCGCGGATCGGCCAGGTCCGCAGAATCGTTTCGGCGCAATTGCGCTACTGGCATCTCGACCCGCTGATCGACCGTGCCTCGCTCGGTGTCACCGAGCTGCTGAGCAATGTCCACCGGCATGCCCAGCCCGACAAGACCTGCACCGTGGAGATCGAGCTGCTGCTCGACCGGCTGACGGTCTCGGTGCACGACCACGACCCCCGGCTGCCGGAACTCGCCGAGGCCGATCCGCTGGCCACCTGCGGGCGCGGACTCGCCATGGTGGCCGCGGTCAGTGAGACCTGGGGGGCGACTCCGGACGGCGACCGCGGCAAGGTCGTGTGGTTCACCCTTCCCACCCCCGCCCGCGCGGTCGCCAAGCCCGCGCGCCCCGCGCGCCGTACGGTCGCCGAACCAGCGACCGTCTTCGCCGAGGTGTTCGCGGAGGTCGAACACGCCGGTCTCGCCGCCGACGCCCGCAGGCCCGGACACGCTCCCGCCCGCTCGGCCGTTCCCGGCTGAACCGGCGGTGACCGGGCCCCGGGGTCCGTGCCGCGCACATCGACCACGAGCTGTCGTGTGCGGCGGCATGGGCCCCTTGGGTGTTCCCGGGTTCCTTGAGACGGGCCCAGGGGCGGGGTCCAGGAGACCGCCCCGGGATCGGCGCTCAGGGGCAGGGTCCGGGAGGCCGCTTCAGATCGGCGCCCAGGATCAGGGCCCGGGAGACCGCCTCAGGATCGGCGCCCAGGACCGGGGTCCAGGACACGGCTACAGGAGCGCGACTCAGGAGCAGGGGCCGGGAGACCGCCCCAGGATCGGCGCCCAGGACCAGGGCCCAGGACACAGCTACAGGAGCGGGACTCAGGAGCGCACCCCAAGGGGCCTGCCCCACCGCACCCCACCGCACCCCACCGCACCGCACCGCACCGCACCGCACCGCACCGCACCGCACCGCACCGATCAAGTCCAGCCACTCCCCCACCCCGCCCCCGTGAGGACACCGCACCCGCCGATCGGGGCCTTAACGCCGGTTCCCTCATGGGTCGTTTCTTCCGGCTGGGGCTTCACCTATGGGCAGACCTGCGGTGCGTCCGCTTTCGGGGGCGTTCCGGTCCCGTGTGCGCGGGGCCGCGCGCCCCCGTCGTATGCCCGGGGGTTTTCCTGATGGTGGGGGTGGGTTCGGGAGTGATTCGCGCTTTGTTCACCTGATGGATACCGGCCAACTGCCGTACGAGGCTGGCCACTTGTGGGCCGGGGTTCTGACCGAGGGCTTACCTGGTCCCTACTATCGGTGGCCCCCCACAAACTCCCGCACCTCACTCACGACCCCACAGGAGACACCCATGCTCGAAACGCAGTCCCGTGCTGCCCCACCGACCTTGGTGGCCGTCCGGGACCCCGCCCCGAAGGCGGGCAGGAAGGCCCAGGAGCGGGAGCGCGCCCGGCTGACGGCGGCGTACGCGGAACTGCTCCAGGAGATCCGGGTGGCCCAGACCGGCGTCCAGGTACTGCTGGCCTTTCTGCTCACCCTGGCCTTCACCCCCCGCTTCGGCACCATCACGCCCCTGCAACGCGGTCTGTACGTGGCCGACCTGCTGCTGACGTCCGTCGCCGCCTCCCTGCTCATCGCGCCCGCGCCCTTCCACCGGCTGGTGCACGGACGTGAGTTGCGGCGGCAGTTGCTGGACACCTCGGCCCGGCTGGCGTTCTGGGGACTCATCGCGCTGATGCTGGCCATGGTCAGCTCCCTGCTGCTGATCCTCGATGTGGTGCTGGGCCTGCATCTGGCGACCTGTCTGGCCGGGCTGACCCTCACCTGGTTCGCCGCGTTCTGGTGCGGACTGCCGTACTGGAGCCGCCGCCGTGCCCGGCTGCGCCGGACCTCGCCGGTGGCCTGACCGTACATACCTCCGGCCGAGCCGGACCGTGCCGCTCGACGGGATCGGTGCGGCGCGCTCCGCAGGCGCACCCCTCCGCTTGGGGGTGCCCCGGACCGGACCCCGCCGGACCCCACCGGATCACCCGCGTCGACCCGTACCACCCCGGCGCTACTCCGTGCCGATCGCCCGCAGGACGTCCAGGCGGGCCGCACGTGCCGCCGGTCTGATGCCCGCGAGCGCTCCCGCCGCCAGGCCCACCGCCGCGACCACCGCGAGGCCGATCGGCTCCACCGCGAACGCGAAGGCGCTGTCGCCCGCCCCGTCGAAGGCGCGGACCAGGACCCAGCCGAGGAAGGTGCCCAGGGCGAGGCCGCCGGTCGTGCCGAACGCGGCGATCAGGGTGGACTCCCAGCGGACCATGGCCCGTGACTGCGGCCGGGTCTGGCCGACCGCGCGGAGCAGGCCGAGTTCACGGGTGCGTTCATGGACCGCCAGGGTGAGGGTGTTGGCGATGCCCAGCAGGGCGATCAGCACGGCGAGCGCGAGCAGCGCGTAGACCAGGGTGAGCATCATGTCGATACCGCCCGCCGAGGAGCGGGCGTACGCGTCACGGGTCTGCACCTCGGGGTCGCCGAGGCGCCGCGCGACCCGTTCCACGGCGGCGGTGCCCGTGGCCGGGTCGACCCCGGCGGCGAAGGAGACCGCGACGAGGGTGTCGGCGTCCTGGGTGCGGTGCGGGGCCCAGGCGGCGCGGGTGACGAGGTAGTCCCCGGCGAGTGCGGACCGTTCGTAGACCGCGCGGACGGTGAAGGTCCGGCGGGTGCCGTCGGCGAAGGCGAGCCGGAGCGTGTCGCCGGTGGTGACCCGCTCGCGGTCCGCCTCGCTCGCGGTGAGCGCGATGCCGTCGGTGCCGAGCGCGCCCAGGTCGCCGTGGACCGTGCCGAGGTCGAGGACCCGGGCGAGGGCGGCCGGGTCGGTGACGGTGAGCGCGCGTCCGGCGCCGTTCACCTCGGCGACCCCGCGGCCCAGCCCGACGGCGGTGTCGACCTGCGGCAGCCGGGCGATCTCGGGCGCGAGCCGTGGGCTCAGCCCGCTGCCGCCCGCGCCGAACCCGGGCGTGCCGATGGCCACGTCCCCGGCGAAGGACCGGGAGACGGTCCGGTCCATGGTGGCCTTCAGCGAGGCGCCGAACACCGTGAACAGGGACACCACCGCGACACCGATCATCAGGGCGCTCGCGGTGGCGGCGGTCCGCCGGGGGTTGCGCAGGGCGTTGCGGCGGGCGAGTCCGCCGGTGACCCCGCGCAGCCGGACCAGCGGCGCGCCGAGCACCCGCAGCGCCGTACGGGCGGCGACCGGGCCGAGCACCACGGACGCGGCCAGGGCGAGCACGGCGCCCGTCCCGGCCAGCCACACGGAGGGCGTGACCAGGACACCGGCCAGGGCGGCGGCCAGGGCGAGGGCCAGCAGACCGGCCCCGGCGGCGGTGCGGGCGCGGGCGGTGCCCGAGGTGTCGACGGCGCTCTCGCGCAGCGCGGCCAGCGGCGCGGTACGGCCCGCGCGGAGGGCGGGCAGCAGGGCGGAGCCCACACAGACCACGACACCGACGGCCAGGGGCAGGGCGAGCGACAGCGCGCCGATCACCAGCGTGCCCTCGGGGAACGGGAAACCGACCGCCGGGAACAGCGCCTGGAGTCCGGCCGCGACCCCGACGCCGCCCGCGAGCCCGGCGAGGGACGCGGTGACGGCGACGGCGGTGGCCTCGGCCAGCGTCATCACGGTGATCTGGCGGCGGGCCGCGCCGAGCGCCCGCAGCAGGGCGTTCTCACGGGTGCGCTGGGCGACCACGATCGCCAGGGTGTTGTGGATGGAGAAGGTCGCGACCAGCAGCGCCACCCCGGAGAACACCAGCAGGAACGTGGTGAAGACGCCGAGGAACTGGCCGGAGACCTGCTCGGTGTTCTCCTCGGCCAGCCGCTGACCGGTGACGGCCTCGGTGCCGGACGGCAGCACCGCCGCCAGCCGTCGCACCAGCGTGTCCTGGCCGACCCCGGCCGCCGCCCGGACCCGGATGCCGGTCGCCTCGCCGGGCCGTGCGGTGAGATACCGCTGGGCGTCGGCGAGGGTCATCCCGGTGTAGGTGGTCCGGGCCATGCCGTCCGCTCCGGCGAAGGAGGCGAGTCCCACGACGGTGACCTCGACCGGCTCGGGGGTGCGCAGCACGGTCCGGTCGCCGATCCGCAGGCCGCCGCGTGCGGCGGTGCCCTCGTTGACGACGACCTCGCCGGACCGCTCCGGGGCGCGTCCCCCGGTCAGCCGGTAGGGGTTGAGAGCGGGGTCGGTGATCCAGTTCCCGGCCAGGGTCGGGGGTCCGTTCCCGCCGACGGGACGGCCGTCGGAGCCGAGGAGCTGGCCCGCGCCCTCGACGCTGGGCACGGCCGCCGCCACGCCCGGCACCCGGGCCACGGTCGCCGCCAGCGCGGCCGGCACGGGCCGCCGTACGCCCTGGGAGTCGTCCGGGGTGGTGAGGGCGTCGGCGCCGCGCACCACCGCGTCCGTGCCGCTGGTGGCGGTGGTGAAGAGGGTGTCGAAGCTCGCTCTGAGCGTGTCGCCCATGACGAGGGTCCCGGCGAGGAAGGACACCCCGAGGAAGACGGCGAGGAAGGTCCCCGCGAAGCGCCGCCGGTGGGCGCGCAGGGAGGCCAGACCGAGCCGCAGGGAGGCGTTCATGAGCGCACCTCGAACGCGGCCATCCGGTCGAGGACCTTGTCGGTGCTCGGGGCCGGCATCCGGTCGACGAGACGTCCGTCGGCGAGGAAGACCACCTCGTCGGCGTGGGCGGCGGCGACCGGGTCGTGGGTGACCATGACGACCGTACGGCCCATGGTGCGCACCGCGCGGCCGAGCAGGCCGAGGACCTCCTCGCCGGAGCGGGAGTCGAGGTTGCCGGTGGGCTCGTCGGCGAAGACGACGTCCGGGCGGGCGGCGAACGCCCGTGCCACCGCGACCCGTTGCTGCTGTCCGCCGGAGAGTTCCGCGGGCCGGTGGGCGAGCCGGTCGCGCAGTCCGACGACGTCGATCAGGGCGTCGGTCCACTCCGGGTCGCCGCGGCGGCCCGCGAGGTCCAGCGGCAGGGTGATGTTCTCGGCGACGGTGAGCGTGGGCACCAGGTTGAACGCCTGGAACACGAAGCCGACACGGTCCCGGCGCAGCAGGGTCAGACGGCGGTCGTCCAGGGTGCCCAGCTCGGTCCCGCCGATCCAGGCGGTGCCCGAGCCGAGCGTGTCGAGTCCGGCCGCGCAGTGCATCAGCGTGGACTTGCCCGAGCCCGAGGGCCCCATGATCGCGGTGAACCGTCCGGCCGGGAAGGCGACGGTCACCCCGTCGAGGGCCCGCACCTCGGTGTCACCGCGCCCGTACACCTTCACGGCGTCCACGACACGGGCGGCGGCGGTGACCGGAGCGGGCCGGTCGGCCGGGGTCGTCATCACAGGCCGCCCTTGCCGCTCGTCCGGCCGAACTGCTCGTCCAGCACGGACAGCCGCCGCCAGTACTCGTCCTCGTCGATCTCGCCGGAGGCGAAACGGCGGCCCAGGACGGCGATCGGGGAGTCACCGGCGGGCCGGGTGTCATGACGCCCGTACGGTCCGGGCCCGCCGCGCCGCCCCCACCGGCCGGTGCGCCGTGCCACCCCGACGACGCCGATCACCACGGCCGCCCAGATCAGCGGGAACAGGAGTATCCAGGGGCCGGGTCCGCCGCCGCCCCAGGCTGCGAGGGTCTGCATCGTCGTCATCTCCCAAGGTCGGTCGGGCCGGTGTCCATGGACCGGCCCCGATGCCTTGAGCCTCGCTCCGGAGGGGGCACCGGGGCGTCGTACGGTCAGCGGCCGTGCGGGTACGTCCCGGGGAGTACGGGCGGGAGGGAGGGCTGCTTCCCGGGGGGTCGGGCGGGGGTGTTCGCGCGGGTGGCGCGGGTCGTTCGCGCAGGTGGCGCCAGGCGTGCGGGCTCAGGCAGCGGGACGCGGGCGGCGACGCGGAGCCACTGCGAGGTGGCAGCGCCGTGGCACGCACCCGCGACGGCGGCACAGGACACGCGTCCTCGACGACGGCCCCTACGACATTCGCCCCGCGACCACGGCCCTACGACACGCAGCGTGCGACGGCGGCGCCAGGACACGCGCCCCGCGACGACGGTCCTAGGACACGCGCCCCGCAACGACGGTCCCAGGACACGCGCCCCGCAACGACGGCCCTACGACACGCGCCCCGCGACCGCGGTCCCAGGACACGCGCCCGCAACGGCGGCGTTGCGGCACGCCCGCGTGAGTGTGCGTCCCCGTCTGCTCGCGGACGCGATCAGGCGGCGGTCGCCAGTGCCGTCAGGGGATCGTCCAGCACCGGCTGCCAGGCCAGTTCGGCGGCGCCGACCAGGCTGTTGTGGTCCAGGGTGCAGGGCAGGATCGGGACGACCCCGCTGCGGCCCCACAGGCTGCGGTCGGCCACCACCGCGCGGAGCCGGTCCGGGGCGGCGCGCAGCAGGGTGCGGTGGAGTCCGCCGAGGATGATCCGGTCCGGGTTGAGGATGTTGACCAGTCCGGCGAGACCGAAGCCGAGCCGGTCGACGAGGGTCTCGACGGCGTGCCGGACACCGGGATCGGCGGGCTCGTCGCGGATCGCCTCGTTGGCCTGCTGGAGCAGGGACACCACGGGGCCCGGCGTACGGCCAGCGGCGGTGAGGAAGGCCAGCGGGTCGGCCTCCACGTCCAGGCAGCCCCGGCTGCCGCAGTGACAGGGGCGGCCCGCGGGGTTCACGGTGAGATGGCCGACTTCGAGGGCCAGGCCCGCGCTGCCGGTGTGCAGCCGCCCGTCCAGCACCAGGGCGCCGCCGACCCCCCGGTGTCCGGTGGCCACGCACAGCAGGTCGCGCGCGCCGCGCCCGGCGCCGTGCCGGTGCTCGGCGAGGGCGGCGAGATTGACGTCGTTGGCGGCGAACGCGGGCCCGGTGATCCCGGCGGCCCGTACCTGTTCGGCGAAGATCTCCCGCACCGGCGACCCGGCGGGCCAGGCCAGATGCAGCGGGTTGAGGGCGAGTCCCTCGGGTTCGGCGACGGCGGACGGCACGGCGAGCCCGGCGCCCACGCAGCGCCGCCCCGTCTCACGCAGCAGCGCGGCGCCCGCCTCGACGACCGAGCCGAGCACTTTCGCCGGGTCGGCGTCGACGGCCTCGCAGCCCGGAGCGGTGGCGATCATCCGGCCGCCGAGACCGACCAGCGCGGCCCGGAACCCGTCGGCGTGCACCTGGGCGGCGAGCGCCACCGGGCCGTCCTCGGCGAGTTCGAGGCGGTGCGAGGGGCGGCCCTGGGAACCGGCGGCGGCCGTCGGACGGGCGTCGACCCGGATCAGGCCGAGCGCCTCCAGCTCGGCGGCGACGGCACCGGCGGTGGCGCGGGTGACGCCGAGTTCGGCGGTGAGCACCGCGCGGGTGGGCGCCCGTCCGGTGTGCACCAGCTCCAGCGCGGGGCCGAGAGCGCCGCGCCCCCGGTCCAGCCGCGTTCTCGACGTGGGCCCTTCCCCCGGCCGCCGGGGGTGCGCTGTGCCGCTCATGAGAGCGAGTCTCCCATGATCCGCCGACCGGCCGATGGGTTGCGGCCGACCTCCGGCGCGCGGGGTGGTGTTCCGGCGACCGGTCAGGGTGGCGCCGTCGGGGGTGATCCGGCGGGCTCCCTCCCCCACCGGGCCTGAGCTGCGGTTCCGCTAGCCTTGGCGGCGATGGAC
Organism: Streptomyces sp. NPDC048290; assembly: GCF_040652095.1. NCBI lineage: Bacteria > Bacillati > Actinomycetota > Actinomycetes > Kitasatosporales > Streptomycetaceae > Streptomyces > Streptomyces sp. NPDC048290. Next base: position 139,993 of record NZ_JBEZLM010000013.1, read on the forward strand.
GACCGTATGACAACGCCGTGGGGGACGTTCGCGCTGTCGCGCTTCCCCGAGGACCCGCGTGACCGGCTGCGTGCCTGGGACGCCGCCGACGCGTATCTGCTGCGCGAGCTGGCGGCGCGCGAGACCCCGTTGACGGGTCAGGTGGTGGTGGCCGGTGACCGCTGGGGCGCGCTGGTCGGCGCGCTCGCGGCGCACGGGCCGACCCAGATCACGGACTCGTTCCTGGCGCAGGAGGCGACCCGGGCCAATCTCGCCCGCGCCGGGGTCCGGCCGGGCACGGTCCGGCTGCTGACCACGCAGGACCCGCCGCCGGACCGGATCGACGTACTGCTGGTGCGGGTGCCGAAGAGCCTGGCGCTGCTGGAGGACCTGCTGCTGCGGCTGGCGCCCGCGCTGCACGGGGAGTCGGTGGTGATCGGCGCCGGGATGGTCAAGGAGATCCACACCTCGACGCTCAGGCTGTTCGAGCGGGTGCTCGGGCCGACCCGCACCTCGCTCGCCGAGCAGAAGGCCCGGCTGATCTTCTGCACACCGGAGCCGGACCGGGCCCGGCCCCGCAATCCATGGCCGCACCGGTACGCCCTTCCGGACGGGATCGGCCCGGCGTCGGGGCGCACGGTGGTCAACCACGCGGGGGTCTTCTGCGCCGAGCGGCTGGACATCGGCACCCGCTTCCTCCTCGCGCACCTCCCGGACACCCGGGGGGTCCGCCGGGTGGTGGACCTGGGCTGCGGCAACGGCGTGGTCGGTACGTCGGTGGCGCTGGCGAACCCGGACGCCGAGGTGCTGTTCGTGGACGAGTCGTACCAGGCGGTGGCGTCGGCGGAGGCCACGTACAAGGCGAACGGGGTGCCGGGGCACGCCGAGTTCCGGGTCGGGGACGGGGTCGCGGGGGTGGCCTCCGAGAGCGCGGACCTGGTGCTGAACAATCCGCCGTTCCACACCCACCAGGCGACCACCGACGCCACGGCGTGGCGGATGTTCACCGGGGCGCGGCGGGTGCTGCGGCCGGGCGGGGCGCTGTATGTGGTGGGCAACCGCCATCTCGGGTACCACACGAAGCTGAAGCGGGTGTTCGGCAACAGCGCGGTGGTGGCGAGCGACCCGAAGTTCGTGGTGCTGCGGGCGGTACGGCGATAGCGGTGGCGTACCGGCCGCGTGCGGCCCCACGCCGGTGGCCGTGACGTACCGGCCGCGTGCGGCCCCACGCCGGTGGCCGTGGCATACCGGCCGCCTCCGGCCCCACGCCGGTGGCCGTGGCGTACCGGCCGCTCGCGGGCGTCCCGTCGGGAGCCGTGGGACACCGGTCGCCACCAGGTCTTCAGGCGGTCCCGTCTCCTCCCGACGCCCCAGGGTCCAGGACTCCGAGGATCGCCGCCACCGTCCGCACCATCGCCTCCCGGCCCACCGCCAGGTAGGTGCGGGAGTCGACGGCCCGTGGATGGGCGGCGAGGTACTCACGGATCGCGGCCGTCATCGCGGCGTTGAGGGCCGTGCCCACGTTGACCTTGCTGATGCCGCCCGCGACGGCGGCGGTGAGTTCCGCGTCCGGGACGCCGGAGGAGCCGTGCAGCACCAGCGGTACGTCGAGAGCGGCGGCCAGCGACTTCAGCAGGGCGTGGTCGAGGGCGGCGGTGCGCTCGGTCATGGCGTGCGTGGTGCCTACGGCGACCGCGAGCGCGTCCACCCCGCTGTCCGCGACGAAGGCCCGCGCCTCGCGGGGGTCGGTCCGGGCGCCCGGCGCGTGGGCGTCCAGCGCCGGGGCGCCGTGCTTGCCGCCGACCTGGCCCAGTTCGGCCTCCACCCACAGCCCCTGGGCGTGCGCCCAGTCGGCGGCGGCCCGGGTGGCGGCGAGGTTCTCGCCGTAGGGCAGCCGTGAGGCGTCGTACATCACCGAGGAGAAGCCCGCGTCCGGCGCCTGGCGCAGCAGCCGGTCGCTGACCACATGATCGAGATGCAGGGCGACGGGGACGGCGGCCCGCTCGGCGGCGGCGACGGCGGCGCGGGCCAGCGGCAGCAGCCGGCCGTAGCGGAACGCGACGGCGTTCTCGCTGACCTGGAGCACGACGGGCCGGTCGGCCAGCTCGGCGCCGGAGATCACGGCCTCGACATGCTCCAGGGTGATGACGTTGAAGGCGCCGACGGCACCGCGGGCGGCGGCGGACCGGGCGACGAGGTCACCGGTGGTGGTCAGGGGCACGGCGGGGTCCCTTCCGGGCGGCGGGGTGAGGGGGGGAGGAGCGGGAGGTGGGCGATCGGCCTGTCGCCCACCTCCCGGGTGACCGGGCGCGGTCAGCAGGTACCGAGGATCACCGGACGGTCAGCAGATACCGAGGATCGCCGGACGGTCAGGACGTACCGAGGATCACCGAGCGGGTCAGGTGGCGTGGGCTGTCCGGGTCAAGACCGCGCGCGGCGGCCACGGCGACGGCCAGCCGCTGGGCGCGGACCAGTTCGGCGAGCGGGTCGAGGCGGTCGCCCGGCACCCAGTGTCCGCCGGTGGCCCGGACCTGGTCGGCGAGTCCGTCCGGCGCCGCGCCGAACATCCAGGTGGCGCGGTTCTCGGCGGTGATGCTGATGGGACCGTGGCGGTACTCCATCGCCGGGTACGCCTCCGTCCAGGACAGGGACGCCTCGCGCATCTTGAGGGCGGCCTCCTGGGCGAGGCCGACGGTCCAGCCACGGCCGAGGAAGGTGAACTGGTCGCAGTCCACGAGCCCTTCGGGCAGGGGGTCGGTGAGGGCGGTGCGGGCGTCGGCGACGGCCTGGGCGGGGTGGGCGCCGAGGTGGGCGCGGAGCAGGGTGAGGGCGGTGGTGGCGAACCGGGTCTGCACGACCGAGCGTTCGTCGGCGAAGTCCAGCACGACCAGGTCGTCGGCGGTGGCCATGACGGGCGTGGCGGGGTCGGCGGTGACGGCGGTGGTGCGGGTCCGGCCGCGCAGGGCGGCGAGCAGGTCGAGGACCTCGGTGGTGGTGCCGGAGCGGGTGAGGGCGACGACCCGGTCGTAGGCGCGTCCGGTGGGGAACTCGGAGGCGGCGAAGGCGTCGGTCTCGCCCGCGCCGGTGCTCTCGCGCAGGGCGGCGACCGCCTGGGCCATGAAGTAGGAGGTGCCGCAGCCGACCACCGCGACCCGTTCGCCGGGCGCCGGGAGGGCGGCGCGGTGGGCGGGGGCCAGTTCCACGGCGCGCTGCCAGCACTCCGGCTGGCTGCTCAGCTCGTCCTCGACATGCGTCATGCCCGAACTCCTCCTGATGCCGTACCGGCGTACCGGCGTATACCGACCAAGAACCGAAGATGCTTGTTCTTGCAAGATAGCGTGCGCTTTCAAGCATCATCAAGCATTCCGGGAGGTTGGTTCCCGGCGACTGCGCTAGGGTCGCCGAAAGATCGGTACATGCGTGGTGGGAGGTGCGGATGTCACGCGACGCCCGCTGGAAGGCGCTGCTGGAACTCCTGGTCGAACGCGGCCGACTGGACGTCGAGGAGGCCGCCGCCGCGCTGGAGGTGTCGGCCGCCACCATCCGCCGTGACTTCGATCAGCTCGCCGAGCAGCAGATGCTGGTGCGCACCCGGGGCGGCGCGGTGGTGCACGGGGTCTCCTACGAGTTGCCGCTGCGGTACAAGACCGCCCGGCGCGCCCCGGAGAAGCAGCGGATCGCCAAGGCGGTGGCGGAACTGGTCGCGCCCGGCGAGGCGGTGGGCCTGACCGGCGGCACCACCACCACGGAGGTGGCCCGCGCGCTGGCGGTGCGCGGCGATCTCACCTCCGCCACTCCGGCGCTCACGGTGGTCACCAACGCGCTGAACATCGCCAATGAGCTGGCCGTCCGCCCACAGTTCAAGATCGTGGTGACCGGCGGGGTGGCACGCGCCCAGTCGTACGAGCTGATCGGGCCGCTGACCGACGGGGTGCTGGCGCAGGTGACGCTGGATGTGGCGGTGCTCGGCGTGGTCGCCTTCGACGTGACGCACGGGGCGGCGGCGCACGACGAGGCGGAGGCGGCGGTGAACCGGCTGCTGTGCGAGCGGGCCGAGCGGGTGGTGGTGGCCGCCGACTCCAGCAAGCTGGGCCGCCGGGCGTTCGCCCGGATCTGCCCGGCGGAGTCGGTGGACACACTGGTCACGGACACGGCGGTGGACGACGGGACGGTACGGCGGTTCGAGGACGCCGGGGTGGCGGTGATCGCGGTCTGACCAGCCGGACCCCTTCCAGGGCCGAGCCTGACCGCCCCGTACCCCCTCTGGACCCGAGCCCCGACCAGCCCGTACCCCTGAGGGACCCAAGCCCCGACCGACCCGTACCCCTGACGGTCGACGCCTGACCGCCCCGTACCCCTCAGGGCCCGCCCCTGACCGCCCCGTCCCCCGTCATGACCCCGCCCCCCGATCGACCCGTACCCCCTCAGGACCCAAGTCCGACCGGTCCGTATCTCCCCTCAGGGCCTAAGCTGGAACAGCCGTTCCCCGCCCTGTGCCGGAGCGGTGCTCCGCTACCCGCCGAGGGAGGCTGCGATGGCCGGTACAGCGAGCGGGACGCCGTCCAGCGGTCCGGCCGGAGGCCAGGGGAACGGCGGCGCCGAGACCCCCACCTCCCCCGACGCCCCCGGCTCCCGCTATGTGCCCATCTCCGAGCACGGGCTGATCGGCGATCTGCGCAGTGTCGCCCTGGTCGGCACGGACGGCACCATCGACTGGTACTGCTGCCCCTCCTTCGACGCGCCGAGCGTCTTCGCGGCGATCCTGGACGAGGAGCGCGGCGGCTGCTTCGAGCTGACGGCGCTTGGCACGGCCCGTACCAAGCAGTTCTACTTCCCCGACACCAATGTGCTGATCACCCGGTTCTTCTCCGAGGACGGGGTCGGCGAGGTGCAGGACTTCATGCCGGTCGGCGGCCCCGCGGCGGACGCCGACCGGCACCGGCTGATCCGGCGGGTGCTCTGCGTCCGGGGCACGGTCGCCTTCCGCGCCCTGGTCGCCCCGCGCTTCGACTACGGCTCCCGCCCGCACACCCTGCGGATGGAGGACGGCACGGCGGTCTTCGCCTGTGAGCCGCTGTCGCTGGCGCTCACCTCCACGGTCCCGCTGGAGGCGGACGGCGCCGATGTGCGCGCCGAGTTCAAGCTCTCCGAGGGCGAGTCGGCGGTACTGGCGCTGGACCAGCTCGGCGCGGGGCTGCCGCCCCGGCACTGCGCGGGCAGCGAGGCCGCGGCGCAGTTCGAGACGACCGTCGCCTACTGGCGGCGCTGGCTGTCGCAGTCGAGGTACCGGGGCCGCTGGCGGGAGATGGTGCACCGCTCGGCGCTCACCCTGAAGCTGCTCACCTACGCCCCGACCGGCGCGATCGTCGCCGCCCCCACCACCAGCCTGCCCGAGCAGATCGGCGGCGAGCGCAACTGGGACTACCGCTATGTATGGGTGCGCGACGCCGCGTTCGCCGTGTACGCGCTGCTGCGGCTGGGCTTCGCGGACGAGGCCGGGGCGTTCATGGAGTTCGTCACCCGGCACATCACCCCCGGCGACGGCCGCACCTCGGGACCGCTCCAGATCCTGTACGGCATCGACGGCCGCACCGAGCTGCCCGAGCGGGAACTCGGCCATCTGTCGGGCCACCTCGGCTCGGCGCCGGTCCGGATCGGCAACGCCGCCGCCGACCAGCTCCAGCTTGACATCTACGGGGCGCTGATCGACTCGATCTACCTCTACGACAAGTGGGCCACGCCGATCTCCAGCGCCCAGTGGGACGACGTGTGCGCGCTGGTGGACTGGGTGTGCGCGCACTGGGACCAGCCCGACGAGGGCATCTGGGAGACCCGGGGCGGACGCAAGAACTTCCTGTACTCCCGGCTGATGTGCTGGGTGGCGATCGAGCGGGCCATCCGGATGGCCACCAAGCGGGGGCTGCCCGCCGATCACGCCCGCTGGCAGCAGGTCCGGGACACCATCTACCGGCGGATCATGACCCATGGCTGGTCGGAGCGGCGACAGGCGTTCGTGCAGTACGAGGGCGGGGAGGTGCTGGACGCGTCCGTGCTGATGATGCCGCTGGCCAAGTTCATCGCCCCCACCGACCCCAAGTGGCTCTCCACGCTGGACGCGCTCGGCCACGACCTGGTCTCCGACTCCCTGGTCTACCGCTACGACCCGGTGGCCAGCCCCGACGGACTCCGCGGCGACGAGGGCACGTTCTCCATCTGCTCGTTCTGGTACGTGGAGGCGCTGGTGCACGCCGGACGGGTGGACGAGGCCCGGCTCGCCTTCGAGAAGATGCTGACCTACGCCAACCACCTCGGCCTGTACGCGGAGGAGATCAGCCACACCGGCGAGCAGCAGGGCAACTTCCCGCAGGCGTTCACCCACTTCGCGCTGATCAGCGCCGCGTTCAATCTGGACCGCGCGCTCGGCTGACCTCCACGCCCCCGTCCCTCCCCACCACCCTTCCTGGAGCCCCCGTTGACGCCTTCCCTCACCCTCACGCAGGCCCGGCTGGGCCCCGGCGGTCCGCTGGGCGCGCTGCGGATCGCGGACGGCCGGATCACCGCGCTCGGCCCGGACATCACCGGCGACGGCGGCCCCGTTCGGGACCTCGACGGGCGGACCGTGCTGCCGGGGCTGTGGGACGCGCATGTGCATCTGGCGCAGTGGGCGAGTGTGCGGCACCGGCTGGACCTGGCGGGCGCCGGGTCCGCGCGGGAGGTGGCCGACGCGGTGCGGGAGCGGGCGGCGAGGTCAGGGGCCGACCCGGTGGTCGGGTACGGCTTCCGGGACGGACTGTGGCCGGACGTGCCGCACAAGTCGCTGCTGGACGCGGTGTGTCCGGACCGGGCGGTGGCGCTGGTCAGCGGGGATCTGCACGCCGCCTGGTTCAACTCGGCGGGCCTCGCGCTGGTCGGGCGGGCCGGGCATCCGACGGGGCTGCTGCGGGAGGGGGACGCCTTCGAGGCGGTGTCGGCGCTGCCCGAGGTGGCCGACGAGGTGCTGGACCGGTGGATCGCCGAGGCGTGCGAGGCCGCCGCCGCGCGCGGGGTGAGCGGGGTCGTCGACTTCCACATCGCCGACAACGTCACCGACTGGACCCGGCGCGCGGCCGTCCATCGCCCGGCGGTCCGGGTGGACACGGCGGTCTATCCGGCGTACCTGGACGAGGTCCTGGCGCGCGGGCTGCGCACCGGCGACCGGCTGCCCGGCACCGCCGGACCGGTCCGGCTCGGCCCGCTGAAGCTGTTCACCGACGGCTCCCTGAACACCCGTACCGCCCTGTGCTGCGACCCGTACCCGGGCCGGGAGGGGACGGCCGGGGCGTACGGGGTGGAGGAGACGCCGTACGACGAACTCGTGCGGCTGATGCGGCGGGCCGCCGAGCACGGGATCACGCCCGCCGTGCACGCGATCGGCGACCGGGCCAACACCCGGGCGCTGGACGCGTTCGCTGAGGTCGGCTGCCCCGGCCGGATCGAGCACGCGCAACTGCTGACGGCGGCGGACGTGGCGCGGTTCGCGGCGCTGGGGGTGACGGCGGGGGTGCAGCCCGCGCACGCGCCGGACGACCGGGACGTCGCCGACCGGCACTGGGCGGGGCGCACCGCACGTGCCTTCGCGTACGGCGATCTGCTCGCGGCGGGCGCCCAGCTGGAGTTCGGCTCGGACGCCCCGGTGTCGCCGCTGGACCCGTGGGCCGGGATCGCGGCGGCGGTGTACCGCACGGCCGACGGGCGTCCCGCCTGGCATCCGGAGCAGTGCGTGCCGGTCCGGGACGCGCTCACGGCGTCGGCCCGGGGGCGGGCGGCGCTCGCCGTGGGGGACATGGCGGACCTGGTGGTGGTGGACGTGGACCCGCTGAAGGCGGACGCGGCGACGCTGCGCGCGATGCCGGTGCACGCGACGATGACGGACGGGCGGTTCACGTACGGGCCGTAGTCGTGTGGCACGGGCGGGGACTTGGGGCGGCCTCCCCTCCGGCGCCCGGTTATGGCTAAGGTAAGCCTTACCTTGCAGTGCCGGGTCGGCACTGTCGCGCCGGAGGGGAGAACACGTCATGCGTGTCGCCATGTTCGGGTACCAGACCTGGGGCCATCGCACGCTCCAGGCCCTGCTGGACTCCGACCACGAGACCGTCCTCGTCGTCACCCACCCCAGGAGCGAACACGCCTACGAGAAGATCTGGGACGACTCGGTCGCCGAACTCGCCGAGAAGCACGGCATCCCGGTCCTGCTGCGCAACCGCCCCGACGACCCGGAACTCCTCGACGCGCTGCGGGAGGCCCGGCCGGACATCATCGTCGCCAACAACTGGCGCACCCATCTGCCCGAGGAGGTCTTCGCCCTCCCGCCGCACGGCACCCTGAACGTCCATGACTCGCTGCTGCCGTCCTACGCCGGGTTCTCCCCGCTGATCTGGGCGCTGATCAACGGCGAGGACCGGGTCGGGGTGACCGCACACAGGATGAACGGCGAACTCGACGCCGGGGACATCCTGAGCCAGCGGTCCGTGCCGGTCGGACCGGCGGACACCGCGACCGATCTGTTCCACCGGACGGTCGATCTGATCGCCCCGCTGGTCCGCGAGTCCCTCGACCTGATCGCCACCGGCCAGGACACCGGGCGCTGGCTGCCCCAGGACCGCTCCAAGGCGAGCTTCTTCCACAAGCGGTCCGCGGAGGACAGCCGGATCGACTGGACCTGGCCCGCCGAACGCCTGGAGCGCCTGGTGCGCGCCCAGTCCGACCCGTACCCGAACGCGTACGCCTTCCACAAGGGACAGCGGCTGCGGATCGTGTCGGCGGCGGTCTCCGAGGGCCGGTACGGCGGCACCCCGGGCCGGATCTTCATCCGCGAGGGCGACGGCGTGGTGATCGTGGCGGGCGCCGACGCGTACGCGGGCCGCTGCCGGGGGCTGCTGGTCCGGCGGGTCCGTACGGACGACGGCACGGAGTACGCGGCGGGCGACTACTTCCGCACGATGGGCGGGTACCTCACGTCACGCCCCTGAGACGGGAGGTCGGGGCGCGGGAGGTCGACGCGGGGTGCGCGGAGGGCGTGCGGGGCACGGAGGGCGTTCGGGGCGCGGAGGGCTACATCCGCAGTACTCTGCCTGTAGTGATCCGCATGGGTGGATCACGGTGGATCAGCCGTCGTCGGGGCCCCGCGCCGGGCGACCGCGCGAAGACCGGAGTACCCGCATGGTGCGCAGCAACCCGCAGCGACGAGCCGCCCTCGTCGACGCCGCGATCGAGGTACTGGCCCAGGAAGGCGCCCGGGGGCTGACCTTCCGCTCGGTGGACACCGAGGCGGGGGTGCCGCCGGGCACCGCGTCCAACTACTTCGCCAACCGGGACGAGTTGCTCACCCAGGCGGGGGCCCGGGTCTACGAGCGGCTCGTGCCGGACGACGAGACCATCGCCCGGCAGCGCGCCGCGGGCCGGGACCGAGTGGCGTACGCCGGGCTGATGCGGGAGCTGGTCGGGCGGGTCAGCGGGTTCCGCAGCGGCTATCTCGCCCTGCTGGAACTGCGTCTGGAGGCCACCCGGCGCCCAGAGCTGCGCAAGATCCTCACCGAGCGGGTGCGCGCCGATCTCGACGCCAATGTCACCTACCACCTGGGGTCGGGCCTGCCCGGCGACGCCACCGCCGTCCAGCTTCTCTATCTCGCCCTGAACTGGCTGATCGTGGAGCAGCTCACCCTGCCGGACGTGCTGTCACCGGCGGAGCGGGAGCGGCTGGTGACGGCGGCGGTGGAGCGGATCGTGACGGAGTGAGGGGTCCTGTGCTGCGCGCCGGGCCGGTGGTCTGACGGAGTGAGGCGTGCTCCTACCCGCCGGGCCGGACGTCCGCCCCACGTCCTGGGGTCGTCGCCCGGCCGTACGCGGGAGCGCCCAGCAGCGCCACGGCGGACGCCAGCAGCAGGGTCAGCTCCAGGGAGTGGCCGGCCGTCGTCCCGGCGACGGCGGCGCCCACGGCGAACCCGGTGAGTTTGAGGCTGGCGCCGGTGGTGAAGACCTGCGCGCGCAGCCGTTCCGGCGCCTCCCGGTGCCGTATCGCGAACAGCGCGGTCAGTTGGGGTCCTTCGCCGATACCGGCCAGCACGGCGGCGGCGATCAGCAGCGCCGGGTGACCGCCCGCGGCCAGGGCGAGAGCGAGCGCCTGGACCAGGGCACCGGCCCGGACCAGGGCGTCGGGCCCGGCGGCGATCCGTACGCGGGCGAGGACCGCGTTGGCGGCGAGCGCGGCCACCGCCGCGCAGACCAGCAGGAAGGCGCCCTGTCCGGCGCCGCCGAACGCCCGCTCCCCGAACAGCGGGACACAGGCGGTGAACATGCCCTGCGCGGCGCAGCAGACGACGGAGGCGAAGGTGGCGCGGGCGAGCGAGGGGCTGCGCCGCACCTGGCGGGCTCCGGCGAGGAGGTCGGCGGTCAGCGGGGAGACGGGGCCGTTCCGGGGGGCGGTCCGTGCCGGGAGCCGCCATGCCACCGGTGCCGCCGCCGCGATCAGGGCCGCCGCGAGCACCACCGCCGCCGGTGCGCCCAGTGCCCCGGCGGTCAGCCCGGCGAGGGCCGGGCCCGCCAGCGCGGCCGTGCCGAAGGTCATCGCGTCCAGGGCGTTGGCCCGGACGAGGGCCGTGCCCGGGGCGACCCGGGGCAGTTGGGCCGTCCAGCCACCGGACAGGGCGGGCCCGAACAGCCCGGCGGCGACGGCCAGCGGTACGACGGCCGCCAGGGGCAGCCGCCCGAGCGCGGCGAGGACGAGCAGCAGTCCGGTGCCGTACAGGGCGAGGGCGTGGCCGAGCAGTCGGCCCGGCCGGGTGGTCCGGTCGAGCAGGGCGCCCAGGACGGGGCCGCCGACGGCCGCCGCGACGGTGCTCCCGGCGAGCAGCAGCGACGCCAGGGCCGTGGACCCGGTCACGGCGTACCCGGCGAGCAGCAGCGCCGGGCCGGACATCTCGTCCCCCGTCCTGGCGGTCACCGCACCCACCAGATAGCCCCCGAGGGCGTGACGCGATCTCATGGCCGGGACGCTACGGAAGTAACGGAATCATGCGCAATATGCGTTACATTCGCGGAGTGCCCTCCCCCGCCGAGAACGCCGAGAACGCCGAGAACGCCGAGAACGCCGTGAGTACCGGGAACATCCGGGACGCCGACTGGTCCACCCGGCACTCCGTGCTGGCCATGGCCCGCCGCACCGCCGCCCTGCTCAACGTCCTCTCCGTCGACCCGCCGTCGCCGGACGCGGTGGCCGCCGTGCTGCGCGACCACGGCGAGGACGTGCCGTCGACGCCGACCCCGGCGGACGTCGAGGAGATGCGGTCGGCCGCCGCACTGCTGCGGGAGGTGTTCGCGGCACGGGACGTGGACGAGGGGGCCGCCGTGCTGAACCGGCTGCTGCGGGAGCACACCGGCCCGCTGCGGCTGACCGCGCACGGCGGGGCCACTCCCTGGCATCCGCATCTCGACCGGGACGACGACGGGCCGTTCGGCGCCTGGCTGCTGGCGTCGTCCTGTCTGGCGCTGACCGTGCTGCTCTGGGACCACCAGCGGCTGCCGGGCCGGGTCTGCGCCTCGCCGTCCTGCACCGATGTGTTCATCGCCCACGGCAGCGGGCCGGACCGCCGCTACTGCTCCCGGCGCTGCGCCACCCGCGAACGGGTCGCCGCGCATCGCCGGGCGTTGGCGGGGTCCGACTGACGACGGGGACGGGCGCGGTCAGACTCCGTCTCCGCCTCTCCGGCGTATACGGCATACGCGGCTCACCCCGCGAGGACGACGACGACCGGCCCGTCCGTGCCCGCGTGGTCCAGGACCCGGCGCGCGCCCTCCAGCCCGGCGGCGGCGGGCGGGAGCGTGAGATCGGCGACCTCCCCGGCGGTCCGCGCACCGGCGCCCGGCCGTTCCACCACGGCGAGCCGGGCGCCCGGCCCCGCGCCGCCGGGACGGCACGACTGCCGCAGATGACGTCCGACACCGGTCGTGGTGTCGCCGTCCGGCATCACGATCCACGCCACCGACGGCACCTCGGCGAGGATCTCCGCGCCGAGGCTGTGGGGGCCGGACCAGTCGAGCGCGTCGGGCAGCCGGTGCCGGTGGTCCAGGAAGTGCCCGCCCACCCGCTCCGCCAGCTCCCGCGCGGCGAGCGGGGACGCGGCGGTACGGCAGCGCCCGCCCCGCCGGGTGATCGCCCGCGCCTCGGCGGGGCCGGGTGGCGCCGGGAGGACGGCGGTGCAGTCGAGGCCGAGCAGCCGGGCGAAGTACGCCTGGGCGAGGGCCATACCGCCGCCCGCGGTGTCGAAGAGCGGGGTGTCCCGGTCGATCCGGCCCTCACGGAGGGCGTCCAGCAGCAGATCCCGGGCGGGCCCGTGCTCGGCGGTGCCGCTGGGGCGGCGCGACTCGTCCTTCAGCCAGACCCGCGCGCCCGGCCGTCCCGGCAGCGGGACGCGGTCCAGGGGCGTGGGCGGTTCGCAGGCGCGGTCCGCCAGCAGCAGGTCGATCGCCCGGCGCGCCCAGACGCTCGGGGACTTCTCACCGTGTTCATGTGCCATTCCCGATCCCTTCATCCGGCTTCGATGCTAGAGGGAGGAAATGCCGCAATCGGCGGGATTCACCGGGAAGTTGGGCGGGCGGGGATGAGCTGACGCACAGGTGTCCGAAGCGGGCGTCCCATGAGGTCGGCTCACATCAGGGGCACTCTCGCGAACCGGGACGCGATGTGCAGATCGGACTCGACGGCCGTGGCCGTGGCGCGCAGCTCCGGGAGGAGGTCGGCGACGCACTGGCCGGAGGTGCGGCGGCTGCTGTGCATGGTGACGCTGAGCGCGGCGAGCGGGATGCCGTGGCGGTCGTGGACCGGGACCGCGAGGGAGCGCAGCCCCTCCTCCAACTCCTCGTCGACCAGGGCGAAGCCCTCGGCACCGACCTGGTCGAGGACGGCCGCGAGATCGGCGGCGCCGGTGACCGTACGGGCGGTGAGCGGGTCGCGGGCCTCCGGCGGGCCGAGCCGGGCGGCGCGCTCACCGGACGGCAGGGCGGCGAGCAGGACCCGCCCGGCGGAGGTGGCGTACGCGGGCAGCCGGGAGCCGACCGCGATGTCGACGTCCATGATCCGGCCGGTGCCGACCCAGGCGGTGTACTGGACCTCGGCGCCGGTGAGCACGGCGAGCGCGGTGGAGTCCCGGACGCGTCCGGCGAGGGCGGCGAGATGGGGCCGGGCGACCCGGGTGAGGGTGGTCCGGGACAACGGCGGGAAGCCGAGGCCGAGGACCCGGGGAGTGAGCCGGAAGACCCCGTCGCGGCTGGTGACACAGCCGAGGTGGTCGAGGGTGAGCAGGGCGCGGCGGGCGGTGGCGCGGGCCAGTCCGGTGGCCTCGGCGACGGCGGTGAGACCGAGGGCGGCACGGCCCTCGCCGAAGGCGGTGAGCACGGTGAGGCCGCGGGCCAGCGACTCCACGAACTCCCGGCCCAGTTCCTGCTTGGAGGCGCCGGTCCAGGCGGCCAGCGCGGTCGGGCGGTCCGGGGGTTCGGGGGGCGCGGCGGTGGCGAGCGCGTGCTCCATGGCGGTGACGGCGGTGCGCAGCCGGGGCAGCAGGGTGGTGCGCAGGGAGTCCGCGCTGTGCCGGCTGGTGTGGCTGACGACGCTGGCCACACAGGCGATCTCGCCGTCCGGGGCGCGTACGGGCACCGCCAGGGCGACCAGGCCCGGCTCGATGAGCTGGTCGTCCAGCGCCCAACCGGCGCTCCGGACCCGCTCGACCGCCGCCTCGAACGCGCTGTCGGGCGTGGGGTGCGGGCGGGGCGGTACGGCGGAGAAGCCCCGGTCGTCGGGGTCGGCGGCGCGGCGGGCGCGCCAGCGGTGCCAGTCCTCGGCGCTCCACCCGGTGGCCAGCAGCGGGCCGGGCGCGGTGCGTTCGGCGGGCAGCAGATCGCCGATGCGGAAGCTGAGGGAGAGGGCGCGGCGGCGGGTGGCCTGATGGAGGAAGCGGATGCCGTCGCCGTCGGCCACGGCGAGGGACACCGACTCGTCGAGGGCGTCGGCGAGGGCGTCGGCGTGCGCGCCGAGCAGATCGGGCAGCCGCAGGGCGGCGAGATAGGCGTTGCCCAGCTCCATCAGCCGGGGGGCGAGCACGACGTCCCGGCCGTCGAGGCGGACGTAGCCCATGCGGGCGAGGGTGGCGGCGATCCGGTCGACGGTGGAGCGGGCGAGCCCCGTGGAACGCTCCAGGTCGCCGAGGCCCGCCCGACCGTCGGCGTCGGTGAGCCGCCGCAGCACGGTGATCCCCCGCAGGAGGGGGGCGACGGCCTCCGGCGGGGGCGGGACGACCGGGGAACCGTTGACAGGCCCGTCGGCCGGGCGCACACTCGCATCCATAGCGACCATTGTGAACTATTTTTCACCAGACGAACAGCCTGTGAGCGAACACTCTTTGAGCGAACAGCCTTTTGGCGAACAGCCCTCAGACGAACACGCTTCAGACGAACACGCTTCAGACCAACACCGCTCAGACGAACACCTCCCCCACGAACCCAGACAGAACAACTGCCGGACGACCAGCCTCGCGGCGAGGAGAAGCCCATGCACACCACGGTCGGGATCATCGGCGGCGGCCCCTCCGGGCTGCTGCTCGCCCGTCTGCTGCACAACGCCGGGATCGACAGCGTCGTCCTGGAGCGCCGCGACCGGGCCTATGTGGAGCAGCGGCAGCGCGCCGGCATCCTGGAGCAGGCCACGGCGGACGCGCTGATAGCGGCCGGTGCCGGGGCCCGGCTGGAGCGGGAGGGCATCCCGCACGAGGGCATCGAGCTGCGCTTCGACCGGCGCGCCCACCGGCTCGACTTCCCCGCCCTGACCGGCGGCCGGCGGGTCTGGGTGTACGCGCAGACCGAGGTCGTCAAGGATCTCGTCGCGCTCCATCTGGCCGAGGGCGGACCGCTGCTGTTCGAGGCCGAGGTGCACACCGTGGAGGGGGTGGACGGCACCGGGAGTCCGCTGGTCCGCTACACCCACGAGGGCCGTGAGCAGACCCTCACCTGCGACTACGTCGTCGGCTGCGACGGCTACCACGGAGTGGCCCGCACCGCCCTGCCCGAACGGATCCGCACCACCTACGAGCGCGTCTACCCGTACTCCTGGCTGGGCATCCTCGCGGACGCCGCTCCCGTGTACGACGAGTTGATCTACGCGCACACCGGGCGCGGCTTCGCGCTGGCCAGTATGCGGTCGCCCACGGTGAGCCGGCTCTACCTCCAGGTGCCCAACGGCACGGACCCCGCCGACTGGCCGGACACCCGGATCTGGGACGAGCTGGACGCCCGGTTCGCGATCGACGCGCAGCCGGGCTGGCGGCTGAAGCGGGGCCCGGTCACCGCCAAGTCCGTGCTGCCGATGCGCAGTTCGGTGACCGAGCCGATGTGTCACGGGCGGCTGTTCCTGGCCGGGGACGCGGCGCACATCGTGCCGCCGACCGGTGCGAAGGGGCTGAATCTGGCGGCGGCCGACGTGATCGTGCTGGCCCGCGCCTTCGCCCGGCTGACGGAGACCGGCTCGACCGCGCTGCTGGAGTCGTACTCCGACACCTGTCTGCGGCGGGTGTGGCGGGCCGAGCACTTCTCCTGGTTCATGACCACGACCCTGCACACCGACCCCGGCCAGAGCGGGTTCGAGACCCGGCTCCAGGTGTCCCAGCTCGACCGGGTGGCGTCGTCGCCGTACGCCGCCGCGGAACTGGCCGAGAACTACACGGGGCTCCCGCTGGGTGCGGAGCCGTCCGCTTGAGAGGATGACCGCCGACCACCGCGGGGCGCGACCGAGCCCCCGCCCGGAAGGGGGAAACCCATGCTCACCGGCCTCGTCCTGATCGGCCTGCTCCTGCTCGTCGTCGGCGGATGCGTCTGCGTCGTATGGGCCTCGCGCGGCGGCCCGCGCTGGGTGCGCGGGGTGGCGCGGACGACGCTGCTGGCGGGTGAGGTGGTCAGGAAGCAGGCCCGGTCGAAGGGCTCGTCCCGGTCGGGGTCCAGCGACGGCGAATGACCCACCGGAGGGGAGACGGTGACCGCCCTCCCCCCGGGTCCCTGCCGGATGGCCTCAGGTCAGGGTGTGGGGATCGCAGCAGCCCTCCCGGCGCATCTGGTGGCTGACCTCCAGCCAGTCCGTGGAGGTCCGCGCGCCCGCACCGGTGGCCGTCCCGAACTCGGCTACCAGATCGGCCTGTTCGAACAGCGTCCCGCCGCGCAGCACCGCGACCGTACGGACCAGTGCGGCGAAGTCGGTGAACGGGTCGCCGTCGACGATCGTCAGGTCCGCCAGCTTGCCCCGCTCCAGGCTGCCCAGATCAGCGTCGGCGCCGAACACCCGGGCGGGCAGCAGGGTCGCCGTACGCAGCGCCTGGGCCGGGGTGAGGCCCGCGCGGTGCAGGGCGCGCAGCCCCAGGTGCAGGCTGAGGCCGACCGCGACGAGCGGCTGGTCCGTGCCGAGGGCGACCAGTCCGCCCGCGTCCAGGACCCGCCGGTACACATCGGTCTCCCGGCTCAGCGTGGCGAGCTGGTCCGGCGTCGGCGGGGCCGCGGCCTGCTGCCGGACCAGGGCCACGTCCCAGGGCGGCATCAGCGCGGAGACCCGGGGATCGTCGGCGAGCGCCGGATCGGCGCCGAGCAGCGGCGACGCGGTGAACGGCGTGGCGACCAGGTGGAACGCGGTACCGGAGTAGATCTCGGTGACGTCCTGGTAGGCGTTGCCCCGCGCGGAGGTGGCGTGGCCGTACTCCAGTCGCTGGGTCGCCTGGAGATGGGTCGTCAGGTCCTGCCCGAGCTGGACGCCGGGGCTGCACAGATGGCTGCCGCTGCGCACCCCGAGCTGGTCGTGGCCGAAGGCGGCGGCCTCCCGCATCAGCCAGCCGGGCGCGCGGACGTAGGTCTTGACGAAGTCCCAGTCCAGGGCCCGTGCGCGGGTCAGGGTGCGCTGGAGGCCCTCGCGGGTGCGATGGGCGCGGCCCATGCTGTAGGCGACCCGGGCCCCGTCGAGGAGTTCGCCGGTGGTGAGCAGCCGGGGGCCGGTGAGCACGCCGGCGGCGACCGCCTCGCGCAGCCGGGCCTGTTCGTAGGCGAAGCCGCCGAGGGAGACGGCGGTGGTGATGCCGTACGCGATCTGGAGGGTGGTCTGCCGGCCGCCGTAGGTGGACTGCCAGGGGTGGGTGTGGGCGTCCCACAGGCCGGGGATGACGGTCCGTCCGCTCGCGTCGATCCGGCGGGTGGCGGCGCGTCCGGCGCGGTGCGGGGCGATCTCGGCGATGCGTCCGTCCCGGACGACGAGGTCGATGTCGTCGCGGACCTCGTCGCCGGTGCCGTCCCAGAAGCGGCCCGCGTGGACGACGGTGTCGGCGGGGCGCGGCCTGCGGTAGTCCAGCGGGACACGGACGGTACGGGCCTTGCCGGTGGTGAGGTCGAACAGGCGCAGCCGTCCCGCCGAGAGGTAGAGGAGGAGGCGGGCGTCGGCGGACCAGGACGGGTGGTCGGCGGCCTCGGTGGTGAGGCGGCGGGGCTCGCCGCCGGGGCTGCCGTCGGGGCGGACCGGCAGCAGCCAGAGCGCGGACTCGGCGATCACCGCCATCCAGCGGCCGTCCGGGGACCAGACGGGCCCGGAGTCATGGCGGTCGGAGAGGGAGGTGTGCGGGGCGAGGGCGTGGAGGGCGGCCGTGCCGGTGGTGGTGTCGACGACCCGGATCAGGTTGTAGCCCTCGCGGAAGCGGCGGTTGAGCCGGTTGCGGTCGCAGAACGCCACATACCGGCCGTCCGGGGACCAGCTGGGGCGGCCGGGGAGCCCGCCCGCGCCGAGCGGGGCGGCGAGGACACGTTCGGTGCCGTCGGGCAGGTCGCGGACGACGAGGTTGCCGGACATGTCGAGGCAGGCGAGCCGGGTGCCGTCGGGCGCGAGGGCCGGGAAGACCCGGCCGCCGTCGGCGAGCACGGTCTCGGTGCCGGTGGCGAGGTCGCGGCGGCGCACGGCGAACAGTCCGTCGCGGTCGTCGGCGTAGACCAGGGCCGTGCCGTCGGGCGTCCAGACCGGTGCCAGCACATAGCGGGTGGCGGGGACCTGGAGGACCTTGCGGGGCGGGTGGCCGCCGTGTGTCCCGGCCGTCCACAGCGCGTTGAGCGCGGCGAACGCCACGGTCCGGCCGTCGGGCGCGAGCGCGGGCAGATGCAGCGCCCGCACCGGGCGGGCGCCGGTGCCCTCGAAGTCGTACGTCTTGCCCCGGTAGCGGGGCCGGTCGACCGGCAGGGCGGCGGTGAACGCGATGTCCTCGGGGTCGTCCGGGGTGTCCGGGTCGAGCAGCCGGAACCGGCCGTCCACGCCGAGCAGCAGCCGCCCGCCGTCGCTCCAGCGGGGCGGGGCGGGCAGGACGTCACCGGCGACGGCGACCGGGGCGCCGTCCACCACCAGGGTGCAGGAGGCGGTGGGCGCGGCGGTGGTCCGGAGATAGGCGAGGCGTCCGGTGGGCGAGACGGCGGGGGTCATCAGCTGGGCGCCGGACCGGTCGGTGTGCTCGGCGGCGACCGGCCCGGAGCCGTCGGCGGCGACGGCGGCCACGGTGTCGGCACGCAGGGTGCCGGTACTGGTCACGGCGGCCCGGACGAAGAGCACCCGGGTGCCGTCGGGCGACCAGGTGGGGTCCGCGTCCTCCCACTCGCCCTGCTGCCCGGGACCGTCCTGGCCGGGCCGCCCGGTGAGCCGGGTGACGTCCCCGGTCCGGACGTCGACGGTCCAGATCCGGTACGGGGAGCCGGTGACGGAGTCGCCGCCGCGTTCGGAGGCGAACGCGATCCGGGTGCCGTCCGGCGACCAGGCGGGCGCGCGGTCGTCCCAGGGGCCGTCGGTGAGCTGCCGCAGCCCTGAGCCGTCGGGGCGCAGGGTCCACAGGTGGTATCCGCCGCCGTGGTAGGCGCAGACGACGAGGGAGGCGCCGTCGGGCGCGAACTGCGGCCGGGTCGGTTCGAGCAGGGCGGCGGTGAGCGGTACGGCGGTGCCGCCCTCGCGGGGCACCGACCACAGCACGCTCTGGATCTCGGCGATCAGCCGGTCCCCGGCGGGCGCCAGGGTGGCCGAGCCGCCGGTGGCGCGGGTGAAGGTGAGGGTGGTGGGGGCGGCGGCCGTCGCGCCGGGTTCGGCGGCGGTCGCGGAGCCGCCCGCTCCGGCCAGCGCGGTGGCGACGGAGGCGGTGGCGGTGGTCCGGAGGAATCCGCGCCGGGTGAGGGAGTGGGGCGGCGGCGGGGATGGTGCGGACAGGGGGGAAGTGGAGTCGGAGCTGGCGTCGGGGCGGGCTGCGAAGTCCAAGAGTGCTCCCGGTGCACGGAGTCGAGGTGCCGGAGGGACGAGACCACTGGGGCAACGTACGGCTCCGGGGGCGGTCACGGGTGAGGCGGCGGCGGTTCTCGGCCGATCTGCGCGGGGCGTGGCGGGGGCGCGCGGGGGCGATGGGCGCGGGGTCGGCGACGCGTCGCGGCGTCCGCCGAGGAGAGGCGTTCCACGGCCATTCACGGCGCCATCATCTGCGGACGGTTGCACCTGGCCGGGGCCGAATTACGGTCGGGGAGTCCCCTTTTCCCCCTCATGAGCGAGGTGCCGATGTCCGTACGACGAGTCATGGCCGGTCTGGTGCTGGCCCCGGTGTTCCTGGTGTCCGCCCTGCCCACCGCCGCGCAGGCGGCGCCCCAGGGGAAGGGCGGTGACGGACAGCCGTCGCGCACGGCCCGTTTCGACCTCCAGGCGCACCGCGGCGGCCTCGGGCTGACGACCGAGTCGACGCTGGCGGGCTTCGCCAAGGCGCTGCGGCTCGGGGTGTCCACGCTGGAACTCGACACCCAGGTCACCAAGGACCAGAAGGTCGTCGTCACCCACGACCGGCAGGTCAGCGCGGTGAAGTGCCGGGACACCGGCCCGGTCGCGGCGGGCGACCCGATGTACCCGTACGTCGGGAAGTACGTCAAGGATCTGACGCTCGCCCAGGTCAAGACCCTGGACTGCGGCTACCGGCAACTCCCCGGCCATCCGGACCAGGAGGTAGTCACCGGGGCGCGGATGGCCGAACTGAAGGACGTCCTCGCCCTGGTCAGGAGCTACCGGGCACACCAGGTGAAGCTGAACATCGAGACGAAGGTCGAGGCGGGCGCCCCGGAACAGACCGCGCCGCGTGAGCTGTTCGTCCGCCGGGTCTACGAGGAGATCCGCAGATCCGGCATCCAGGACCAGGTGACGATCCAGTCCTTCGACTGGGGCGCGCTCAAGGAGATGCACCGGCTCGCCCCGAAGTGGCCGCTGGTCGCGCTCACCAACTACGACTTCCTCCAGGTCGGCAAGCCGGGCGCCTCCCCGTGGCTGGGCGGCATAGACGCCGACGACTACGACGGCGACTTCGTGAAGGCCGCCGCCACCGTCAAGGGCGTCAAGACCCTCTCCCCCAACTACGGCTTCCCGCAGAACGGCAAGATCGGCGACCCCGGGTTCCGGTTCTACCCGGACCCGAAGATGATCGCCGACGCCCACGCCAGGGGTCTGAAGGTCGTCCCGTGGACCTGTGACGACCCGGCGACCATCGAGGCGCTGATGGACCTCGGCGTGGACGGCATCATCACCGACTATCCGGACCGGGTCCGGCAGATCATGACCGAGCGCGGCATGAGGCTGCCGAAGCCGTACGGGCCGCGCCGGGCCGGATGACCGTTTCGTTCAAGACCGGGGACGAGGGCCGCGGCTAGCGTCGCGGTCATGGACATGAACGCAGCACCGGGACAGCGGCCCGAGAACCCGCACAGCGTCCAGCTGGCCACGCGGATCGCCCGCAGCGCCGCGGACGTCTACGCCTTCGCGTCGGCCCCGTCCCACATCCCCCTGTGGGCCGCGGGACTGGGCCGCGCGGTGGAGGACGTGGACGGCCGTTGGATCGCCGACTCCCCGATGGGCCGCGTGGAGGTCGTCTTCGTCCCCTTGAACGACTTCGGCGTCCTCGACCATGACGTCACGCTGCCGTCGGGCGAGGTGGTCCACAACCCGGTCCGGGTGATCGCCGACGGCCCCGACGCCGCGGAGGTGGTCTTCACCCTGCGCCGCCGGGAGGGCATGACGGAGGAGGAGTTCCGCCGGGACGAGGCGGCGGTGCGGCGGGATCTGGGGGTGCTGAAGCGGGTGCTGGAGGAGGGGGAGGACCGCGGGGTGCGGGGGGAGCAGGGAGACGGTGGGGTCAGCGGGGTCAGCTGAGGGTCCGTGCAGGGCAGAGCCCCGCCCTCAGACGCCGTCAGGCGTGGTCAGCCGTCGTCAGCCCCTTGTCGCGCCCCGTCCGTCCGCCTAGCCTGCGTTTGTGCCGCTAATAAACAAAGCCCGGTTCCACAACGCCGTGACCGGGCCCCGGACCTCCGACCTCACCCGGCTCCGTGCCGCGCTGACCATCTTCTTCGCCCTGGACGGCTTCCTCTTCGCCGGATGGGTCGTCCGCATCCCCGACATCAAGCACCAGACCGGCGCCTCCGCCGGGTCCCTCGGGCTGGCGCTGCTCGGTGTCTCCGCGGGCGCGGTCGTCACCATGACCCTCACCGGCCGCCTCTGCCGCCGCTTCGGCAGCCATCAGGTCACGGTCGCCTGTGCCGTGCTGCTCTCCCTGAGCATCGTCCTGCCGCCGCTGACCCACTCCGCGCTCGCGCTCGGCCTGGTCCTGCTGGTCTTCGGCGCCGCGTACGGCTCCATCAACGTGGCCTTCAACAGCGCCGCCGTCGATCTCGTCGGCGTGCTGCGGCGGCCCATCATGCCGAGTTTCCACGCCGCGTACAGCCTCGGCGGCATGGCCGGGGCCGGGCTCGGCGCGCTGGTGGCCGGGGTCCTCTCCCCCACCCGGCATCTGCTGGCCCTCGCCGTGACCGGGCTGGTCGTGACCGTGTTCGCGGGCCGGGTCCTGCTGCGTGTCGAGCCCGCCCGGCCCCCGCGACCCGCCGGGGCACCGCGCGAGCGGCGGCCCCTGGACGGCCGTACGCGCCGCCTGGTGCTGGTCTTCGGGCTGATCGCGGCCTGTACGGCGTACGGCGAGGGCGCGATGGCCGACTGGGGCGCCCTCCATCTCGACCAGGACCTGGGCGCCTCGGCGGGACTGGCCGCCGTCGGCTACGCCTGCTTCGCGCTCGCCATGACGATCGGCCGCCTCACCGGCACCACGCTGCTGGAGCGGCTCGGACACACCCGTACGGTCGTCGCCGGGGGCGCCACCGCCGCGCTCGGCATGCTGATCGGCTCCCTGGCCCCGTCCGTGGGGCTCGCGCTGGCCGGTTACGCCGTCACGGGGCTGGGCCTCGCCAATCTCTTCCCGGTCGCCATCGAGCGGGCGGGCGCGCTGGCCGGGCCCGGCGGGGTGGCCGCGGCGTCCACCTTCGGTTACACCGGCATGTTGCTGGGGCCGCCCGCGATCGGTTTCATGGCGGAGTGGTTCTCCCTGACCGCGGCGCTCACCAGCGTCGCCGTCCTCGCCTCGATCGCCGCGCTCATCGGCCTTGTGACACGGGGGGCGATGGTGGTGGCTACGGCGGAGGGGGACCCTGGCGGAGGGAGGGGCTAGGCATGTCCCTTCAAGGCCCCCGTCCGCCGCGTTCCCCCGTCCGCCAGCACGCCGTGGGCGATCAGCTGGGTGAGGGACGCGACCACGGCGTCGTCGTCGGACCAGGCGTCGCCGCCCGGGACGGCATCCTCGTCCGCACCGGCCCGCGCGGGAACGGCGATCTGGCAGAAGCGTTCCATCATGGCGACGATCGCCAGCGCGGTCAGTTCCGTCCCCCGGTCCGGCGCCGGGAGCCTGCGCGCCTCGGCCACATGTGCCGTCCAGATCTCCACCTGGCGGGCGCGCAGCCCCTCCCAGTAGGCGGCGAACTCGGCGCTGACCAGTGACGCCTCGAAGATGCCGGTCATCTCGGCGTGGTGGTCGCGGCTGAGCTGCCAGTAGACGCGGACATGGCGCCGGATGTCGTCGACGCCGTCGAGGGTGTGGCCATGGCCGGAGGTCTCGGCGATCCGTTCGCTGAGGGTGGTGGTGAAGTCGTCGGCGACCGAGCGGAGCAGGTCTTCCTTGTCGGTGAAGTAGCGGTAGAAGACGCCGGCCGACTTGCCCGCCTCGGTGGTGATGTCGGAGACCTTCGCCGCGAGATAGCCCTGCCGTGCGATCACCCGCAGGGCCGCCGCCTTCAGCTCGGCGGCGGACCGCTGCCCCTTGGTCGTCACGGTGCCGGACATCAGCCCACTCCATCCCTCACGACGGTCAGCAGAAAAGTGAAGAGCGCTTCATTTTCTTGGCGCGGATACTCCGCGTCAACCGCGGCCCCTCCTGCCCCACGCCTGTCGCGTGCGGGCGGGCGGGGGGATGGGCTGGTGGGGCGGGCTGGTGGGACGGGCTGGTGAGGCGGGCTGGTGGGGCGGGCTCCTAGCCCGCCTTTCCGCGTGTCCGCGCGCGCGGCAGGACGACCGGCGGAGGGCTCCCAGCCCAACCACCGCGCACGCGGACGCGCCGACTGTCGGGGGCGGGCCCCCGGCCCACTTCACCGCGTGTCCGCGCGTACGGCAGGACGACCGGCGGGGGGGCTCCCAGCCCAACCACCGCGCACGCGGACGCGCCGACTGTCGGGGGCAGGCCCCCAGCCCACTTCACCGCGTGTCCGCGCGTACGGCAGGACGACCGGCGGAGGGCTCCCAGCCCAACCACCGCGCACGCGGACGCACAGGCTGTCGGGAGCAGGCTCCCGGCCCACTTCACCGCGTGTCCGCGCGTGGGCCCGCGCGCCACCGGAACAGTCCCGCAGCGCCCGGTCCGGCAGACTCGCCCCATGGACACCACCCGCTTCCTCACCACCCTCGACCACGAAGGCCGCGCCCTCGCCGTGGCGGCCGAGCGCGCCGGGGCCGACGCCCCGGTCCCGACCTGCCCCGACTGGCAGGTACGGGATCTGCTCCAGCACGTCGGGACCGTCCACCGCTGGGCGGCCGGACTCGTCGCGGACGGCATCCGCGAGCCGCATCGGCCCCCCGCGCCACCGGAGTTCGACGGCGCGGAACTGGTCGCCTGGTACCGGGACGGCCACCGCGTCCTGACCGAGACCCTGACGTCCGCCTCGCCGGACACGGACTGCTGGACCTTTCTGCCCGCCCCCTCGCCGCTGGCGTTCTGGCGGCGGCGCCAGGCGCACGAGACGACCGTCCACCGGTTCGACGCGGAATCCGCGCTGGGCGGGACGCCCTCCCCCATCGCCACCGACTTCGCGGTCGACGGCATCGACGAGCTGCTGCGCGGCTTCCACTCCGGCAAGCGCAGCCGGGTACGCACCCCTGAACCCCGGTTCCTACGGGTCCGCGCCACGGACGCCGACGCCGAGTGGGTCGTACGGCTGTCGCCGGAGCCGCCGGTCGTGACGCGGGTCGGGGACGGGGAGCCCGAGGAGGCCGGGGAGTGCGAGCTGTCGGGCCCCGCGGCCCAGCTGTATCTGGCGTTGTGGAACCGGGTTCCGGTGCCCGCGGTGGCCGGTGACACCGAGCTGGCGCGGCTGTGGCAGGAGACGTCCGGGATCTGAGCGCTCCGGTGGGGCGAGGCTCAGGCCTGACCCGCCGTCAGCATCCTGGCCAGTACCGCGCGCTGTACCGGCAGCACCGCCCCGTGCAGCGCGTGCCCGTCGTCCGTGAGGACGACCCGGACCCCGCGCCGGTCCTCGACGCACATCGCGCGCCGCACCAGCCCGTCCCGTTCGAGGCGGGCGATGAGCCGGGACAGGGCACTCTGGCTGAGGTGGACGCGGTCGGCGATCTCCTGGACGCGGAAGGAGCAGTCGCCGCCCGGAGTATGGGGAGCGGCGCTGTCCGCGAGGACGTCGAGCACCTCGAAGTCACTGGCGCCCAGGCCGTGGACGTGCAGCGCGCGGTCCAGTTCGCACTGGGTCCGGGCGTGCAGCGCGAGGATGTCCCGCCACCGGTCGACGAGCGCCCGCTCGTCCCCGACCTCGCCCCCGGCCCCGGACCCGGCCCCGTCCGCGTCAACGCCGTCCTTCGCCCCGTCTCTCATCACCGGCATGGGCGGCACCGTAGCAGAGAAACATATTTCATTGCATCCACATTAACTTCACTTGCATTCAATGCATGTGCATGTAGTGTCTCCGTCCATGACCTCTCCGCTCGTCAGCTCCTCCCCCTCCGCCGAGGGACGCTGGACTCCCCGACTGTGGGGCACCTTGCTGGTGCTCTGCGCCGCGATGTTCCTCGACGCCCTGGACGTGTCGATGGTCGGCGTCGCCCTGCCGTCCATCGGTGCCGACCTCGGCCTGTCCACCTCGACCCTGCAATGGATCGTCAGCGGCTACATCCTCGGCTACGGCGGTCTGCTGCTGCTCGGTGGCCGCGCCGCCGACCTGCTCGGGCGCCGCGAGGTCTTCCTCATCGCCCTCGGCGTCTTCGCCGTCGCCTCCCTGCTCGGCGGTCTGGTCGACTCCGGCCCGCTGCTGATCGCCAGCCGCTTCATCAAGGGCCTGAGCGCCGCGTTCACCGCGCCCGCCGGTCTGTCGATCATCACCACCACGTTCCCGGAGGGCCCGCTGCGCAACCGGGCCCTGGCCATCTACACCACCTGCGCCGCCACCGGCTTCTCCATGGGCCTGGTCCTGTCCGGATTCCTCACCGAGGCCAGCTGGCGGCTGACCATGCTGCTCCCCGCGCCCATCGCCCTGATCGCGCTGATCGCCGGTCTGAAGCTGCTCCCCCGCAGCCCCCGCTCCCGCGACCACCAGGGCTACGACGTCCCCGGCGCCGTACTCGGCACCGCCTCGATGCTGCTGCTGGTGTTCACCGTCGTCCAGGCGCACGAGGTCGGCTGGGCGTCGGCCCGCACGCTGCTGTCCTTCGCCGTGGTCGCCGTCCTGCTCGCCGCGTTCGTCACGGTCGAGCGGCGCTCGCCCAGCCCCCTGATCCGGCTCGGCGTGCTGCGCTCCGGCAGCCAACTGCGCGCCCAGTTCGGCGCGATGACCCTCTTCGGGTCGTACATCGGATTCCAGTTCCTGGTGACGCTGTACATGCAGACCCTGCTCGGCTGGTCGGCGCTGCACACCGCGCTGGCGTTCCTGCCGTCCGGTGCCGTGGTGGCCCTCTCGGCGACCAAGGTGGGCTCGATCGTCGACCGGTTCGGCACGCCCCGGCTGATCGTGGCGGGCTTCGCCCTGATGACCACCGGCTACGCGCTCTTCCTCGGCATCGACCTCGACCCGGTCTACGCCGCCGCGATCCTGCCCAGCATGCTGCTGATCGGCTCGGCCTTCGCCCTGGTCTTCCCGTCCCTGAACATCCAGGCCACCAACGGCGTCGACGACCACGAGCAGGGCATGGTCTCCGGTCTGCTCAACACCTCCGTCCAGGTCGGCGGCGCCATCTTCCTGGCCATGGTGACGGCGGTGGTGACCGCGGGCGCCCCCGACGACGCCACCCCGCAGGCCGTCCTCGACAGCTACCGGCCCGGTCTGTACCTGGTCACCGGCATCGCCGCCGTCGGACTCCTGCTGTCCCTGTCCGGCCTGAGGTCCCGCACCCGCGGCGGGTCCCTCGTGGTCGCCAAGTCCACCACCCGGGAGACGGAAGCGGAGCGCATCGCGGTCCGCGACTGAGTACGGGGGTACGGGGGTACGGGGGCCGTCTCCAGGTGTGCCCGGCGGGATCGCTTCTCCCGCCGGGCACACGCCTGTGCGAAACTGCCGCCATGAGCACGTACGGGGGCCGGCGCTCACCGGGGGACCGGGACGCCATCACGGTGGAGATCGGATACGCGCTGTTCAGCGCGGCCTTCGCGGCGGCGCTGCTGTTCGGCGCGGTGGCCGGACCGGCGCTGCTGTTCGACCTGCCCCAGTCGCTGGAGCGGCTGCTCCGGCTCGCCGGGACGGTCCTCGCGCCGACGCTGTTCCTGGCGCGGGTGGTGAGCGTGCTGCTCCGTTTCCGCCCCGCGGGGAAGTCGGCGGACCGTACGGACTGATCAGCCGAGCCAGTCCGGACTGATCAGCCGAGCCAACCCGGCCGTACGAGCCCCGACTCATAGGCCAGGACCACCAGTTGCGCCCGGTCGCGGACGCCGAGTTTCACCATGGTGCGGCTGACATGGGTCTTCGCGGTGAGCGGGCTGACGACCAGGCGACGGGCGATCTCGTCGTTGGACAGCCCGATGCCGACCAACGCCATCACCTCCCGCTCCCGCTCGGTCAGCTCCCCGAGCGCACCGACGGCGGCCGGTTCCTTGGACCGGGCGGCGAACTCGGCGATCAGCCGCCGGGTCACCCCGGGCGACAGCAGCGCGTCCCCCGCCACCACCGCCCGCACCGCACGCACCAGTTCCTCCGGTTCGGTGTCCTTGACCAGGAAGCCCGAGGCGCCCGAGCGGATCGCCTCGAAGACATACTCGTCCAGCTCGAAGGTCGTCAGCATGACCACCCTCACCTCCCCCAGCTCCCCGTCACCGGTGATCCGGCGGGTCGCGGCGAGCCCGTCGAGGACCGGCATCCGGATGTCCATCAGGACCACGTCCGGACGCAGTTCACCCACCGAGCGCACCGCCTCCGCCCCGTCGGACGCCTCGGCCACGACCTCGATGTCCGGCTGCGCGTCCAGCAGCGCGCGGAATCCGGCGCGGACGAGGGACTGGTCGTCGGCGAGCAGGACGCGGATCACGGCGCTTCTCCTAGCCGTTGCGGGGACCGGACTGAGGGAACTCACTGGGCTGACGTGACTCACAGGGCTGCCTTGGCTTACTGGACTTACGGGGCTTACCGGGCCGACTGGCCTGACTCGGCCGGCTGGACTCGTTGATCCGGTCACGGCCGAGGTGACCGGCGACGTCCTTCGACTCATCGCGCCCGCCCCTCCACTTCCGCCTCCCCCGGTTCCGCCGTCAACGGCAGGACCGCGAGCACCCGGAACCCCCCGTCCGCGCGGGGTCCCGCCTCGATCGTGCCACCGAGCGCGGCGGCCCGCTCCCGCATCCCGGCCAGCCCGTTCCCACTGCCCCCGGCGTCGGCCCCGGTCGCCGGTCCGTCGTCGTCGATCCGCAGCCGCACCGCGCCCCCGCCGTGCTCCAGCCGCACCCTCGCGTTCCGCGACCCCGAATGCCGTACGACATTGGTGAGCGCCTCCTGGACGATCCGGAACGCGGCGAGATCCGTGCCGGGCGGCAGCCGGGGCGGGCGCCCCTCGACCGTGACCGTGAGCCCGGCGGACGACGCCTGCTCCACCAGCTCGGACAGCCGGTCGAGGCCGGGCGCGGGGGCGCGGGGCGCGTCGCCGGGGGTGCGCAGGGTGTCGAGGACCTGGCGGACCTCGCCCAGCGCCTCCTTGCTCGCCGACTTGATGGTGGTCAGCGCGGTCCGGGCCTGCTCGGGGTCGGAGTCCAGCAGGGCGAGACCGACCCCGGCCTGGACATTGATCACGGAGATGCTGTGCGCGAGGACGTCGTGCAGTTCCTGGGCGATACGCAGCCGCTCCTGGTCGGCGCGTCGCCTGGCCGCCTGGGCGCGCTCGGCGCGTTCCCTGTCCCACTGCTCGCGTCGGACCCGGGTCAGTTCGGCGACCGCCACGATCGCCGCCACCCAGGCCGCGATCACCAGTTCCTGCCCCCAGGGCGCGGATGTGTCGCCGGACGGCGGCAGCCAGCGGTACAACCAGTGGGCGACCAGCAAATGACCGGCCCAGAGCAGCAGGACGGCACCCCAGGCGGCCGTGCGCCGACCGGCGGCCAGCGCGCTGAAGAACCCGAGGGCCACGATGAAGAACACCGGCCCGTACGGGTACCCGGCCCCCAGGTAGACCATCGCCGCCAGCGCGGTCCCGTAGGCGACCAGGACCGGGTGGCGCCTGCGGAGGAGCAGCAGCGCGCAGCCGACCAGCAGCAGAGCGCGGGCGAAGGGGTCCAAGGGGGCGCGTTCGCCCGCCTGGGCATGTGCGGCGAAGTTCGAGCCGACCAGTACGACGACGGTCACCGCGAGCGTGGAACGCCATGGCCAGCGACGGGTGTCCCCCGCCTCGTCCCAGCGGTTCCACCAGGGCGGCCCCTGCCGCCACCACGTCGGCGGGCCCGCCGGGCGCCCGTGCTGCCTGTCCATGCCCGCCACGCTAGACGCCGACGGGCGCCCGTGCCGTCAGCCGGGCGGGGTGATCACCTGTACTCCCACGGAAGTACGGGGGTATATGGGCGTACCGCCCGGCCGAACGCCGAACGCCGAACGCTGGACGCTGGACGCTGGACGCGTTCGGAACGTACGCGGGACACATGAGGGGCGTACGGGCCGGGGTGACTGGCGCCGACGTGGTCGGGACCGTGCCGTGCCGTGCCGGATGCGGGAGACGCGTGCGGACCGCAGACTGCTGTGGAGCGAGCACGCGCACGCTCCACGAGGCCCAGGAGCCGTCATGTCCCCGCATGTGCAGCAGCCCGGCTGGTTCACGGTCCATGTGCTCAACCGCGCGGTCGCCTGGCTGACCGCGCGCGGGGTGAGCGTCTGGGGTTCGCGGGTGCTCGCGGTGCGAGGCCGCAAGAGCGGCGAGTGGCGCACCACGCCGGTGAACCTGCTGACCGTCCGTGGGCGCTACTACCTGGTCGCGCCGCGCGGTCATGTGCAGTGGACCCGGAACATGCGGGCCGCGGGCGGGGGTGAGCTGCGGCTCGGCCGGAACACGGACCGGTTCACCGCGACCGAGGTCGCCGACGACGACAAGCCGCCGCTGCTGCGGGCGTACCTCAGGCGCTGGAAGTCGGAGGTGGGGGCGTTCTTCGAGGGCGTCGGGCCCGAGTCCTCGGACTGGGAGCTGCGGCGGATCGCTCCTGATCATCCGGTCTTCCGGCTGACGTTCGTGAAGTGACGTTCCGAAGCGACGTTCCGAGGTGACGTTCTGGGGTGACGTTCTGGGGTGACGATCCGATCTGAAACGAACTTCTGAACTGAAGTGAGCTTCTGAAGCGCCGGGCATGCCAGGCGAGCCCGTGCTGCTCCGCGCGCGTCCGCCCCTCCGCGCCCGGCGCCTCTCCGCAAGCACCGGGCGTCTGCCCACACCTCCCCGTGCCTCCGCGATGCCACGCCACGCCCCGCCCGTCGCCACGTCAGCCGGGTGAGCCACGTCAGCCGCGTCAGCCGCCGGGCCGCTGCACCTCCGGCTCCGTACCACCGTCCGGCCCGCCGTCCGACCCACCGTCCGACCC
The DNA here is from genome assembly GCF_040652095.1 of Streptomyces sp. NPDC048290. NCBI lineage: Bacteria > Bacillati > Actinomycetota > Actinomycetes > Kitasatosporales > Streptomycetaceae > Streptomyces > Streptomyces sp. NPDC048290. The sequence goes on from NZ_JBEZLM010000013.1 coordinate 170,202, forward strand.
GCCGGCGGCCTTCGCGTCGGCGTCCGTCCGGGTCTCGGCGTCGGCCTTCGGCGTGTCCTCCGCCGCCCGCCGGTCCAGCATGGCCAGCGCCCGCTGGGCGAGCGGCCGGCCGCGGACCAGCTCCCCGAGCGAGGTCGCGCCCCGGGTGATGTCCATGAACGCCTTCCAGGCCGGGCGGACGCCCGTCAGCGCCGCGTGGAACAGCCCCGGGCGCCGCTCGAAGATCCGCAGCAGCCGCTTGCCGACGGCCATCTCCACGCCCAGCCCGGCCTTGATGGCGAAGGCGTAGTTGAGGGCCTGGCGGCGGGTGTCCACCGCGTCGTGCGCCTCCGCGATACGGACCGCCCACTCGCCCGCGAGCCGTCCGGAGCGGAGCGCGAAGGAGATGCCCTCGCGGGTCCAGGGCTCCAGCAGCCCCGCCGCGTCGCCGCAGACCAGCACCCGCCCGCGCGACAGCGGCGAGTCGTCGGCCCGGCAGCGGGTCAAGTGTCCTGAGGAGATGCTCGGTTCGAACCCGGCGAGGCCGAGCCGTCCCACGAAGTCCTCCAAGTAGCGCTTGGTGGCGGCGCCCTCGCCCCGCGCGGAGATCACCCCGACCGTGAGGGTGTCGCCCTTGGGGAAGACCCAGCCGTAACTGCCGGGAATCGGGCCCCAGTCGATCAGGACCCGGCCCTTCCAGTCCTCCGCCACGGTGTCCGGGACCGGGATCTCCGCCTCCAGCCCCAGATCCACCTGGTCCAGCTTGACCCCGACATGCGCCCCTATCCGGCTGGCGCTGCCGTCCGCGCCGACCACCGCGCGCGCGAACAGCGTCTCCCCGCCCTGGAGGACCACGGCGACCGTACGCCGGTCCGGGACGGCCGAGCCATGCTGCTCGACCCGCGACACGGTGACCCCCGTCCGCAGCTCGGCGCCCGCCTTCTGTGCGTGCTCGACCAGCTGCTGATCGAATTCCGGTCGATTGATCAGACCGAACAGCATCTGCTTGGACCGCCGGGTGCGGGTGTACCGCCCGTTGTGGGAGAAGGTGACCGCGTGGACCCGGTCGCGCAGCGGCAGTTCGAAGCCGGGGGGCAGCGCGTCGCGCGAGGGGCCGATGATGCCGCCGCCGCACGTCTTGTACCGGGGCAGATCGGCTTTCTCCAGCAACAGCACACGTCGCCCGGCGACCGCCGCCGCATACGCGGCGGAGGCGCCCGCCGGCCCCGCGCCCACCACGACGACGTCCCACACCTGACGCACGTCGTCCGCCGAAGAGTTCTCGCTGCTCACGATGGTCTACTGCTCCCGATCCGCCGCCTGCCGACTGTCCCCCGCATCCTACGACCGTGCCGCCGCAGGCCACTGTGCGAGGATCTGCTGTGTATGCGCCCCGTACAAGGGCGCGCCTGCCCGCGCGGTCCCCGGTCGCCCAGAAGCGCTGCCGGTCCGTGCGCGAAGGCGTGCGGCACCCGGTGGACAGCTGCTTCCCGGCGTCCGCCGACCGCACAGACCCGTTCACCCCGTACAACGTCGCACCCACGAGGAGCGTGCCCATGTCGTCGAATCCGGTCGCCGAGACCGTCGCCTCGCTGATGCCCAGGGCGAAGGCGGAGCTCACCGAGCTGGTGGCCTTCAAGTCGGTGGCGGACTTCGACCAGTTCCCGAAGACCGAGAGCGAGGGCGCCGCGCGGTGGGTCGCCGACGCGCTCGCCGCCGAGGGCTTCCAGGACGTCGCCCTCCTCGACACGCCCGACGGCACCCAGTCGGTCTACGGGTATCTGCCCGGCCCCGAGGGCGCCAGGACCGTGCTCCTGTACGCGCACTACGACGTGCAGCCCCCCTTGGACGAGTCCGCCTGGACCACGCCTCCGTTCGAACTGACCGAGCGTGACGGCCGCTGGTACGGGCGCGGTGCCGCCGACTGCAAGGGCGGTGTCGTCATGCACCTGCTGGCGCTGCGCGCGCTCAAGGCGAACGGTGGCGTCCCAGTGCACGTCAAGGTGATCGCCGAGGGCTCGGAGGAGATGGGCACCGGCGGTCTGGAGCGGTACGCCGAGGCGCACCCGGACCTGCTCACCGCCGACACCATCGTCATCGGCGACGCCGGGAACTTCCGGGTCGGCCTGCCGACGGTCACCACCACCCTGCGCGGCATGACCATGGTCCGGGTCTCGGTGGACACCCTCGAAGGCAATCTGCACTCCGGCCAGTTCGGCGGCGCCGCCCCGGACGCGCTGGCCGCCCTGATCCGCGTCCTCGACTCGCTCCGCGCGGAGGACGGCTCCACGACCGTCGACGGACTGCCCGCCGGTTCCGGCTGGGAGGGCCTCCAGTACGACGAGGGCCAGTTCCGTACGGACGCCAAGGTGCTGGACGGGGTGGAGCTGATCGGGTCGGGCACGGTCGCCGACCGCATCTGGGCGCGCCCGGCCGTCACGGTGCTCGGCATCGACTGCCCGCCGGTCGTCGGCGCCACGCCGTCGGTGCAGGCGAGCGCCCGCGCGCTGGTGAGCCTCAGGGTGCCGCCGGGCGTGGACGCCGCCGAGGCCACCAAGCTGCTCCAGGCCCACCTGGAGGCGCACACGCCGTGGGGCGCCCGGGTGTCCAGCGCGCAGGTCGGCCAGGGCCAGCCGTTCCGCGCCGACCCGACGAGCCCGGCGTACCAGGCCATGGCCGAGGCGATGGCCGTCGCCTACCCGGGCCAGGAGATGCAGTACGCGGGGCAGGGCGGCTCGATCCCGCTGTGCAACACCCTCGCCGCGCTCTACCCCGAGGCCGAGATCCTGCTGATCGGCCTCAGCGAGCCGGAGGCCCAGATCCACGCCGTCAACGAAAGCGTGTCCCCGGAGGAACTGGAACGCCTCGCGGTGACCGAGGCCCTGTTCCTGCGCAACTACGCGACGAACTGACGGCCACATCCGCGCGGTTCCGGGTACGGGAGCGGGTGCCGCGCGGGTGCGGAGTACGGGTACGGGCGCCGCGCGGGTGCCGGGAACGGAAGCGGGTGCCGCGCGGGTGCGGGGTGCAAGGGCGAGCGCCGCGCGGGTACGGATACCGGACCAGGCACCGCGCGGTCAGGGTTACGGATATGGGAAGGGCACCGCGCGGTACAGCCCTGCCACCGCGCGACCATCAACACGAACGCCCCGGCGAGGCACTCTGACGGAACGCGCTGACCGTCACGGAACCGGACACCGCGCGGTCACGGGTACGGGACCAGGCGCCGCGCGGACATAGTCACGGGTACGGGACCGGGCGCCCATGGCCCTCGGCGCCTCACCGATGAGCCCGGGGCTCAAGCCCCCGCCCCCTCCCAAACGGCGGCCCCTCACCCCTCCCCGGCGCCCTGCGCTCCCCCGCCCACCGGGACCCCTGCCTCCAGATACAGCGCCGAGCCCCGCTCCCGGGCTCTGAGGGCCCACCTGAGGCGTTCGTAGCGCACGGGCGGCAGCAGCCGGGCCGCCTCGGTCTCGGAGACGAAGCGGCAGCCGCGCAGTTCGGGGCCCGGCAGCAGCAGCCGCGCGGCGCGGGCGGTGTCGAGCCGGCCGCCGTCGAAGAGCATCCGCAGTCCGCCGTACCCGGGCGGCGCGGGCGGTTCCCAGTCGACGACCAGCAGCCGGGGGACGTCGTCGAGGCGGACGCCGGTCTCCTCTGCGACCTCGCGCATCCCCGCGCGGGCGGGCGCCTCGCCGGGTTCCACGACCCCGCCGGGGAACTCCCAGCCGGGCTTGTAGGTGGGGTCGACCAGCAGCACCCGGTCCCGCTCGTCGAAGAGGAGCACACCGGACGCGACGGTCTCGGCGGTGGGTTCGGGGGTCTGCACGATGTCGCACGGCGGCACGTCCCCCGCGCCCACGGCCTCGGTGATCCGGGCGGCGGCCTCCTGGGGAGTGAGCGAACCGTTGTCGATCGGATGTGCGTCACCACCCAGCCATGCGGCGAAAGCGGTCTTGAACGGATCGATCTGATCGAACGACCATTGCCGGATGCGTATCTCGCCGTCCGGGAGGTCGGGCGGGACCTCGCGCTGCGATATTCGCTCGCGCAGTATCGTTTCGGCCGGAGTGAGCACCAGATGCCGTACGGCGATCCGGCGGGCGGCGAGGCCACCGAAGATCTCGTCGCGGTAGTCCTGGCGGAGCAGGGTCATGGGCACCACGAGCGTGCCGCCCAGTTCGGCGAGCATCGCGGCGGCGCTGTCGATCACCATCCGGCGCCAGATCGGCAGGTCCTGGAAGTCGCCGACCTCGGCGAGGTGCTTGGCCGGCAGGAGATGCGTGAGTGCGGCGCCGATGACCTCGGGGTCGAAAAGCGTGCAGTTCGGGATCAGTTCGATCAGTTCCCGTGCGGTCGTGGTCTTCCCCGCACCGAACGCGCCGTTGATCCAGACGACGGTCACGTTTCCCCCTCTTCGGTTGGCCCCCTGTGGCTTGCCCGCTCCACCCTGCCACGGAAACCAGCTCCAGTTGAGGGCGGGTGACCGTGAGCGGAGCGGCGGGAGACACACCTTGGCGCCGGTCCCCGTCGCTCGGGGACCGGCGCCAAGGCGCTGGATCGGCGGGCCGCCGGTCACTCCTGGTGGCCGCCACCGCCCAGCGCGTTCTCGTCCACGGCCAGGCTGTCGCTGGCGATGGTGTGGTCGATGGCGCTCAGGGTGCCGTTCACATCGATGTCGGTCAGTGCGTCGCCGAGCCCGTGGGACGGGGTGACGGCGGCGACGACGAATCCGGTGGCGAGGGAGGCGATGGCCAGCATGCTGCGCTTCTTCATGCCCCGCCCAACTCCCCGAGCGGTACGGGGGTCACGGCCCTGGGCCGGACGAGTGCGCGGACCGGGCTCACATGACCCGGCTGGAGCGCCGGGCCCACATGACCCGGCTGGGCCGTCCCACACAGGGAGGCCCCTCTGAACCACCCCAACAAAATCAAACAGACTCAGCCACACACCTTCCAACAGACTTCGACACGCCCTACCGTGACGCACCAATGGCATGAGCATGCAGTCATCCCATCTTTCGTGCGCCGGGAGGAACGCCATGACGCGTCGTCCGCACCACCGAACGACCCGCCACAGAGTCGCCGGACTGCTCACGGCCGCGACGCTGTGCCTTGCGGGAATCACCGCTCCGCCAGCCCTGGCGGCCACCGGCACGGCCGCCGCCCCAGCCCTCGCCGACACCCAGGCCGCCCCCTTGCCCGCGCCCGCCCCGCAGGACGGTCTGGCCCTCACTCCTCCGATGGGTTTCAACAACTGGAACTCCACCCACTGCCGCGCCGAGTTCAACGAGGCGATGGTCAAGGGGATCGCCGACATCTTCGTGGAGAAGGGCCTCAAGGACGCCGGATACGAGTACGTCAACCTGGACGACTGCTGGGCGCTGCCCGAGCGCGGCGCCGACGGCAAGCTGGTGCCCGACCCGGTCCGCTTCCCGAACGGCATCAAGGCCGTGGCGGACTATGTGCACGCGCGCGGGCTGAAGCTCGGCATCTACACCAGCGCGGGCACCAAGACCTGCAACGAGGCCGGATTCCCGGGCTCGCTCGGCCATGAGTACAGCGACGCCCGGCAGTTCGCCGAGTGGGGCGTGGACTACCTCAAGTACGACAACTGCAACAACCAGGGCATCGACGCGATCCAGCGCTACACCACCATGCGGGACGCGCTGCGGGACGCCACCGCGACGACCGGCCGCCCCATCGTCTACAGCATCTGCGAGTGGGGCGAGAACAAGCCCTGGGAGTGGGCGGCCGAGCTGGGTCAGCTGTGGCGCACCACCGGCGACATCAGCGACGACTGGGGCTCGATGCTCGCCATCATGAAGCGGAACCTGCCGCTCGCCGAGCACGCCGGGCCCGGTCGCTGGAACGACCCGGACATGCTGGAGGTCGGCAACGGCGGCATGACCGACACCGAGTACCGCACCCACTTCTCGATGTGGTCGGTCATGGCCGCGCCGCTGCTCATCGGCAGCGATCTGCGCACGGCGTCCGACGACACCTTCGAGATCCTCGGCAACCGTGAGGTCATCGCGGTCGACCAGGACCCCCTGGGCCGACAGGGCACGGTCGTCTCCTCCGAGGGCGGACGCTGGGTGGTCGCCAAGGAGATGCGGGACGGCAGCCGCGCGGTGGCCCTGTTCAACGAGACCTCCAGCCCGCAGCGCATCGCCACCAGCGCGAAGGCGGTCGGCCTGCCCGCCGCCTCCGGGTACAGCAGCCGCGATCTGTGGGAACACCGCACCTACAACACGGCGGGCACGCTCGCGGCGACCGTCCCCGCCCACGGCACCGTCCTGCTCCGGGTCCGGGCGGACTCCCGCTGGGCCCAGTACCCGCCGGCCGTCGAGTACGGCCCGGACGGCCGCTCCCTGGTCGAGGCCGGCTGGCCCGCCGCCCTGGACACCCATCTCACGACCGTCGGCCGCACCCCGGCCCAGCACGTCTCCCTGACCCTGACCGGCCCCGAGGGCTGGACCGTCCGCGCCGCCTCCCCCAGCACCGCCCGCTCCCTGCCGACCGGCCGCACCCTCGCCACCCGCTGGAAGGTCACCCCGCCCGCACACGCCGAACCGGGCTCATACGGGCTCACTCTGCGCGCCGAGTACCGCGCGCCCGGCGGTCAACGCGTCCGCACCGAGCAGCCGGTGACCGCCACCGTGGCCGTCGCCCCGCCCCAAGGCACCTCGTACCTGAGCGACCTGCCCTGGCTGAGGTCCACGAACGGCTGGGGACCGGTCGAACGCGACACGAGCAACGGCGAGCAGGCGGCGGGCGACGGCACCCCGCTCACCATCGAGGGCACGGTGTACGCGAAGGGGCTCGGCGTGCACGCCGAGAGCGAGATCGAGTACTACACGGGCGGCCACTGCACGTCCGTGACCGCCCAGGTCGGCGTCGACGACGAGGAAGTCGACTCGGGCACCGTCGCCTTCCAGATCTGGGCGGACGGCCGTCTCGCCGCCTCCAGCGGCGTCCTCACCACGTCGATGCCCGCCCAGCCGCTGAGCGCGGACGTGAGCGGTGCGAGCACGGTCCGTCTGGTCGTCACCGACGGCGGCGACGGCATCACCTCGGACCACGGGGACTGGGCGGACGCCCGATGGAACTGCTGAGCACGCCCCTGACCGGACGATCAGACGAACGAACCATCATCACGATCTGATCGTTCGATCAGAAACAATCCCCGACAGCACGATCACCCACACCGACCGGGTATGAGCGTTCGCACCGAACCGCTCATACCCGGCAAGCAACCCCGGATGCACCCCACGGCCGCGCACCACGAAGGGCGCGCCGCGGACACACACCTCAGACACACATCACGGACGTACACCTCAGACGCACACCTCAGACGTGCATCGCGGCCGTACATCACGGCCGTACACACGGACCCCGCCTCACACCCCCGCCACCGTCGGGTCCGAGCGCCGCGCCAGCACGGCCGCCGCCGCCCCCACCAGCCCCGCGTCCGTCCCCATCTGCGCCGGTACCACCGTCAGCCGCTGGACGAAGGACAGCGTGGCGTACGCGCCGAGCGCCTCGCGGAGCGGATCGAGCAGCACCGGTCCCGCCTTGCCGACCCCGCCGCCCACCACGGCGATGTCGATCTCGACCAGCGTCGCGGTGGCCGCGATCCCGGCGGCCAGGGCCTGCGCGGCCCGCTCGAAGGACGCGAGGGCCACCGGGTCGCCCGCGCGGGCGGCGGCGGCCACCGCGGCGGCGGAGGCATCACCGTCCGGACCCGGCCGCCAGCCGCGCTCCAGCGCCCGCCGGGCGATGTTCGGACCGCTGGCGATCCGCTCGACGCATCCGCGCGAACCGCACGGGCACGGGTCGCCGTCGAGGTCCACGCTGATGTGGCCGATGTGCCCGGCGTTCCCGGTCGGCCCCGGATGCAGCCGCCCGTTCAGGACCAGGCCGCCGCCGACGCCGGTGGAGACGACCATGCACAGGGCGTTGTCATGGCCGCGTGCCGCGCCCTGCCAGTGCTCGGCGGCGGTGATCGCCACGCCGTCGCCGATCAGCTCGACCGGCAGTCCGCCGATCGCTTCCCGGACCCGGTGGACGAGCGGATAGTCGCGCCAGCCAGGAACGTTCACCGGGCTGACGGTCCCGGCGGAGGCGTCCACCGGGCCCGCGCTGCCGATGCCGAGGGCGCTCGCCCGGACCCAGAGGGGGGAAGCGGTGAGTTCCCGGAGCACCTCCTCCACGGCTCCCATCACCGTGTCGCCGTGCTCCTGCGCGGGTGTCGCGCGCTGCGCCCGCGTCACGATCGTGCCGTGGCCGTCCACCAGCGCTCCGGCGATCTTGGTACCGCCGATGTCGAGAGCTGCCACGAGGTCGGTGTGCATCAGAGTCGGATCTCCCCGTCAACCAAGGTCGGTCTCCCCGCGGGGCTGCGGGGAATGGGCAGGCCGGTCCAGCGGTGGGGCGCGCGGGCCGAAGATTGCGATGGACAGTCTCCCCTGCCTCTGACAACGTTGTCCAGGGCCTATGCTCGACGCCACATCCTCAAATGCCCCGATGCGCCACGCATCACCGTGGACCACAGGAACAGGACACCACATCGTGCCCGACACGCACCGCCGAGCCGACGCCCTCCCGACCGCCCGCTACGGCAATCGGCCGACCATGAAGGACGTCGCCGCGCGGGCCGGTGTCGGGCTGAAGACGGTCTCGCGTGTCGTCAACGGCGAGCCCGGCGTCACGCCGGAGACCGAGCGGCGGGTGCAGGAGGCGATCGACGCGCTGGGGTTCCGGCGCAACGACAGCGCGCGGGTGCTGCGCAAGGGCCGTACCGCCAGCATCGGCCTGGTGCTGGAGGACCTCGCCGACCCGTTCTACGGTCCGCTCAGCCGCGCGGTCGAGGAGGTGGCGCGGGCACACGGGGCGCTGCTGATCAACGGGTCCAGCGCGGAGGACCCCGAGCGCGAGCAGGAACTGGCGCTGGCGCTGTGCGCCCGGCGGGTGGACGGTCTCGTGGTCATCCCGGCCGGGGACGACCACCGGTATCTGGAACCGGAGATCCGCGCGGGCGTGGCCACGGTGTTCGTGGACCGCCCGGCCGGCCGGATCGACGCCGACGCGGTGCTGTCCGACAGCTTCGGCGGGTCCCGGGACGGCGTGGCGCATCTCATCGCGGGCGGCCACCGGCGGATCGGCTTCATCGGCGACCGGCCGCGCATCCACACCGCGGCCGAGCGGCTGCGCGGCTACCGGACCGCGATGGAGGAGGCCGGGATAACCGTCGCCGACGGCTGGATGTCCCTCGGGGTGACCGATCCGGTGCGGGTGCGGCGCGCGGCCGAGGAGATGCTGACGGGACCGGATCCGGTCACCGCGATCTTCGCGGGCAACAACCGGGTGACGGTCACGGTGATCCGGGTGCTGGCCGAACAGTCCCGCCCGGTCGCCCTGGTCGGCTTCGACGACATCGAGCTGGGCGATCTGCTCCAGCCGGGTGTCACGGTCGTCGCCCAGGACGCGGCGGCGCTCGGCCGCACGGCCGCCGAACGGCTGTTCCGGCAGCTGGACGGCACGCTGATCACCCCGGAGCGGATCGAACTGCCCACCCGGCTGATCAAGCGCGGCTCGGGCGAACTGCCACCGGCGGACTGAGGGGCGGAGGATGGACGGCACCGAGGACGGCCGCGGCGGGGACCGGTCCCGGGAGCGGTACCCGGAGGGACGGGTGAGGGGCGCCGGGCGTGTCGGCGGGGCGGACGGGGACGCCGGGAGCGCCGACGAGGGCGGCTACAGCCGGGACAGGGACGACGGCGGGGCAGGGAATCACCAGGGCGCCCCGACCGACGACACCCCGGCCACCGCCGGTCGCACCCTGGAGGAACTGGGCCTGGCGGTCGTCCCCCGCGACGATCCCCTCGCGTATCCCGGCGTCTGGCCCGCCGAATCCGCGCTGCTGGTGGGCGACCGGCTGCTGCCGCTCACCCGGCTGGTGCACGAGGACCGGGTGCCGGTGCTCGCGGTGGGGTCCAACGCCAGTCCCGGCCAGCTCCGGGCGAAACTCGCCGAGTCCGCGCTCACGACCCCGCTGCCCCTGGTCAAGGTGCGGGTCACGGGGCTCGACATCGGCGTGTCGGCGCACATCAGCCGGATGGGATATGTGAGCGCCTCCCCCTTCGTGGCGCCGGGGGCCGTACGGGAGTTGTTCGTCACCTGGCTGGACGCCGGGCAACTGGCCGCGGTGGACGCCAGCGAGGGCGCGACCCTGGCCCAGGGCAACTACCGGCGGGTATGGCTGCCCGCGCGGGACGTCCGGATCGACCTGGCGGACGGACGGACCCTGCCGGGCGCGTATGTGTACGTCAACCGGCGCGGTGTGCTGCACGACGGTGGCGGCACCTTGCTGCGCCACTGCGACCAGCGGGCGCTGCTCGGCGCGCTGCTGGCCGGTCTGCCCCGGCTGCGGAAGCTGTGCGGGGCGACCCCGGAGGAGTTCTGCGCCCGGGTGCGCGCCGATCCGGCGGTCGGCAGGCGCGGCACCAGGTTGTTCGCGGAGGAGGGGCTGGTCGCGGCGTCGGGTCTGGAGGGGTTCGGAAGCGGGCCTGCTCAGGGCGAGGCTCGTTGGCACGAGGCCCCTTGAGGCGAGGCTCCTGGGCGCGAGAGACCCCTTGAGGCCCCTTGAGGCGAGGCGCCTGAGCACCGGGCTCCTGGGGCCGCCTTCATGGAAGCCGGACTCATGAGGACGGCCCCCACCACCGCCCCTGAGAGGCGCCGCGCGCGACCCGGCCCGCATGGCGGGGTCAGGCGGACGCCGTCAGGTCCCCCCGCCGGGGCGCCGCGAAGCCCTCCAGGTCGGTGCGGGAGAGCCCGGTCGCGGTGGTGACCTCGGCGGTGTCGAGCGCGCCGCAGTCCAGGCCGCGCAGCAGATAGCCGGCGAGGGCCTTGGCGGTGGCGGGTTCGTCCAGCACGTCCCCGGCGGTGCGGGCGGCGTAGCGGGCGAGGCGGGCCGCGGCGGACGCGAAGCCCTCGCGGTAGAAGGCGAAGACGGCGGCGTAACGGGTCGGGAGGTGGCCCGGGTGCATGTCCCAGCCCTGGTAGTAGGCGCGGGCCAGGGCGCGCCGGGTGAGGCCGTAGTGCAGCCGCCAGGCGTCGTGGACGCGGTCGGTCGGACCGACGGGCAGCACGTTGGTGGAGCCGTCCGAGAGGCGTACGCCGGTGCCCGCGGCGGCGACCTGCATGACGGCCTTGGCGTGGTCGGCGGCCGGGTGGTCGCTCGCCTGGTAGGCGGCCGACACGCCGAGGCAGGCGCTGTAGTCGAAGGTGCCGTAGTGGAGTCCGGTGGCGCGGCCCTCGGCGGCCTGGATCATCCGGGCGACGGTGGCGGTGCCGTCGGCGGCCAGGATGGACTGGCTGGTCTCGATCTGGATCTCGAATCCGAGGCGGCCGGGTGCGAGGGCGTGTGCCTTCTCGAAGGCGTCCAGGAGCCGGACCATGGCGGTGACCTGCTCGGGATAGGTCACCTTGGGCAGGGTGAGGACCAGTCCGTCGGGCAGTCCGCCGGCCGCCATGAGTCCGGTGAGGAAGATGTCGAGGGTGCGGATGCCGCGCTCGCGGACCGGGGCTTCCATGCATTTCATCCGGATGCCCATCCATGGGGCGGCGGTGCCGTTCGTGTACGCCTCGGCGATCAGCCGGGCCGCGCGGGCGGCGTCCTCGTCCTCCTCGGCGTCGGCGCGGGGCCCGTAGCCGTCCTCGAAGTCGACCCGCAGGTCTTCCACCGGCTCGCGTCCGAGTTTGGCCTGTAGGCGGGCGTGGACGGGCTCGGCGAGGTCGTCGGCGAGTCCGAGGACGGCGGCGAAGGAGGCGGCGTCGGGGGCGTGTTCGTCCAGGGCGGCGAGGGCCTGGTCGCCCCAGGAGCGGACAGTTCCGGCGGTGAAGGTGTCGCCGGGGACGTAGACGGTGTGGACGGGCTGGCGGGTGCCGGGGTCTCCGGGGTAGCGGCGCTCCAGTTCGGCGTCGACGGGGGCGAGGGAGGCGCTGATCTCCTCGCTGACGGCGCCCGCGAGGCTCGTACGCACCGGCTCCTGCTGGCCCTGCCCCATGCGACACCCTCCACTTTTCCGCTTCATGGAATCAACAATCCGTTGAAGAAGCTATCCGTCGGCCCAGCACGGGTCAACACCCCTTCCCGACCGCGTCACTCCCGGACTTCGGCATGTTCACGGCCATCGCATAGGGCGGTAGAACACTTCGGTACGCACGACTCGCCCGGCAGCCCCTCTCCCGCCCCCGCGACACCCCGCAAAGGAGCCCCCGTGCCGAACCGCAGCCGTGTCACACGCCGTACGGGCCTGAAGACCGCGCTCGCCGCCACGGTCGCCGTCCCCCTGTCGAGCACCGCGCCCGCCGCCACCGCCGCCGTGTCCGACGACGGGCCCCGGGAGCGGGGAACGCGGCGGCTGGAGGTCATGTCGTTCAATCTGCGGTTCGCGAGCACCGCCGAACCGCACAGCTGGAGCGTCCGCAGACCGGTCATGCGGGAGCTGCTGCGCCGGGAGCGGCCCCATCTGATCGGCACCCAGGAGGGCCTGTACCAGCAGATCCGGGACATCGAGAGCGACCTGGGGCCGCACTACGACTGGATCGGCACCGGACGCGCGGGCGGCAGCCGCGACGAGTTCATGGCGGTCCTGTACGACACGCGCCGCCTCGCCCCGCTGGAGTTCGACCACTTCTGGCTGTCCGACACGCCGGACGTGATCGGGTCCAACACCTGGGGCGGCGGCTCCATCCGGATGGTCACCTGGGTGCGGTTCCGCGACCGGGCGCCCGGTGGCCGGGAGTTCGTCCTGCTCGACACGCATCTGGACAACCGCAGCCCCGACGCCCGTACGCGTGCCGCCGCGCTGATCGTCCAGCGGATCGCCGCCCTGGACCCGGCCCTGCCCCTGGTGGTCACCGGCGACTTCAACGTGGCCGCCCACAAGAGCCCGGTCTACGACACGCTGCTGGGCGCCGGACTCGCCGACACCTGGGACACCGCCACCGAACGGGGTCCCCTGTACGCCACCTTCCACGGCTACCGCCCGCTCACCCCGGGCGGCGACCGCATCGACTGGATTCTCACCACGCCCGGGGTGAGAACCCACCGCGCGGACATCAACACGTTCGCGCTGAACGGCCAGTTCCCGAGCGACCATCTGCCGGTACAGGCGGCGCTGACCCTGGGCTGAACGCCGGTCCCGCGCGGGCCCGGGTACACAAGGCGGTGGCCGGGCCGGATGTGTCCGGCCCGGCCACCGCGGGTCCTTCTCGGGTGATGACGGCCCCCGGCAGACCGGGGTCCCAGGAGCCTCGTACGGCCTCCCGGTGGGGCGGTCAGCCCTTGCGGGTCTTGATCTCCTCGGTCAGCTGCGGCACCACGTCGAAGAGGTCGCCGACGATGCCGTAGTCGACCAGGTCGAAGATCGGGGCCTCGGCGTCCTTGTTGACGGCCACGATGGTCTTCGAGGTCTGCATGCCCGCGCGGTGCTGGATCGCGCCGGAGATGCCCGCCGCGATGTAGAGCTGCGGCGAGACGGACTTGCCGGTCTGGCCGACCTGGTTGGTGTGCGGGTACCAGCCGGCGTCCACGGCGGCGCGCGAGGCGCCCACGGCCGCGCCCAGCTCGTCGGCCAGCGCCTCGATGACCGCGAAGTTCTCGGCGCCGTTGACCCCGCGACCGCCGGAGACCACGATCGCGGCCTCGGTCAGCTCCGGGCGGCCGGTCGACTCGCGCGGCGTGCGGGAGACGACCCGGGTGGCGGTGGCCAGGTCGGAGAAGGTCACCGCGAGGGCCTCGACGGCACCGGCGGCGGGCGCGGCCTCGACGGCGGCCGAGTTCGGCTTGACCGTGATGACCGGGGTGCCCTTGGCGATCCGGGACTTGGTGGTGAAGGCGGCGGCGAACACCGACTGGGTGGCGACCGGGCCCTCGTCACCGGCCTCCAGGTCGATGGCGTCGGTGATGATGCCGGAGTGGACGCGCAGCGCGAGCCGCGCGGCGACCTCCTTGCCCTCGGCGGAGGACGGCACCAGGACGGCGGCCGGGGAGACGGCGTCGTACGCGGCCTGGAGGGCGTCGACCTTCGGGACGACCAGGTAGTCGGCGTACTCGGCGGCGTCGTGGGTGAGGACCTTGACCGCGCCGTGCTCGGCGAGGACGGCGGCGGTGTCGGCGGCGCCGTTGCCCAGGGCGACGGCGACCGGGTCGCCGATCCGGCGGGCGAGGGTCAGCAGCTCCAGGGTGGGCTTGCGGACGGCGCCGTCCACGTGGTCGACGTAGACGAGAACTTCAGCCATGGGACTTCTTCTCTCCTGCTGTGCGAAAGGTGCGGGCGGTCGGCGAATCGGAGTCGAACGGCGTGCCATGGGGCGGGCGCCGGGCCGGGGTGCCGCGCGGGACGGGCTCGGGCGAGCCGTCCTGCGGGCGGGTACCGGCCGGGCCGCCGTGCGGCAGGCTCAGACGAACTTCTGGCTCGCGAGGAATTCGGCGAGCTGCTTGCCGCCCTCGCCCTCGTCCTTGACGATCGTGCCGGCCGTGCGGGCCGGGCGCTCGGCCGCCGAGTCGACGACCGTGTAGGCGTTCTCCAGACCGACCTCGTCCTCGTCGACGTCCAGGTCGGACAGGTCCCAGGACTGCACCGGCTTCTTCTTGGCCGCCATGATGCCCTTGAAGGACGGGTAACGGGCCTCGCCCGACTGGTCGGTGACCGAGACGACGGCCGGCAGGGACGCCTCCAGCTGCTCGGAGGCGGCGTCGCCGTCCCGGCGGCCGGTGACCTTGCCGTCCGCGACGGAGACCTCGGACAGCAGCGTGACCTGCGGGACGCGCAGCCGCTCGGCGAGCAGCGCCGGGACGATGCCCATGGTGCCGTCGGTGGAGGCCATGCCGGAGATGACCAGGTCGTAGCCGGCCTTCTCGATCGCCGCGGCGAGCACCAGGGAGGTGCCGATGGCGTCGGTGCCGTGCAGGTCGTCGTCCTCGACGTGGATCGCCTTGTCGGCGCCCATGGACAGGGCCTTGCGCAGCGCGTCCTTGGCGTCCTCGGGGCCGACCGTGAGCACGGTGACCTCGACGTCGTCGTCGGAGTTCTCGGAGATCTGGAGGGCTTGTTCGACCGCGTACTCGTCCAGTTCGGAGAGCAGCCCGTCGACGTCGTCGCGGTCCACGGTCAGGTCATCGGCGAAGTGCCGGTCGCCGGTGGCGTCGGGCACGTACTTCACAGTGACAACGATCCTCAAGCTCACGCCGGCTCTCCTACTGCAATCGTCATTTCTCGGCTGCCTTCCAGCAGGCAGCATAGGCGCCCCTGGCGGCCGGTCCCGGTCGGGGCGACCCGCGCTCCCACCGGGATATTACTCGTCAGTACACTCGGTCCATGCCCGCTAAGCAAGCGCTTTGAACTGTGACCTTCGCAACGCAGCGTAACCGGAACTCGACGGTCCCGCAGGCGCGCGGCCACGTGATCAATCCCGCAGGCCGGTGAAGCCCCCTCGGTGGTACAGCAGAGGGCGCCCGGGGCCCGTGGGGTCCCCCTCGACCACCTCGGCGATCACGATCCGATGATCGCCAGCGGGGACCCGCGCGTGGACCCGGCACACCGCCCAGGCCAGCACCCCGTCCAGCACCGGCACCCCCTCCGGCCCGTCCCGCCACCGCGTGGGCGGCGCGAACCGGTCGGCCCCGCTGCGCGCGAACGTGACGGCCAGCTCCCGCTGCGGCTCCGCCAGGACGTGCACCCCGACGTACCGCGCCGCCTCGACCGCCGGCCAGCTGGACGCCCCCGTACCGATCCCGAAGGACAGCAGCGGCGGTTCGGCCGCCACCGACACCAGGGAGGTGGCCGTGAACCCGGCCGGGCCCCGCGCGTCGCGCGCGGTGATCACGGCGACGCCCGCCGCGTGCCGCCGGAAGACGGACCGCAGCAGCTCCGGCGACCCGGGCCGGGCACCCCCTGGGACGCTCCCCAGCTCCGGTACGGCCGTCATGGTGCTGTCCCGCGCATACGACCAGGCTGGCGACCGGGGGCCGACCCGGTCAAGTGCACGAGGACCCATGGGACCTGACGCACCGCCGGTGAGTGAACCGTCCACCGCGCGGTCCCCGCCAGGCTCACACCGCCTCGCCGAGCGCCGCGATCACATCCGCCCGCCGCGGCTGCCC
Source organism: Streptomyces sp. NPDC048290 (assembly GCF_040652095.1). Lineage (NCBI taxonomy): Bacteria > Bacillati > Actinomycetota > Actinomycetes > Kitasatosporales > Streptomycetaceae > Streptomyces > Streptomyces sp. NPDC048290. The sequence continues at coordinate 186,351 of NZ_JBEZLM010000013.1, forward strand.
GGTGGCCCGCCGCACGATCCGCCCCTGCGCGTCCAGCACCAGAACAGTCGGCGTCCGCAGGATCTCCAGCTCGCGTACAAGGTCCAGATGCGCCTCCGCGTCGATCTCCACATGGGCGACGCCCGGCACCATCCCGGCCACCTCGCCCAGGGTCCGGCGGGTCGCCCGGCACGGGGCGCAGAAGGCGCTGGAGAACTGCACGAGCGTCGCCCGCTCCCCCAGCGGGCCGCCCAGTTCCGCCGCGCCGAGCCGTCTGCCGTCGTCCCGCCCGCGCACCCGCACCCTCCCGCTCCGCCGCGTGTGCAGCACTCCGAAGGCACCCGCCGTCGCGAGCACCGCCAGGCACACCATCAGTCCCGTCATCGACGGGTGCAGCGTTCATCAGACTGCAAAGATTCCCGGCGTCCGGAGCCGTCCGGGCTACGGGATGCTCGCTCCATGGACATCGATGCGAGAGGGCCCCGCTTCGGGGCGGCCGTGACCTCCGTGGTCCTGGCGGCCGTGCTGGTCACCGGGAGCGGCTGGCTGCTGGCCTGGCAGACCCTGGCGTTCGCGCTCGGCACGGCCGGTGGAGTGGCCCGCTCGCCGTACGGCTGGGTGTTCCGGCGGTTCGTACGGCCCCGGATCGGGCCGCCCACCGCGTTCGAGCCGCCGCAGCCGCCGCGCTTCGCCCAGGCCGTGGGGCTCGGCTTCGCCCTCCTCGGCCTGACCGGCTACGCGGTGGGCCCGCAGTGGCTGGGGCTCTCGGCGACCGGGGCGGCGCTCGCTGCGGCCTTCCTGAACGCCGTGTTCGGGTACTGCCTGGGGTGCGAGGCGTATGTGCTGGCGCGGCGGATGACGGCGCGCACACGGTGACGTCGAGCGAGGGAGGCACCTCCCCGGGACGGAGGCGCCCCCTGGGGACGGCGCTCCTGGAGCGGCTCCCGCGCGGCATGTGCCGCCGACCGCGCGGGACGTGACGAGGATTACGCCGGTCGCTGGCACCAGGGGTGGCCCCCTGTTCGTTCTTCGGGCACCATCTGCGAGATGCCGTAAAACCTACGGCCGCGTAACTTTCCGCCGGGAGTCCCTTCCCAGGCAGAGCAGGAAGGGCCCGTCCCGCCCATGGCAGAGCTCGTCTACCCGCCCGTCATCGGTTTCGCCCGCACTCTGTTCAAGGTGTGGGACCTGAAGATCGACTGCCAGGGATCGGAGAACATCCCGCGGTCGGGCGGTGCCGTGCTGGTCAGCAATCACATCGGTTACATGGACTTCGTCTTCAACGGGCTCGCCGCGCTGCCGCAGAAGCGTCTGGTGCGCTTCATGGCCAAGGAGTCGGTCTTCCGGCACAAGGTGTCCGGTCCGCTGATGCGCGGCATGAAGCACATCCCGGTGGACCGCAAGCAGGGCGAGGCGGCCTACCAGCACGCGCTGGAGTCGCTGCGCTCCGGCGAGGTGGTGGGGGTCTTCCCGGAGGCCACCATCTCGCAGTCGTTCACGCTGAAGAGCTTCAAGTCGGGCGCCGCGCGGCTCGCCCAGGACGCGGGCGTGCCGCTGATCCCGATGGCCGTCTGGGGCACCCAGCGCATCTGGACCAAGGGCCACCCGCGCAACTTCAAGCGCAGCCACATCCCTGTCACCGTCCGCGTGGGCGAGGCGATCGAGGCCACCCGCGAGGAGTACGCGGGCGCCATCACCCGGCGGCTGCGCGCACGGGTGCAGGAGTTGCTCGAGGCCGCCCAGCGCGCCTACCCGGTCCGCCCCAGGAGCACCGACGACACCTGGTGGATACCGGCCCACCTCGGCGGCACCGCACCGACACCGGAGGCCGTCAAGGCGGCGGAGTCCCACTGAGGCGCCTCCGCGCGGGAGGGGCGGTGACGACGCCCTGGGCGCGGTCGGCGCCGTCCGCGGGCGGGCAGCCCCGATCAGTGTGGACCCCGATGAGGCGAGGCACGGGCTGAAGACCCGCCCTGGGAGCGGCTTCCCGAACGGGCCTCCTAGGGGCCCGATTCAGCCGACGCGGTCGCTTCAGGAAGTGACGACGACCAAGTCGCGCGGACCGGTCTCTCGACGCTCGCACGGTGAACAGCAGCCCCACCCCGACCCGGCGTACCGTGGGCGCGCTTTCGGGGCGCGGGCTCAGCCGCCGTCCGCCCCGGCGATCGTGATCTCCGCCCCCGGGCTGAACTTCGCCAGCAGCTCGGCGAGTTCCGCCGCGGCCGTCTCCACCTCGGCGACCGGCATCGGCTCGAGGCTCTCCAGCAGGAAGATGCCGGAGACGGTGTCCTCGTCGAGCCGGGTACGCGGGCCCTGGCGCCAGTTCCAGCGGCGGCAGGTGACGCCGAGGCCGTCGCGCCACACCACCTCACCGGGCTCCGGGTGCTCGACCGTCTCCTCGCCCCCGGCGGCGGTCACGAACTCCTCGTCGCCGCGCGCCCGGACCAGCCGCATCCCGCCCTCGATCCGGTCGATGTCCTCGCCGCCGACCGGGATCAGATGAGCCACGCTGACGGCGTTGTAGAGGTCCACCAGAAGGTTGATCCGGGGCAGTCCGGCATCCGTCAGCGCACGCCTGGCCAGCGCCTCCGCGGAGTTGCGGGTACGGGACGGCTTGGCGCCGAACGCGGTGTACGCCGTACGCCAGGCGGCCATGTGCGGGTCCTCGTGCGGCGCCCGCCCGGCCAGCCGTACGGCGAGCCGCCGCGCGGCGTCGTCCAGCAGGGCCGCGCTGGCGTCGGTGCTGGGTCCGCCCACGAGGCCATGGGCCTCGACGGTGACATGGGTGAAGCCGGGTACGAGGGCCCGGACCTCGTCGGAGACGGTCAGGGAGAGCGTCATGGCTGCCTTCACAGTGCGGTGGGGAGCGTCCGCCACAGATGGGCCCGGTCCGTGGCGGTCTTGAGGGCGTTCAGGACGACCGGGTGCGGTTCAGCGTACAGGACTGGATAGTCCACCTCACTGGACTCCGCGTCCACGGCGAAGGCCAGCCGCTCGCCGTCCAGCGAGAACCGGGCGTCCACGCCCGGCTTGTTGCCGCGCGGGTCCTGCCGGTGCCAGCCGCCGCGGAAGCGGACGGCGGCCAGACCGTGCACCACATGGCCGCCGCCGTCGTCATGCCGCAGCCGCTGGTAGCAGAGCGCGGCCGGGATGTCCTCGGCGCGCAACAGGGCCGCGAGCGCGTGGGCCTTGGCGTAGCAGATGCCGGTACGCCGCTCCAGGACGTCGGAGGCCCGCCAGGTGACCCGCGGATCACCGCTGTCGGCGGAGTGCGGGATCTGGTCGCGGACGAATGCGAAGGCGGCCCGCGCATAGTCATACGAGTCGGTCACGTCCCGCGCCAGCCGCGCGGCGGTCCGCCGCACCAGCGGGTGCTCATGGTCGACGACCTCGTCGGCCGCCAGATACGCGGACAGATCGGGGGTGTGCTGGATCAGCTGCATGCCCGCAGAGCATAGGAATACGATCACCCGAGAGTCAATGCATTTCCAGGTGACCGTATATCTATACGGAGCGCCACGCAGAGGCGGACCCTAGCGCGCCATCTCCTCCTTGAGCGCCGTCAAGAACTCGTCGACGTCGTCCTCCGTCGTGTCGAAGGCGCACATCCAGCGCACGTCCCCGGCCGCCTCGTTCCAGAAGTAGAACCGGAACCGCTGCTGGAGCCGCACCGTCACCTCGTGCGGCAGCCGGGCGAAGACGGCGTTCGACTGGACCGGGTGCAGCAGTTCCACCCCGTGCACCGCGCGGACGCCCTCGGCGAGTCGCTGGGCCATCTCGTTGGCGTGCCGGGCGTTGCGCAGCCACAGGTCCCTGGCGAGCAGGGCCTCCATCTGCACCGACACGAACCGCATCTTGGACGCCAGCTGCATGGACAGCTTCCGTAGATGCTTCATGTGGCTGACCGCGTCCTGGTTGAGCACCACGACCGCCTCGCCGAACAGGGCGCCGTTCTTCGTGGCGCCCAGCGAGAGCAGATCGACACCGGCGGCATTGGTGAACGCCCGCATGGGGACGTCCAGGGAGGCCGCCGCGTTGGCGAGCCGGGAGCCGTCCAGATGGACCCTCATCCCGAGCCCGTGGGCGTGCTCGCAGATCGCGCGGATCTCGTCGGGTGTGTAGACCGTGCCCAGCTCGGTGCTCTGGGCGATCGACACGACCTGCGGCATCGCCCGGTGCTCGTCGTCCCAGCCGTACGCCTCCCGGTCGATCAGCTCGGGCGTGAGCTTGCCGTCCGGGGTGGGCACGGTGAGCAGCTTCAGCCCGGCGACCCGCTCGGGCGCGCCGCACTCGTCGACGTTGATGTGCGCGCTCTCGGCGCAGATCACCGCGCCCCAGCGGTCGGTGACGGCCTGGAGGGCGACCACATTGGCGCCGGTTCCGTTGAAGACCGGGAACGCCTCCGCGGTGGCGCCGAAGTGGCCGCGGATCACGCTCTGGAGATGCTCGGTGTAGTGGTCCTCCCCATAGGCGACCTGGTGGCCGCCATTGGCGAGCGCCAGCGCGGCGAGGATCTCGGGGTGGACGCCCGCGTAGTTGTCGCTGGCGAAACCGCGGACCTCCGGGTCGTGGTGACGGCGGGCGTCGGTCTTCGGGGGGTTCACGGCTTCTCTGTCAGCCACAGACGTCGTCCGTTCACTTCGGCGGCGGGCTTGTCCCAGACACCGGCGACCGCGTCGGCCAGATCCTTGACGTCCGTGAAGCCCGCGAACTTCGCGTTGGGCCGCTCCGCGCGCATCGCGTCGTGCACCAGCGCCTTGACCACCAGGATCGCAGCCGCCGCGTTGGGCCCGTCCTCGCCCCCCGCCTTGCGGAAGTAGTCGCCGAGAGCCAGCGTCCACGCCTCGGCGGCGGCCTTGGCGGCGGCATAGGCCGCGTTGCCCGCCGTGGGCTTCCCGGCACCGGCCGCGCTGATCAGCACGTACCGGCCGCGCGCGCTGCGCTGGAGCGCCTCGTGGAAGGCGAGCGAGGTGTGCTGGACGGTACGGATCAGCAGCAGCTCCAGGAAGTCCCAGTCGTCGAGCCGGGTCTTGGTGAAGGTCTCGCTGCCGCGCCAGCCGCCGACGAGATGGACCAGGCCGTCGACCCGCCCGAAGTCCTTCTCGATGCGGTGAGACCATTCCTGGGCCGACTCGCGGTCCAGCAGGTCCACCGTGTCGCCGACGACGGTCGCACCGCCGTGCGCGTACCCGGCCGCGTCCACCGCCTCGGCCAGCCGCTCCGGATCGTTGTCCGCGCCGATGACGGTGGCCCCGGCCTCCGCCAGCCGCAGCAGTGTGGCCCGGCCCGCGGGCCCGCCCGCACCGGCCACCGCGATCACCGCGCCGCTGAGCGCCCCGTTCCCCATGTTCTTCGCCTCCTGAGCAGCGTTCTGAATGCGGTCGCTCACGCGGCGACGCGCTCGGCGGCGTCCGCCGTGATGCCCCTGGTCGAGGCGATCACCTTCTTGAGCTTCTTGGACAGCGCCTCATAGAACATGCTCAGGGGAAACTCGTCCGGAAGCACGTCATCGACGAGTTTGCGCGGCGGCAGGGACAGGTCCAGGGCGTCGGGTCCCTTGGCCCAGGTGGACCCCGGGTGCGGCGCGAGATACGTGGCGACCAGCTCGTACCCCTTGAACCAGTGGACCAGCTTGGGGCGGTCGATGCCGTCGCGGTAGAGGGTCTCGATCTCGGCGCACAGCTGGTTGGTGACCTGCGGGGCGCGCTCCCAGTCGATCGACAGCTTGTTGTCGGTCCAGCGCACGACGTCGTGCTTGTGCAGGTAGGCGAAGAGGAGCTGGCCGCCGACCCCGTCGTAGTTGCGCACTCGCTCACCGGTGACCGGGAAACGGAACATCCGATCAAAGAGCACGGCGTACTGAACATCCCTGGCCTGCGGGACGCCCTCCCTTGCGAGGCCCACGGCCTCCTTGAAGGCGGTCAGGTCGCAGCGCAGCTCCTCCAGGCCGTACATCCAGAACGGCTGGCGCTGCTTGATCATGAACGGGTCGAACGGCAGATCACCGTGGCTGTGCGTACGGTCGTGCACCATGTCCCAGAGGACGAACGCCTCCTCGCTGCGCTTCTGGTCGTGCACCATCGCGGCGATGTCCTCGGGCAGCTCCAGCCCGAGCAGCTCCACGGCGGCGGCGGTGACCCGGCGGAAGCGGGCGGCCTCGCGGTCGCAGAAGATCCCGCCCCAGGAGAAACGTTCCGGCGCCTCGCGTACGGCGATGGTCTCGGGGAAGAGGACCGCGGAGTTGGTGTCGTAGCCGGAGGTGAAGTCCTCGAAGGTGATCCCGCAGAACAGCGGGTTGTCGTAGCGGGTGCGCTCCAGCTCGGCCAGCCAGTCCGGCCAGACCATCCGCAGCACGACCGCTTCGAGGTTGCGGTCCGGGTTGCCGTTCTGCGTGTACATCGCGAAGACGACCAGGTGCTGGAGGCCGTCACGGCGGTCGGCGGCGGGCTGGAAGGCCAGCAGCGAGTCGAGGAAGTCCGGCACCGCGAAGCCGCCGGCCGACCAGCGGCGCAGGTCCTCCACCAGGGCGGTGTGATAGGCGGCGTCGTGGGGCAGCAGCGGCGAGAGGGCCTGTACGGCGTCGATGACCTCGGTGATGGCGTGGTCGGCGGCGGCGAGGGTGGGGGCGGTGCCGTTGTCGGGGGTTCCGGGGGTGGTGGGCCCTGTGGACCCGGCGATCTCGCTGGGCGCGGTGGCCCCAGACGGCCCGGTGGCCCCAGACGTCTCGGCGGTCCCAGCGGCGAGGTTGATCGAGCCGTCCGGGGACTGCCAGCCGCGAATCCGCTCCACGGCGTCCTTCAGGCGGGGCCACGCCGGGTGCTCGACCACCCTGGGCGCAGCAGAAACCGGCCCCTCAGTCGTCGGCTGCACAAGAATTTCCGTCATGTCCCATCCTCCACGGGAGAACCTCGCGTATGGACACCGTATGCGTACGACCTTTCTCCCAGCAAGGGGAGCCTCCGAAAATTCTCCTGCACCCCCCCACTGGTCACCGGATTATTTTCGGTGGAGCGGGGAAGGGGTGGAGGTCTGGGGGCGACGGGGGTGGAGGTACGGCCGACGCCCCTCCCGGTGCGGCCCCGCTCCCCCACGTCCGCCACACGACGGCATCCGAGCGCACCTCATCGCGGTCCCCGCGCGGACCCGGCTCCCGCCCTCCGCCTATCACCCGAATCCGCAGCGTACGTGGGGGTTCATCTCAGGCCACGGCCACTAAAGTGCGGAACCCACACCGCGCGGACGGTTGCTGGTCCGCTCGGCCGCCTGCCCGTCGACGGAAGCGAGCTGAACCTTGAACTTCCTCACCATCGGACACCGCGGAATCATGGGCGTCGAGCCCGAGAACACTCTCCGTTCCTTTGTCGCCGCCGAACAAGCCGGCCTCGATGTGATCGAACTCGATGTTCATCTGAGCAAGGACGGCGCACTTGTCGTCCTGCACGACGAGCACGTCGACCGGACCACCGACGGCACCGGTCCGGTCGCCGAGAAGACCCTCGCCGAACTGCGCGTCCTGGACGCCGGGCGCGGCGAGCGCATCCCGGTCCTGGAGGAGGTGCTGGACACCGTCCGCTCCCCCCTCCAGGTCGAGATCAAGGACATGGCGGCGGCGCGGGCGCTTGCCGAGGTCCTACGGGCACGGGACCTCGTAGAACGGGTGGAGGTGTCGTCCTTCCACGACGAGGCGATCACCGAGATCGCCCGCCTGGTGCCGGGCGTCCACACCGCCCTGATCGGCAGCCGGTACGGCACCGACATCGTGGACCGCGCCGTCGAGGCGGGTGCGGAGACGGTCTGTCTGAACATCCGCCGCCTGACCCTGGAGATCACGGAGGCCGCGCGCCAGGCACGGTTGCGGATCATCGGCTGGGTCGTGAACACCCAGGATCATCTGCGCCTCGTCCGCGCACTCGAACTGGACGGTGCGACAACCGATCATCCCGAGATCAAACGAACAGGCCGGTTCACCGCGTGAGGGCGCCGCACCGGGACGGGTTCGCGGTGGTGCGCGCTACAGCGCCTTGACCAGCAGTTCGAACTTCAGGTCCGGCCGCTGCGGAATGCCGAACCGCTCCTGGCCGTAGGGGAACGGGGTCGTCCGCCCGGTACGCCGGTAGCCGCGCCGCTCGTACCAGGCGATCAGATCCTCCCGTGCGGTGATCACGGTCATGTGCATCTCCGTGGCGCCCCAGAGGTCCCGGGCACGCCGCTCGGCCTCGGCGATGATCGCTTTGCCGAGGCCGGCGCCCTGGAGCACGGGGCTGACCGCGAACATGCCGAAGTAGGCGTGCCCATCTCGGTGTTCCAGCTGACAGCAGGCGATGATCCGGCCGTCCCGCTCCACGGTCAGCAGCGTTCCCTCGGGCGCCTTGATGACCGCAAGCACCCCCTCCGCGTCGGTGCGCCGCCCCTCCAGGATGTCCGCCTCCGTCGTCCATCCGGCCCGGCTGGAGTCCCCGCGATAGGCCGATTCGATCAGCGCGACGAGATCGTCCGCGTCGGCGTCGGTGGCGTCACGGTAGGTCAGTCCGGCGGTGGCGGGGCGGGCGTCCATGGGGCGGTTCTCCGTTCGGCGGCGCGGCTCTGCACGCATGACACTCACGCCTGAGACTAATGCCCTCGAATGACCGTCCGGGTCTGGTGTTCGGGGGCTTGGGCTGCTGTTCGTTCGTGAGCGGGCGGGGCCGTGTACGGGGCCGGGCGGGCGGGGTGGAGTGGGCGGGGCCTACGGGGGCGAGGCCAGTCGGGGCCGGTCCGGCGCCGGGTATGGGTCGACCGGCGGTCCCGACTGGGGCGCGCCCAGAAGAGCTCCTTCGTCTCAGGGCTCTGCGGTGTGGCGGCGCCTCAGAGCCCTGAGGTGTTCGCCGTGTCAGGGCTGAGGGCGTTGTTCGTATCCGGGCCTATTTGCTCATTCGCTCACTGGCTCATGAACGTTCATAGGGCCATGCCTCCAGCCCCGGTCCGTGCGGGTCAGTTCCTGGAAGCCGAGTCCGTTCAATCGATCGATCGCTTCCTGATCGTTCGCATCCTCGTACGCCAGAATCCGTTCCGTTCCGCACCACCGCAGCCAGTCCGCGGCCTGTCCGAGGAGCCACTCCTCCCAGCCCTCGTTCTCCCTGACGACGACCAGGTCGCCGATATCGGCGAGGCCTGCGGCGCGGGTGTGCCGCTCGGGACGGGCGATGGACGTGTCGACCTCGACATGTCCGAGGGGGTCACCGTCGGCGCCGTAGGCCGTGAGCCTGGTGCCGCACCCGCCCAACGTGCGCTCGACCCGGACGCCCGCCCGGTGCCGCGGCTGCGGCAGGTCGGCGACCCGGCCGATCAGCAGGACCTCGGTGTCGCCGGTGTGCCGGAAGCCCGCGTTCTCGTACACGGCCCGGATGTGCGGCCAGGCGTGCGGGACACCGTAGACGCCCGGTGCGGGCAGGGCGCCGTCGGCGTGCCGGACCCGGACGTCCCAGCGGGCGAGCTGGGCGAGACAGGCGTTCATGAGCAGTTCGGCGGCCTTGTCGGCATCCGGCAGGAAGGAGGCCCCGGGGCGGCTGACGAACCAGGTGACCTCGCCCGTCCCGCGATAGTCCGCGCCGACCTCGGCGTCCGCGCGGTAGCGCAGGAGATGGGCCGCCGCGACGACGTGGCGCCGCGCTTCGGCGACCAGGGTGACCCGCTCGGCGACCCAGGGGTCGGTGATGAACTCGTCCGGCTGCCGCTCCAGGGCGCTGAGCACGGTGTTCACGGAGACGGAGACGCCGGGCACCACGGCGGCGATGTGCAGATTGATCAGATCGGTGAGCTGATCGCGGTCCGCACGGTGGAAGGGGCGGACAGTGGGCATGGGTGACCTCCGGTCGGAAAGTGAGGTGCTGGAGGCCGCCATGCGATGCGGTACGGGGGCAGCGTATGTCGGGCACTGGGCAGGGCGCGAGTGCGTTTCGTCCGCGCACGGCGGTGACGGCGGAGTGGGCTCGGGCGTGTTGCGAGTGACCGGGGTGGCCCAGGTGGCCCGGTCGGGCATGTCCCGAGTGACCGGGTTGGCCCGAGTAGACCAGTCCGGCATGTCCCGAGTGACCGGAGTGGCCCGAGTGGATCGGTCGGGCGTGTCCCTCACCCCTGTGCTCCCTCCCATGCTCCCCGTATACGCCTGTGCGCTCGCGTGCGCGCCGCGCGGGTCGGGCATCGCTTCCCTGGACCGTGTGTCGAGCGGGGAGGTGCGTGTGCACGGACCGGCTTCGCCCGGGTGGCTGCTGGTGGCGCTGTGCGGCCTGACCGGCGCCTATTGCGTACTGCGGATGCGCAGCACCGTCGCGGAACAGCGCCGTTCGGCGGGTGCCGAGGCACTGATGGGGTTCGGCATGGCCGCGATGGCCGTACCGGCTGCCGTCTTCACTCCACCTGCGTGGACCTGGCCCGTGTACGCGGGCGTGTTCGGCGTGGTGGGTCTGCGCGCGCTGTGGGCCGCCCTCAGGGACGCGCATCATGCGCACCACGCGGTCGGGGCGCTGGCGATGGTCTACATGGCGGTGTCGATGACCGTCGCCGCGGCACAGGGAGCCGCAGGACAGGGACATGCGCACGGGGGTGGTTCTGCCGGACTCCCCCTGGTCACAGGGTCGTTCCTGCTCTACTTCACCGGCTACGTCCTGGTGTCGGGCTCGCGGCTGCTGCCGGTGGCGGGCGTCGCCGGCGGACCGGTGGGGGCGGTCGGGTGGGGCGACCGGCCGGAGTTGGCCCGGGTGTGTCGGGTGTCCATGGGGATCGCCATGGTGGCGATGCTGATGCCGATGTGAACACGTCCCGCTCATCAGGTTCGGGAGCGGCGGGGGTTGCCGAACCCGGGACATGAGCCCGCCGTGCGGAGGGCCGCCCGTATGCGGCCGGTCCGTGAAGCCGTGGTCTGTGTCACTTTGCGGTCGGGGGCCGTACCCGCCAACCGCCGCGCACTCATAGGCTCTCGCTCATGATGGTCCCCGCGGCACTGTTGCTGATCGGCGCGCTGATCGCCGTTCTCGGCCCCAGGACGCTCGCTCGGGCCGACTGGCCTGATCGTGAGCCGGTGGTCGCCCTGTGGGCGTGGCAGTGCGTCGTGGCGGCCGTGTTGCTGTGCTGCGCGCTGACGATGACGCTCAGTGCGGCAGCCGCGTGGCAGGTGGTGCGCGGGCAGGTCTTCGCCTCCGCGCCGAGCGGGGTCATGGAGGCGTACGCGCTCGGCGCGGCCGGGCCTTGGGCGGCGGCGACCGCGGTGACGCTGGCGCTGGCCGGGCTGTGGAGCGGCGCGATGCTCGTGCGCGAGATCGCCGCCGCGCGGACCCGGCGCCGGCTGCGGCGGGCGAAACTCCGGCGCCAGGCGCCGTCGCTGCCCGGCGAGGACACCGCCACCGGTCGGCTGGTGGTGCTGGAGGGCGATCAGCCGGACGCCTGGTGGCTGGCGGGGACGCCGCCCCGGATGGTCGTCACGACGGCCGCGCTGCGCCGTTTGAAGGGCCGCCAGCTGGACGCCGTGGTGGCCCACGAGCAGGGCCACGCGCGGGCCCGGCACGACTGGTTGCGGCACTCGTCGGCGGCGCTGGCCGCCGGGTTCCCGCAGGTGCCGGTGTTCGCGGCGTTCCGGGACGAGATGCACCGGCTGGTGGAGCTGGCCGCCGACGACATGGCGTCGCGCCGCCACGGCCGGCTCACGACCGCCCTCGCCCTGGTCGAACTGAACGAACACCGCGGCGTGTTCGGCCCCTCCCCGGCGCCCCGCGCCCATGTCCCCCAGCGCGTGCAACGGCTCCTCACCGGCCCGGCCCGCCTCCCGGCGATCCATCGCCTGCGGCTGACCGCGACGGCCGCCCTGGTGCCGGTCCTCCCGGTGCTGGTCGCTCTCGTTCCCGGCTTCAGGGCACTGGGCTAGCCGACGATCACCGGTCGCCCCGGCGGTGGCCCCGCGCCCCACGGGTCGGCGACAATCGCAGTATGACCCTCACGCCCGTCGACCGTCCCGCCCCCCAGACGGAGCGCCGGACTCCGGTACGCGCGGCTGTCGCGTTCGCGGTCGGCTCACTCGTGCTGCTGCTCCTCGTGGCGGTGTCCTGGGGGCCGCTGATCAGTTTCGATCAGGAGATCGCGCGAACCACGCATCGCTGGGCGGTCGCCGAGGGCGGGCTGACGCACGCGTTCCGGATTCTCACGGACTGGGTGTGGGACCCGCTCACCATGCGCCTGCTGTGCGCCGCGGTGATCATCTGGCTGGTGTGGCGCCGCAGGGCCTGGTTCACCGCCACCTGTCTCCTGATGGCCGTGGCCGTCAGCACCCTGGTGCAGCAGGGCCTCAAGGCCGCCGTGGGCCGTGAACGCCCCGTCTGGCCCGACCCGGTGGACTCCGCCCACTACGCGGCCTTCCCGTCCGGCCACGCCATGACCGCCACGGTCGTCCTCGGCCTGCTGGTCTGGCTCCTGCACTACTACGGCGCCTCGCGGAGAGTCCTGCGCTGGGCCACGGCGATCGCGGCCGTCTCGATCATCGGCGTCGGCCTCACCCGCGTCTGGCTCGGCGTGCACTGGCCCAGCGACGTACTGGGCGGCTGGTTGCTGGGCGGCATGGTGATCGCGGCGGCGATCACGGTCCATGAACGATGGGGACCGGCCAGACCCTGACACCACTGCCGAAACGGTCCTTCCGCCCCCGTTGCCCACCCTTGCCGGACGACACTCCCGGAACGGCACGGAGCAGCACGGAAAGGACCGACATACGGGCCGCTCCCCCGGGACCGTCCCTGGGACCACCGTATGACCGCCGTCCGAAGACCCAGGACGGCGCACATGTCGGCCTGGTCCGGATCCGTCGACGCCCCCAACGCCCGGGGCAACCAGTACAACTGGCTGCATGACGTGGCCCGTCACTTCGCCGCTACCCCACCAGCAGTTCAACGCCCTGATCCACGCGCAGGAGTAGCGCAAGCGAGTATGGGCGGGTGACCACCGACACGCGGGACCAGGCGAACCCTGACCCCCACCCCCGGACGAGGCCCGAGGCAGCCCTCCTACCCGGCTCCGACCTGGGAGTTCTCACCAAGGCGACAGCCTCGACCCACCGTCCCGAGCGACAGAGCCGCCCACCTCGGACGATCCCCCGTGTCGCCCGAGGCAGACGGCAGTAGGCCGGACCTGCGCAGGAGCCGGTCCGGACGCCCTGAGTATAGTTGGCTGGCAGCCAGTCAACGCAGGAGTTACAGGATGTCCCCGCGTAGCGCCGAGGTCAATGAAGAGCTGCGGCGCCGTTCACGGGAGCGACTGCTCCAGGCGGCGATCGAGCTGGTCAGCGAGCGTGGCTACGAGGCGACAACGTTGGCAGACATCGCCGACCGGGCGGGTTCGGCCCGTGGACTGGTGTCGTACTACTTTCCCGGGAAGCGGCAGCTGGTCCAGTCCGCCGTGCACCGGCTGATGCATCGCACGCTGGAGGAGGGACTGGAGCGGGCCCCACGCACCGACGACGGGCGGGAGCGGATGGCTCGGGCGATCGACGCGATCCTGGGGCTGGCCCGCGATCAGCCCGTGCTGATGCGCCAGCACATGGCGGGGCTTCTCCAGGCGGAGGGCTTCGTCCAGTGTCCGGAGCAGCGGCGGCTCGCGGAGCTGCTGCGGGACACGGTCGCCCGACGTGGCTCGGGGGATGTGGAGTCCGCGTACCCGATGCTGCGGTCCCTGTTGATGGGCGCGGTGTACGCGATGGTGCTGCCGAACGTCCCGATGCCCATCGCCCCCGTCCGCGCCGAACTGTTCCGGCGCTATGGGCTGGACTGGGAGCAAGGCGTCCCGCCGGACGCCGAGGCGCCCGGCGGGACATGTGAGCGGGATCTGTCCCGGTTCTTCGCCCCGGACGAACCGCCCGATGTGAAGCCCGGGTAACCGCACCGGCCGGCCCCGGCAGACCAGGCCGGGGCTCCCGTCCGTTCTGCGTCCCCACCGGAACAGGGTGGACCGGTGGGGACAATGGGAACTGCCAGGGACGAGACTGCTCAGGAACGCCGGAGCAGTTGGGACCACTGACGGTGATCGGAACCGACGACGCTGATCAGTCGATCAATCAGCATCTGATCGATCGCTCAATCGATCAGTCGAAGTAGTCCGGCTGGGTCTGGACGTTCAGCTCCCGCAGATGGACCCAACGCGCCGGGTCCGTACGGCGGTCACTGAGCTTCAGCACGTCGAAGCCCTTCGCCATGTCGTTCGAGTAGATGTAGCCGTTGTAGTAGTACGCCGACCACGAACCGCCGCCGATGAGCCTTTCCGTGCTGATCGGACCGCGCTCGAAGTAGGCGATCTCCTTGGGGTTGCTGGAGTCGGTGAAGTCCCACACCGAGATACCGCCCTGGTACCAGGCCTGGACCATCAGGTCCTTGCCCTTGACCGGGATCAGTGAGCCGTTGTGCGCGACGCAGTTCTCGGTGTCGGCCTGGTGCCGGGGGATCTTGAAGTAGCTGCGGAAGACCAGCTCACGCTTGTCGCCCTTGCCGACGATGTCGTAGATGCCGTCGGCCCCACGGTTCGGCCCGATCGCCGCGTTGCAGGTGGGGGCACCGCCGCCGCCCAGCTCATCGGTGAAGATGACCTTGTTGGCCTTCTGGTTGAAGGTCGCCGAGTGCCAGAACGCGAAGTTCACGTTGTCCTGGACCTGATCGATGACCTTGGGACGCTCCGGGTCCTTGATGGAGAACAGGATGCCGTCGCCCATGCAGGCGCCCGCGGCGAGGTCCTTGTCGGGCAGCACGGTGATGTCGTGGCAGCCGGTGGTCTTGGACACGCCCGGGTTGGTCGGTCCGCCCGGGTTGCCTCCGCCGTCCGGCGCCGGACCGGGGAACAGCACCGGGAAGCCCACGACCGCCGCCTTCTCAGGGGCGTAGCGCGGCACCTTGATGATCGAGATGCCGTCGTGCGGCGGCTGGCAGTCCGGGTAGGCGGTGTTGGGCGAGTACGAGGAGACGTACACGTAGATGTTCTTGCGCTCCGGCACCAGGGTGTGGGTGTGCGAACCACACGCGGTCTCGACAGCGGCGACGTACTCGGGGTTGCGCTTGTCGCTGATGTCGAAGATCTTCATGCCCTCCCACGACGACTTCTCGGTCGCGGGCTGCGTGGTGCTGTTGCAACTGCTGTCGCTGCGCGAGGAGTCGGTCGACAGGAACAGCAGGTCACCCGAGACGGAGATGTCGTTCTGCGAACCGGGGCAGAGCACTTGGGAGACGGTCTTCGGCGCCCTCGGGTTGCTGATGTCGAAGATGCGGAAGCCGTCGTAGTTGCCGGCGAAGGCGTACTTGCCCTGGAAGGCGAGGTCCGAGTTGGTGCCCGGCAGGGCGTCCTTCGGGATGTTCGCGATGTGTTCGATGTTGGCCGAATGAACAATCTCGTCCTGGCCCGGTATGTCACCGGCGGCTATCGCCGCGCGAGCCTCGGCCTGATCGCTCTGCGACACCGACTTCTCCCCGGCGGGGGTGTCACCCGGGTCCGGGGTGGCCGCGGCCTGCTGGGCCGTCAGCAGCGTGGCCAGGAGTCCGGCTCCGGCGACGACAACACCCAGTTGTCTGCGTCGAGTCCGGGATCTGTTGAACAGGGTCACTGTGTCCTCCCTTGTTCCGTTCGTAAGGGGCGTCGAACGGATCAACCGAAGTATCGTCCGAGTCATGCACATATCAATAGGGTGCAACGGACTCGTAATGCAGTTTTCTGATCGATCGAGCGCAGAAGCGTGCTAGGACAGTCACAGTCGCTCACAAAGCGCGATCATTCGGTACTCGCCGTCACTCCTCAGACGGGGTACTTTCGGCCACAGGAGGTAGTTGTGCTCTTCCGTCGTGCTTCCCGCGCGCCCCTCACTGCCGCGGGCCTCGCTCTGGTGGCGGTTCTGGCACTGGGCGCATGTGAGTCCGGAACGGACGACGAGTCCAAGTCCCCGAAGTCGACCGGCCCTTCGGTCCTCGTACCGGGCAATCCGGGCGAAGGGAACCAGACTCTGTCGGTGGAGGAAGCCGCCGAACAGCGCCTGGAGGACGACTCGCCCAACTCGGCCGATGTGTCGTACGCGCGCATGATGATCGAGCATCACCGGCAGGCGCTGCTGATGACGGACCTCGCACCGAAGCAAGCCTCGTCGGACGAGGTGAAACGTCTCGCCGAGCGGATCGCCGCGGCCCAGGGGCCCGAGATCAGCGCCATGGAGGCGTGGTTGGAGCGACACGGCAAGGACGGCGAGAACGACGCCGGGCATGAGCACGACCATGCCACGATGCCGGGTATGGCGAGCGAGGCGCAGCTCAAAAACCTTCGCACGGCCAAAGGAAGCGCGTTCGATCAGCTCTTCCTGACCCTGATGATCACGCATCACGAGGGCGCGATCACCATGGCCTCGGACGTCAAGGGGCAGGGCAACAACATCCAGATCGAAGAGATGGCCGATGATGTGATCGCCCAGCAGACGGCCGAGATCGGGCGCATGCACGAGATGGGCTGACGGATCGGCCCACCCCGACCGGGACGGGCGCGTGGGTCAGCGACGGGCGTGGCGCGGGGCCAGCAGGCCCGCGTCACGGGCCTGCGCGATCAGTCGGAGCGACTTGCGGCGGCTGCGTCCGGTCGCGCACATGACCGCCAGCACCGGATCGACGCCCGCCGCTCGGGCGGCGAGATACTCCTGGGCGATCAGCCGACGACCCTCGACACCGCGGGGCCAGGTGGGGCGGGCCCGACGGGAGATGCCGGGGGTGTCGGGATCGTCGAGTTCCTCGGCGCGGGCGCACATATGGTCGGCGTCCGCGTGAGGGTGGGCGGGTGCGTGGGTGAGCGTGCGGGCCGCGGTGTTCGTTTCGGTTCGCCCGGCGGCGCCGGGGATGTTCGTACGATCGATCAGCGTGTGATCGTTGTCGTTCGACGGGATCAAACGCACAGGCTCTGCGTTCGACTCGTCCGTGGTGGGCGTCTCCTGGTGCGGGAGACGCTCATCCTGCTCGCCCTCCGGCTCGGCTTGGGTACTCCGCGGGGGCAGCGTGCCGCCCTCGGCGTCCGCCCCTGCGCCGCCACCGCCCCCGTCGCCGCCGCGCGCCGTGAGTACCGCCGATTCGATCCACTCCCCGAGCGCGGTCAGATCGCTCAGTGACAGGGCGGGGCGGGCGCGTACGTCCTCCAGGGAGACGTGCCCGCCTGCCAGCACCGCGAGGGCGTCCACCTGGGCGCCGTCGGCGAAAGCGAGCCGCACGGTGTACCACACCGTAGTGGTGCCACCGCCCTCCCGTACTTCCCACGCGGGCCATACGGACACCGTTCCGTCCGTGTGGCAGCGATCGGGCAGGTGAAAGCAGGATGCTTCAAGCACATACGGAACGTAACCGCATGATCACATTCCATACGAACGGACACGCGCGGTGCGCACTCCATCGGCGCAGTGCCGCACCTCTCCCCCTCCGCCTGGGTGGGTGGGATGCTGGAGGCATCAGCGATCTCCTGCCAGGCTCCGGGCGACCGGACAGGACGGACAAGGAGAGTTCCGCCGTGCTGCGTGTCGCCGTCATCGGCTCTGGGCCGAGCGGGGTCTATACCGCTCAGAACCTCGTCCAGCTCGATCCCGAGGTACGCGTCGACGTGATCGATCGACTGCCGTGCCCCTACGGTCTGGTGCGCTACGGCGTGGCACCCGATCACGAAAAGATCAAATCGCTCCAGAACAATCTTCGCACCGTGCTCGAGCATGATCGAGTGCGCTTTCTCGGCGGTGTCGAGATCGGAGCGGGCGGCATCGCCGTGGAGCGGCTGCGGGAGCTGTACGACGCGGTGGTGTACTGCGTGGGTGCCGCGGCCGATCGGCGACTGAGCATTCCGGGTGAGGATCTGCGAGGCAGTTGGTCGGCGACGGAGTTCGTGTCCTGGTACAGCGCCCATCCGGACGCCGTGGACGGCGGGTTCGTCCGGGACGCGCGTTCGGCGGTGGTGATCGGGGTCGGCAATGTCGCGGTGGACGTGACGCGGATCTTGGCGCGCGGCGCCGCTGAGCTGCGCCCGACCGACATGCCCGAGGCGGCGCTGACCGCGCTGACGGCGAGTAGGGTGACCGACATACACATGGTCGGCCGCCGGGGCCCGTCCCAGGCCCGTTTCACCACGAAGGAACTGCGTGAGCTGGGCGGACTGCCCGACACGGACATCCTGCTGGACGCCGCGGAGTTGAGTCTGGACCCTGCCTACGGCGATCCGTCCGGGCTGCCGGCCGTACAGCGGCGGAACGTCGAGGCGCTGCGGGCCTGGGTCGACCGTCCGGCGAGCGGCACGGCACGGCGTATCCATGCCCGGTTCTTCCTGCGCCCGGTCGCCTTCCTCCCCGACCCGAGCGGCACGCGGGTAGCCGGGGTCCGGTTCGAGCGGACCCGTCCGGACGGAACCGGCGGGGTCACCGGTACCGGCGTGTACGAGGAGGTCCCGGCGCAGTTGGTGCTGCGTTCGGTCGGCTATCGCGGAGTTCCACTGGAGGGGCTGCCGTTCGACGCGCACAGCGGCACGGTGCCGCATCGGGCTGGCCGGGTGCTGCGGGAGGGTGTGGTGGCGCCGGGCGAGTATGTGGCGGGCTGGATCAAGCGCGGTCCGACCGGCGTGATCGGTACCAATCGGCCGTGTGCGAAGGAGACAGTGACGTCCCTGCTGGAGGACGCCGCGATGATCGAACGAACATCGCCGCTCGAAGACCCGCTCACACGGTGGCGGGCTGAAGGGATCGCGCCGGTCGAGTGGACCGGCTGGCGGGCGATCGAGCGTGCGGAGGCGGCCCTAGGTGCGTCGCTGGGCCGAGGCAGCGGGGTGAAGCTGCCGGACTGGCCGTCACTCATGAGCGCGGCAGGTGAAGGTACGGCTCCCGAGGCACGTGATTCGCGCAGCACTCATACAGCCGGTTGATCGTTCGATCATATACTCACGCACCCGTACACGGACACGAACACACACGGACACAGACACGGAGCAGCAACCCGCTCGAAATCAACAAACTGTTCAAGAAACCTACGGTCTCGGTCGTGACGAAACCCGGCTCCGTGCATCCCGTGCACGATGTCCCGCCCGTGCGACACCTGGGCGCACTCGGTCTCCAGCATGTGCTGGGCGCCTGAGCGCGATCGTTCTCAATCTGCTCTTCCATCATCTGCCCGTGAGCGCACGATCATCCCTCACCGAGCCGGGCAGCCTGCCGGTCGGCGCTGACTAGCAGCGCGCCCAGCAGGCCCGGGAAGAGACCGTTGAGATCGTTCGCGCGCAGACTGTTCATCTTGGCCGTGCCACGGTACGTCTGCCGGATCACGCCGCTCTCGCGCAGCACCCGGAAGTGGTGCGTGGTGGTGGACTTGGTGATCGGAAGATCGAAATGCGAACACGAAAGCTCGTCGCCGCTCACGGCGGCGAGTTCGCGCACGATCCGCAGCCGCATCGGGTCGGACAGTGCGTGCAGCACGGCCTCCAGCCTGATCTCCTCGCGGGCGGGATGCGGCAGTGCGCGGGCGTCCGCGGCTGCGGTACTGGTCACGACGGCTCCACTTCACCAGGGACGGCACTCCCCCGGCACACGATCCTTGCCCCGGCCCCTGCCGGAGACTCCGCGAACACGTTCGACCCCTCCATAGTACGAAGACTCTCGTAGTTTGACACCTACCGTACTACGGCGTCTATCGTACGAGTCGACCGCTCGACCATGACGAATGGAGGCGTGCCGTGAGCGCACTCTTCGAGCCCATCAGTCTGCGCGGGGTGACCGTCCCGAACCGGGTCTGGATGCCGCCGATGTGCCAGTACTCGGCCGCGCCGGACGGCCCCCTGGCAGGCGTGCCGGGCGACTGGCACTTCGCTCACTACGCGGCCCGCGCGGCCGGCGGCACGGGATTGATCATCGTCGAGGCGACCGGAGTGAGCCCCGAGGGCCGGATCTCCCCGTACGACCTCGGCCTCTGGAACGACACCCAGGTCGAGGCGTTCCGCCGGATCACGGACTTCCTCACCGCGCAGGGGACCACTCCGGCGATCCAGCTCGCCCACGCGGGACGCAAGGCGTCGACCGACCGCCAGTGGAAGGGCGGCGGGCCGGTCGGACCCGAGGCGCATGGCTGGCGGCCGGTGGCGCCCAGCCCCATCCCCTTCACCGAGGGACACCCGGTGCCGGACGAGCTGACGACCGAACAGATCCAGGTGATCATCGGCCAGTTCGCCGACGCGGCCCGCCGCGCTCTCGCCGCCGGGTTCGAGATCGCCGAGATCCACGGCGCCCACGGCTATCTGATCAACGAGTTCCTGTCCCCCTACTCGAACCACCGCACCGACGCCTACGGCGGCACCTGGGAGAACCGCACCCGCCTCGCCGTCGAGATCGTCGACGCGGTCCGCGCGGTCTGGCCGGACGACAAGTCCCTCTTCCTACGCCTCTCCGCCACCGACTGGCTGGACGAGGAGGGCTGGACGGCCGACGACACGGTCCGTTTCGCCCAGGTGCTGCACGAGCACGGCGTCGACCTCCTCGACGTCTCCAGCGGCGGCAACGCGTCCGGCGCACGCATCCCGACCGGGCCCGGCTACCAGGTGCCGTTCGCCGCGCGGGTGCGGGCGGAGACACCTATGCGGGTGGCCGCGGTCGGGCTGATCACCGAGATCGAGCAAGCCGAGAAGATCGTCGGCAACGGCGAGGCGGACGCCGTTCTGCTCGGCCGGGAACTCTTGCGCAATCCGTCCTGGGCGCGGCAGGCGGCGAAGGAATTGGGGGGATCTGTGCGAGTTCCTGATCAGTATCTGAGGTCGGTCTGAGTCGACTCTTCACTGCGGCGCTTTGATCGTTTTCGGGTGATTGAGTGGCTCAGGTGATCGAGTGATCACGAATATCGCCAAGGGTGCGGCGATCGTTCAGTCGGTGCTCATCTGATCATGTGCGCCGCGCCTCTCCGATCAGCCCCTGACCCACACCGCTGCGGACCGCTCCCCCTCGGCCCCCGGACAGGCTTCGTATCGCGGTCAGCGCACCAGGGCGCCGACCTCCCGCCGGTAGTCCGCGTAGGCGGTCCTCAGGGCGGGTGCGGGCCAGTCGGCGGGGAGGAGTTCCGCCGGGAGGACCGGGTCGGCGAGCAGATGTCGCACGACGGCCGCGAACGCGGTGAAGCGATCTGCCGGGCGGCCCGCTCGCTCGATGTGGGCGAGCAGGGTCCGCGCGGTGCCCGCCCAGGTGTCCAGCGGCCACAGGGTCGCGACCAGGGCGCTCGCGGGCTGGTCCGGGCGCGCCGTGTACCGCTGGGCGACCGGGGCGAGGTCGGCGGGCAGGGGGCGCAGGAGGTTTGCCGGGCGCAGCCAGACGCCCTCGCGGAGTTCGGCGAGCCGCAGCGTGGTCAGCTTGGCGCGCAGTTCGGCGCGTTCGGCGGGGCCCCGGCCGATGGCGGTGACAACGGCCATCTCCCAGTCACCGTCCCAGGGGCGCGTGTGAGGCTCCACGGCCTCGTCCTGGCGCCGCTGGCGCTCCAGCAGGCGGTCGCTGAGCCCGTACACGGTGCCAGTACGCCGTAGGTCTCCGGCCGCGACCATGCGGCTCAGGGCCGCCCGCAGCGTGGACCCGCCGACGCCGAACGGGGCCACCGCGCTCACCAGGTCCCGCACCGGCAGCTCGGGCGGATGCGCGCCCAGCAGCAGGCTCAGGACGACCGATCGCGCCGACAGGGGGCGCAGTTCGGCGCCGCGCCCGGTGGTGCGGACGGGTGGGTTCATGGGCGTACCTGCGGATGCATGGGCGTACCTTACGCGGGAGCGGTGTTGCACTATTGCTGCGTTCGCAGGAATAGTGCAACACTTCTGTTATGGCCACCATTCCCGCGCACGACCTGGTCCCGGCGGACGGGCAGCACACCACTCATGAAGTGATCAATCAGCCACCTCCGCTCGCTCCCTATGACGCCTCCGACGACGTGGCGCTGCTCGAAGGAGTACGCAGGGAGGGGGCCGGCTGGGCCGAGGCCGATCTGCGGCGGCTCGGGCGGCGGGCCGGTGGAGTGGAGGCGCAGGAGTGGGGGGAACTGGCGAACCGGCATGAACCCGTGCTGCGCACGCACGATCGTTTCGGCAACCGGATCGACGAGGTCGAGTTCCATCCGAGCTGGCACGCGCTGATGCAGGTTGCCGTGGAGGAGGGCCTCGCGGGCGCGCCGTGGGGCGACGACCGGTCCGGCGCACATGTGGCCCGTACGGCCGGGGGCCTGGTGTGGGGGCACAGCGAGGCCGGGCACGGCTGTCCCACGTCGATGACCTATGCGGCGGTTCCCGCGCTGCGCCGTCAGCCGGACCTGGCGAAGGTGTACGAGCCGTTGCTGACCAGCCGGGAGTACGACCCCGGGTTGCGGGTGCCGACCGAGAAGCGCGGACTGCTCGCGGGCATGGGGATGACCGAGAAGCAGGGCGGCTCCGATGTTCGAACGAACACGACGATCGCGACACCGACGGCCGAACCGGGCGTGTACACCCTGCGGGGGCACAAGTGGTTCACCTCCGCGCCGATGTGTGATCTATTCCTGGTGCTGGCTCAGGCACCGGAGGGGCTGTCCTGTTTCCTCGTCCCGCGCGTGTTGCCCGACGGCGCCCGGAATCCGTTCCACATCCAGCGGTTGAAGGACAAGCTCGGCAACCGTTCGAACGCGTCCTCGGAGCCCGAGTTCGACGGCACGGTCGCCTGGTTGGTCGGACCGGAGGGCCAGGGCGTCAAAACGATCATTGAGATGGTCAATTGCACACGGCTGGACTGTGTGATGGCCTCGGCGACCCTCATGCGCAAGACGCTCGTCGAGGCGGGACACCATGTCCGGCACCGGAGCGCCTTCGGCGCCCTGCTGATCGATCAGCCGCTCATGCGCAATGTGCTCGCGGATCTGGCGCTGGAGTCCGAGGCGGCCACCACGCTCACGCTGCGGCTGGCGGGTGCGGCCGACCGCGCGGTGCACGGTGACGACGCGGAGCGGGGCTTCCGCCGGATCGCGACGGCCGTCGGCAAGTACTGGGTCACCAAGCGCGGGCCGGCGTTCACCGCGGAGGCCCTGGAGTGCCTGGGCGGGAACGGCTATGTGGAGGAGTCGGGCATGCCCCGGCACTACCGCGAGGCGCCACTGCTGTCGATCTGGGAGGGCTCGGGCAACGTCAACGCGCTCGATGTGCTGCGCGCGCTCGGCCGCGAACCAGGCACCGCGGACGCCCTCTTCGCCGAACTCGCCCTAGCCCGGGGCGCCGATCCCCGCCTGGACGCCTCCGTGGCCCGCCTCAAGGACCTGCTCGCCACCGCCGCGCCGACGAGCGCGCGCCGGCTGGTCGAACAGATGGCCCTGACGCTCCAGGCGTCCCTGCTTGTACGTCACGCCCCGGCAGCCGTCGCGGACGCCTTCTGCGCGACCCGGCTCGGCGGCGACTGGGGGCACTCCTTCGGCACCCTCCCGGGCGCGGCGGACGTGGACACGATCCTGGAACGGGCGCTGCCGAACGGTCTGTGAGAGCGGGTGCGTGTGGGGCCGGTCCCGTCAGGATCGTGCGGGCGGGAACGCAGCCCGTGTACCTCTCCGTCGGCGGAGGGCCTTACGGAGACCGCTTGTTCAGAGACCGCCTATTCAGAGACCGCTTGTTCAACAACCATTTGGTGGGCCCCCCACGCCACCGACCGGGTTCAAACACCGCTTGTTCGGAGATCGTTTGCTCTCCGCATGAACGCGAATGAACAAACGCTCAAACTCACACTCGCTCCCGTCGAACCCGAGCGCCACGCGGTGTTCTCGCTGGTCCGATCCACGATCATGCGCTCCTTCGCACATACGTGTCGGAGATCCCATATCCTCCCGGCGGGATTCCGGTTCGTTGTCGGTGCCGTGGTGCAGACTCCAGATCGGAAGGGCAGTGTGACCGCTGCGCCCGGGGGAGGACGGGATGTTCACGGGGATCGACGACATCGACTGGGCATCGCTCACGCATGCCTACGGCAGCGCACGGGACGTGCCACGACTGCTGCGGAGCCTCGCCTCGGAGGACGCGGCCGAGCGGGAGACCGCGCTCGACGGGATGTACGGCGCGGTGCACCATCAGGGCAGCGTCTACGACTCGACGCTCGCGTGTGTTCCGTTTCTCCTCGCCCTGGCGGAGCACGAGGAGGGCCGCGACCGGGCCGGGATCGTCGAGCTGCTGGTGAGCATCGGGGGCGAGGCGGACGACACCGGCGACGGGTCGGGGGGCACGGGGGCCGGTTCCGGCCGGGAGCGGCAGTTGCACGCGCGGGCGCGCGCCGCGGTGCGGGCGGGCGCGCCGGTGTTCGCGCGTCTGGTGGGGGACGCCGATCCGGGGGTGCGCCAGGTGGCGCCCCGCGCGGTGGTCGGTTTCCTGGACGAGCCGGCTCGTGTGCTGGCCCTGTTGCGGGAGCGGATACAGCGCGAAAGAGAGGACCGGGTCCTGATCGCACTCGCCGAGGCACTGGGGCTGTTCGCGAGGCGCCACCCCGCCTACTCTGGCCCGGCGCTGGACATCCTCGCCGCGCAGAGCGCGCCGCCCAACGGGCCCGCGCTCCGTCTCGCCGCGCTCGGCCAGCTCGCCGCGGGCGCGCCGGAGCGCCTCCCGGAGAACCTGGTCGCCATGGCCGTGGGACTGCTCAGGGAGCGCTCGACGGTGCAGCCGCCCGGGGAGCCGTGTCATGCGGTGACGGACACCCTGGCCCGGCACTTCCGGCGGCTCCGGCCGTCGGACGAGGAGGGGTCTCAGCTGTTGAGGACGCTCCACCGCGCGCTGGGCGACCGCGTGCCGGAGCGCATCGCGCTGCTGAACGGCCAGTTGACGAGTCCGGGCACGTCGGACCGGTGCAACGCGGTGTGGATGTCGTCGGGGCTGTTCCGGGCGTGGCGGGGTGACTACGCCGAGCCCGTGGCGCTGATCGGGCGGCAACTGGGCGCCGAGGAAGGGGGTCTGCGGGACGCGGCGGTCGCGGCCCTGGGCGATCTCTTCGCCCTCGCCGCACCGGCCGCCGACGCGCTGCACGCGCTCGTGACGACCCGCCCGGATCTCTGGGTCCGGCGCTGGGAACGCGGAGCGCCCACCCTGGGGGCGCCTCTCAAGGCCCTCGCCAGAACGGGGGACCCGCGCGCGGTACCGGTGCTCGCCGAGATCCTCGCGGGGCCCGCCGTCCCCGACGACCTCGGCGTGGTGGTCCCCCTCCTCGGCCCGCCCGCGGGCCCCCTCGCGCCCGCCCTCCGGCGTGAACTCTCCACCGTCGCCCCCGACTCCCCCGGCGCCGTCAGCCGCGCCCTGCCGTTGCTGAAGGCCCTGACCGAACTCGGTGACGAAGGGGCCGTACCCGAGGCGCTGCGCCTGCTGGGCAGCCACTCGGGCGACGAGCCGACCGGGCTCCTCGCGCAGGCGGCGATCCGCGCGGTGGGCGCGTTCGGTCCGGCCGCGCTGGAGGCCGCGCCCGTGCTGCGCCGCTACCTGGACGGCGGGTCCGGCACCGCCGCCGCGGGCGCGCTGTGGTCCGTGGAGGGCGACGCTGAAGCCGTGCTGCCGGTGCTGCTGCGCGAACTCAAGGCCAAGGACCCGTACCGGCGTACGGCGGCGGCGGAGGAGGTGGCGGAGCTGGGACCGGCGGCCCGGCCCGCGCTCAACGCGCTGCGGCGCATGGTGCGGTCCGGCACCGTCTGGGAACGGACCGCGGCGGCCCACGCCCTCTGGCGCATCGGCACGACGGCCGTGGAGCCGGTCCTCGCCGCGATGCGGTCCGCCTGGGCGGAGAGCCCGTACCCGCGTGTACGGATCGCCGAGCATCTGCGCGCGATGGGACCGGCCGCCCTACCGCTGCGGGATCTTCCGGAGGCGGAACTCGGCGCGGGACGGCGGCATCTGGCCCGCGAAGACGGCCATGGCAGCGACGACATTCCCAAGGACGAGCGTCTGCTGGAGCTGTGCCGCGAGCTGGTGCGGGGTGGGGAGGCGGGCCCCTTCTAGAGGGGCCTCCAGGTGGCCCTCCAGATGACCCTTCAGCGGCCCTCCAGGTCGCCGATCACGCCCTGTTCGGTACTCGGCACACCACGCACCCCGCTCCGTGCTCGGCACACCACATGCCCCGTTCCATACTCCGCACGCCACGCGAGGCGCCGGTGTGCCGCGTTGCACGTACCGGGCAAGGCACGCCAGACCCTGGGCACCCCGGTGACGAGGTGCCGGTGACCGACGACCGACACCCAAGGGCTGTCGCGGCATACGCGGCACACATGACCGGCGTACCCCGCCCGCTCCCCCGGGCCGGCGTACCCCCGCCCGCTCCCCCGGCACCTGACCGTCACCCCAGGTGCCGTCTGCGGAGCGCGTCGAAGCGGGCCCAGTCCGCGTCCCACTGATCCAGGCGGCGGCGTTCCAGGCGGGCGCGGAGCGTGCTCCCGGCGATGAGCGGCAGGACCGCCGCGACGGCCCCCGCCAGGCCGCCCACCAGGAGCGAGTGGACCCGCGCCTCGGTGGCGGTGGCGGGCTCGGTGACCAGGCGACCCGCGCGATCGGTCCACACGGTGACCTCCTTGCCCGCGCGGCTGCCGGGTGCGACCCGGGTCTGCCCCGCGCGGGTGGAGCCGTCCGGCGCGGTCCATGTCACATGTGCCCAGACCAGGTCGGCGGCGGCCCGGGACGGGGCCCCTGGGACCGGCGCCGCGAGCGAGGCGGTCACCGGACGCCGTTCCATCCGGTCCCGTGCGACCGTGGACTCGACGGAGCGGGCCGTGAGCGGCCCGGCGACGGCGACGGCCAGGACGGCCAGCGTCCATGAGGCCAGCAGAACCCTCGCGTCGGTCCGGTCCGACGGCCGCCGGAGCGCATTGCGCCGCCAGCGCCACAACCAGACCCTGCGATCCCGGATCACCATCGACGGCTTCCTCCTCGTCCCTGTACGCGAGTGGTCCGCCGGAACGCGCCCCCGCACCACGGTCGTCCGCCCGGCGTCGGCGTCCACCGCCCACAGCCGGTCGGCCCTGACTCGCGTGTGCGGGTGTCCCCGCGGTGCTCCTCCGCACCCGCCGGGCCGGGGCGTCCGCTCCCCGCCCGTCCGGGCGTCCACGGCCCACTCCCTTGCATACGCGTGTCCGCCGCCCGCTACTCACGGCGCGGGTCGCCGGTGGCCCGATCCGTGCGGTGGGCGGAAGGTCGGGCGACACCGGCATCGGCCACGGCACCCGACCTCGCCCCCCGCTCGACACAGCGGCTCTGACCTGCGCGGACGGTGTTCGGGAGGGAGACTGTCAGTGGTGGGGTGCAGACTGGCGGATGTCTGGGACGACGATGTCGCGGAGGTGGCCAGCATGACCGAAGTACTACTCGCCGTGGGGACGCGCAAGGGTCTGTTCATCGGGCGGCGACGCGGTGACGCGTGGGTGTTCGACGAAAGCCCGTACTTCAACGCGCAGGCCGTGTACTCGGTCGCCATCGACACCCGTGGGCCGACGCCCCGGCTGCTGGCGGGCGGCGACAGCGCGCACTGGGGGCCGTCGGTGTTCCACTCCGACGATCTGGGCCGGACCTGGGTCGAACCGGCCCGCCCGGCGGTGAAGTTCCCCAAGGACACGGGCGCCTCCCTGGAGCGGGTGTGGCAGCTGCACCCCGCGGCGGCCGAGGCGGACGTGGTGTACGCGGGCACGGAACCGGCGGCGCTGTACCGCTCGGAGGACCGCGGGGAGACGTTCTCCCTGGTCCGGCCGCTGTGGGAGCACCCCACCCGCGCGCAGTGGGTGCCTGGCGGCGGCGGTGAGGGGCTGCACACGGTCGTCACGGACGCGCGGGACGCCCGGACGGTGACGGTGGCGGTGTCCACGGCCGGTGTGTTCCGTACGACGGACGGCGGGGAGAGCTGGACGCCCGCCAACTCGGGCGTGTCCGCGGTGTTCCTGCCGGACCCGAACCCGGAGTTCGGCCAGTGCGTACACAAGATCGCGAAGGATTCCGCGGACCCCGACCGCATGTACCTCCAGAACCACTGGGGCGTCTATCGCACGGACGACGCGGGCGCGCACTGGACCGACA
Source organism: Streptomyces sp. NPDC048290 (assembly GCF_040652095.1). NCBI lineage: Bacteria > Bacillati > Actinomycetota > Actinomycetes > Kitasatosporales > Streptomycetaceae > Streptomyces > Streptomyces sp. NPDC048290. The sequence continues at coordinate 214,380 of NZ_JBEZLM010000013.1, forward strand.
TCGGCGCGGGCCTGCCGTCCACGTTCGGCTTCGCCGCCGCCACGCATCCCGCGCGCGGGGACACCGCGTATGTCTTCCCGATCACCGCGGACGCGGACCGGGTGCCCGCCGACCGGCGCTGCCGGGTGTTCCGTACGGCGGACGCGGGACGGTCCTGGGAGGCGCTTTCGGCGGGGCTGCCCCAGGAGGACCACTACGGCACGGTGCTGCGCGACGCGCTGTGCACGGACGACGGCGACCCGGCGGGCGTGCACTTCGGCAACCGCAACGGCGAGGTGTTCGCCTCGGCCGACGACGGCGACAGCTGGCGGCAGTTGGCCTCCCACCTGCCCGATGTGCTGTGCGTCCGCGCGGCCGTCGTGGCCTGACCCGGAAAGCCGGGAGGACAGATGGCGGCCGGGTGCCGGCCATCGGGTGATCACCGCGCCGTGTACGGCAGTAGGGTGACACCGTGGCACCACGACCCTTGCATGAAATCGTCGAAGCGGGCTGGGCGAAGGCCCTGGAACCGGTCGCCGGGCGGATCACCGCCATGGGCGACTTCCTCCGGGCGGAGATCGCCGCCGGGCGGACCTACCTCCCGGCCGGACCGAATGTCCTGCGCGCCTTCCAGCAGCCGTTCGACGACGTCCGTGTCCTGATCGTCGGGCAGGACCCCTATCCGACCCCCGGACACGCGGTGGGGCTGTCCTTCTCGGTGGCGCCGGACGTACGGCCGCTGCCGGGCAGCCTGATCAACATCTACCGCGAGCTGAACACGGACCTGGGGCTGCCGCAGCCGTCCAACGGCGATCTGACGCCCTGGACCCAGCAGGGGGTGCTGCTCCTCAACAGGGCGCTTACCACCGCCCCGCGCAAGCCGGGGGCGCATCGCGGCCAGGGCTGGGAGGAGGTCACCGAGCAGGCGATCCGGGCGCTGGCCGCGCGGGGCACGCCTCTGGTGTCGATCCTGTGGGGCCGCGACGCGCGGAATCTGCGTCCGCTGCTCGGCGCGCTGCCCGCGGTGGAGTCGGCGCATCCGTCGCCGATGTCCGCGGACCGGGGCTTCTTCGGTTCGCGTCCGTTCAGCCGGGTCAACGACATGCTGGTCTCGCAGGGCGGCCAGCCGGTCGACTGGCGTCTGCCGTGACCGGCGGCGGGGACATGCCCGGGGACACCGCGGGCATCCTCGCCGTCGACTCGGGCGGCTCGGGTCTACGGGTCGTCGTCGGTACGGCGGCCCGGGGCGCCCTCGCCCGGCGCGCGTCCACCGAGCCCGTACGCACCGGACCGCGCGGCATCGACCCGGATCATCTGCTGGGCCAACTGGTGCCGATGGTCCGCTCCCTGGCCGACGACACCGGGGTCACGGTGCTGCGTACGGCGGCGATCGGCGCCGCCGGGCTCGGCACGCTGGGGGACGCGCTGCGGGCGGAGCTGCCGGGGGCGCTGCACCGCGCGTTCGGCACCGAGACGCTCGCCCTGGCCGCCGACGCGGTCACCGCGTACGTCGGTGCGCTCGGGGAGCGGCCGGGTGCGGTGGTGGCCGCCGGGACGGGTCTGATCGCCGTGGGCACGGATCTGACGCGGTGGCGGCGGGCCGACGGATGGGGGCATCTGCTGGGCGACTGTGGCGGCGGGGCGTGGATCGGCCGGGCCGGGCTCCAGGCGGCGCTGGCCGCCCACGACGGCCGACCGGGTGGTTCCGAGCGGCTCCGGGCACGCGCGGAGCAGGAGTTCGGGCCGCTGGCCGGGCTGCCGGGGCAGCTGTATCCGCGGTCCGACCGGCCCGCGATGCTGGCGTCTTTCGCGCCCCATGTCGCCGACTGCGCGGAGCACGACCCGCGCGCGGCGCGGATCCTGCGGGAGGCCGCCCGGCACATGGCCGGGTCCGCTGCGGCCGTCTGCCCCGACGGGGACGACGCCCGAGTGGCCCTCACCGGCGGCCTGTTCCGCATGGGGCCGCCCCTGCTGGAGCCGGTGGAGGCCGCGTTGGCGGAGCTGCTGCCGCGGGCACCGCTGACCCGCGCGGCCGGCGACCCCCTGGACGGCTCCTTGCACATCGCCACGGGACTGGCAAGAACCACGCTGACCTTGCCCTACGACAAGAACATGCTGTCGGTGAAACGCACGTCCGGCCGAGCCGTCGACACCGAGTTCTGATCTGTACGTAACTCATCAGACAAAACCGGACGGATACCGCTCACCTGCACCCTCCCCGAACAGGGGAGCCCAGGAAACCAGTAACATGCGGCGCCATGAGCTCCTCCACTGGGCCCGCACCCGGCCTCCCCGTACGAATGCCGCGACCCCGTCAGCCGGGACGGCACCGCCGCCCCGAGCCGCTCGCGGCTCCCGAGGGCGCGCCCGCCTTCGTTCTCGCGGTTCCCGGGACGCCCAGTGCCGCCACCCGTGGGCTCGCCGAGGAGATCGTGAGCATCGCGCGTTCGGAGCTGCCCGGTCTGAACGCCCGCATCGGTTACCTGGACGGCGACGACACGGAGTTCCCGTCGCTGCGGGCCGTGCTGGCGCACACCGCCGCGGAGCGCTCCGCGCGCTACGAGCAGGCGGTGGCCGCCGGTCTCGACGTCAAGGAGCCCGAGGGGCCCGTCGCGGTCGTCGTACCGCTGCTGGCCGGGCCGGACAACGCACTGCTGCGGCAGGTCCGGCAGGCCGTCATGGACAGCAAGGTGGCCGCCGAGCTGACCGATGTGCTGGGCCCGCACCCGCTGCTGGCCGAGGCGCTACATGTGCGGCTGTCGGAGGCCGGTCTCGCGCGCGCTGACCGTGCCCGGCTGTTCACGGTGGCCACGGCGGCGGACGGCATCATCCTGGCGTCCGTGGGCGGCGAGGAGGCCGTGCAGGCGGCCGGCATCACCGGCATGCTGCTGGCCGCGCGGCTCGCCGTACCGGTGATGGCCGCCGCGCTGGACGAGGAGGGCTCGATCGCGGCGATCGCCGAGCAGTTGCGCGGCTCGGGGTCGCAGCAGCTGGCGCTGGCGCCGTATCTGATCGGTCCGGAGATCGACTCCGCGCTGGTGCAGGCCGCCGCGGAGGAGGCGGGGTGCGCCGCCGCGGAGGCGCTGGGTCCCTACCCGGCGATCGGCAAGCTGGCGCTCGCCAAGTACACGACGGCGCTGGGGATCGCTCCGCAGTCGCAGGGGGCGCCGGTGCGGTGAGCCCGCCGCGCCACGCCGACGTGCGTGGTGGACGGTGGTGGCTCGTGGCGGCCGGGCCCGTTCCCTCGGGGGGAGCGGGCCCTTCGGTGTCTCCGGGGGCTCTCGGGGTCCGGAGGCCTAGTCGAAGATCACGCAGGACGCGGCCGGGACAGGGAGGGAGCCCGCGCGGTGCGGCAGTCCGGTGTCCGGGTCCAGGGCGAACCAGGTCACGTCGCCGGACCGCTCGTTGGCGACGTAGAGGAAGCCGCCGGACTCGTCGATCGCGCGCGGCCAGTGGCCGCCGCAGGGAACCGTGCCGACCAGCTTCAGTCCGTCCCCGGCGACGGCCAGCACCGACAGAACGTCCTCCCCACGGACGGCGGCCCATACGAACCGTCCGTCGGGCGAGGCGACGATTCCGGAGGGGTAGGCGTCGCCGTCCGGGGTGCCGGGCAGCAGCGCGACCTCGGAGAGCGGCTGGAGCGAGCCGTCGGCGGCGTCCCAGCGGCAGACGGTGACCGTGGGGGTCAGTTCGTTCACGACGTAGGCGTGCGTGCCGTCCGGGTGGAAGGCGAGGTGGCGCGGGCCGGAACCGGGGCGGAGCGCGATCTCGCGGTGCACGGCGAGACGGCCCGCGGTGAGCGTGCACACGCGTACCGAGTCGGTGCCGAGGTCGACGCTGACCGCCCAGCGCCCGCTGGGGTCGGGTTGCACCTGGTGGGCGTGCGGCCCTTGCTGACGCGGGGCGTACGGACCGGCACCGGAGTGCGCGAGCACATCGCAGGGGGCGGGCTCCAGGGTGCCATCCGGGCGGAGGGGTACGGCGCTGACGCTGCCGGAGCCGTAGTTGGCGGTCAACACATGTCCCGCGTACACGGTCAGGTGGGTCGGACCACTGCCGCCGACCGGGACGGGCCGTCCGGCGAGTTCGGGCGTGTCGTTCTCGACGCGGTACGCGGCGACCGCGCCGTCCGTCGTCTCGCTGACCGCGTAGAGCATGCCGCCCGTGGGGGCGAGGGCGAGGAAGGACGGGTCGGCGACACCGTCCACGGCGCCCAGCGCGGTGAGTGCTCCGTCGCGCGGATGCACGGCCGCCGTCACCACACCGGGTCCGCCCGCCGCCGTGAACGACCCGATGAACGCCCGCCTGCCTGTGCCGCCGTGTGTCACCGCTGTCCCCTCTCGGTGGCTGTGCCGTCCGAGGTGACGGTAGCAGTCGATCTACGGCGGTCTAGACCAAGGGGGGATCATTGGCGTGAGTCTGTCGGTTGATCGTTCACTCTGATCGTTCGATCTCACTCCCTCACTCTGATCGTTCGATCACATGTACCTCCTGCCGCGGCAGGACCGACCGCAGATCCTCCCAGCGCTGCCCCTTCGACAGGTTCCGGTGGGTCGCGGTGTCGAGGGTCGCGCTGTCGAAGACGTTGGAGAAGTGCACCACCGTCGTCACGCAGACCACGGCCACGGCCACCGCGGGTACCGCCAGTACGGCCGCCAGGCTGCGGCGTACCCGCTGTTCGGCGTCCCGCTGGGCGGTGACGGTGAGGGGAGTCCCGAGTCCGTCCGGTCCACCCGGTCCACCGGTGTCGCCGGACCCGTGGCGGGCACCGGAGTGCGGGAGGCGCGCGGAGACCTCGAACCCGCCGTCGTCGCGGTGGCCCGCCGTCAGTGTGCCCCCGAGGACCCTGACCCGCTCGGAGAGCCGACCAGTCCCATGCCGTTCCCGGTCGGCTCCTGGGAGGGGTCATCCGAGGCGCCGTTGCCGACGGTGACGACGGTGTGGTCCGTGAGACGGTCGATCCGGATCCGCACCTCCGCCCCGGGCGCGTGCTTGGCGGCGTTGGTGAACGCCTCCTGCACCACCCGCTGCACCGCCTCCTCGACCACCGGGCGCCGTGTGGTCAAGGCCGATCCGGCGCAGATCGACCAGCACGCCCGCGGTCCGCGCGCGGCCCACGGTCGCCATCAGGTCCTCGCGCGGTCCTCGCGCGGCGCCGTCTCCTCCTGCGCGGCCTCCACCCTCAGCACCCCGATGATGTCGCTGAGGCGGCCGACCGCCTCGGCGGTGCTGCGCCGCAGTTCGCCCTCCTTGGACCGGGTCTCCTCGTCCAGCCGGGGGGCGACTTCGAGGGCGGCTGCCTGCATGGCGATGAGTGTCAGGTCGTGGCCGAGCTGGTCGTGCATGTCCTGGGCGATCCGGGCACGTTCCCTGATCCGGGCGCGGTCGGCGACGAGCCGGTGTTCGCGTTCCAGCTGGCGGGCCCGCTGCCAGCCCTCCGCCTCCAGTTCGCGGCGCTGCTGGCGGTGGCGGCCGGCCAGCCAGGCGGTCACCGCGCCCACCAGCAGCGGAGTGCTGTTCAGCCAGGTGGTGAGATGGCCCGCCGTATGGCCGATGACGCCCAGCGCCGTGAGGACCACACTCACCGCGACGGCCGCTTCGACGGGCCGTTTCCACAGCTTGCCGCCGTTGCGCCCGGCGAGATAGCTCATGACGAACACGCTGGGCGAGAACCACGGGCTGATCAGGCTCAGGACCGCGCTGGCGCACCAGAACAGCGGCAGCCACCTCACCGGTTGTGCCCGCGGGAAACGGCCTTCGTGTGCAGCTGCTCTGTCCCGGAACGCGACCACGGGCAGCAGCGCCAGCACCCCGGCGAGCCGCCACCACACCGGCGAGTCCACATCGCCGGGCGAATCGGGCAGCACGGGGACGGCCAGGACCACCCAGAGTGCGGTGGTTCTGACGATGCTGCGCTGGCCCGTCCTCTCGACCAGGATTCGGGTTCGACCGGTGCTGCGACCGGGTTCCGGCGACTTCAGGGCTTCGGGCATGACGGGTCCTGAACCGGACGGAACGCCGGTGGGACGACTGCCTCGGCGGGGGAAGAAATGGGGAACGTGTGATCGTGTGATTCGGGTGCTGATCGCCGACGACGAGACGACGATGCGGGCGGGGGCCCGAGCGATCCTGTCGGCCGACCCGGAGATCGAGGTGGTGGCGGAGGCGTCGACCGGGCGGGAGGCCGTGGAACTGGTCCGCCACCACCGGCCGGACGTGGCGCTCCTCGATGTCCAGATGCCCAGGCGCCCACGGTCGCCGGTGGCGATGTACGTCGGTGGTCGTTCGTTCAAACGACCACCGAATGAATGAGGGCGCACGGGACGGCGTGAGGTGGGCGGCGGCGCGGTGTGCGGCGTGAGGTGGGCGGCGCACAGCAGAAACGATTACCCGATGTTCGATCGCTCACGCCCCTTTGGGCATCCTTGAGCACATGAACACCTTGCCCGACCTCTCGGTCGTCTTCGATCTCGACGGAACACTCGTGGACAGCGAGCCGAACTACTACGAGGCCGGCCGCCGAGTGCTGGCCGCCCACGGCGTACCCGACTTCTCCTGGGCGGAGCATGAGGAGTACGTCGGTATCAGCACCCTGGAGACGGTCACCGACTGGAAGCGCCGCTACGGGCTCGCCGCGTCCGTGGACGAACTGCTCGCCGACAAGAACCGGGAGTACCTGGCCCTCGCGGGGGCCTCCACCCGCGCCTACCCGGAGATGCGGGAGTTCGTGGGACTGCTGGCCGGTGCGGGCGTGCCCATGGCGGTGGCGTCCGGCTCCTCGATCGCGGCGATCAGGACGGTGCTGGCCGGGACCGGCCTGGACGCCCTGCTGCACACCCTCGTCTCCGCCGAGGAGGTCCCCCACGGCAAACCGGCACCGGACGTGTTCCTGGAGGCCGCCCGCAGACTGGACGCGGCACCCGAGGACTGTGTGGTGGTGGAGGACGCGGCCCCAGGAGCCGTGGCCGCCCACGCGGCCGGGATGCGCTGCATCGCGGTTCCCTATGTCACGGCGCAGGCGGACGCGCCGGAGTTCGCGACGGCCGGGTTGCTGGTGCGGGGCGGTCAGCCGGAGTTCACTGCACGGGCGGCGTTCGACTGGCTTGTGGGGTCGGGGCCGGGTTCTTGAGCGGTTGGTTGATCGGGGGATCGGTCGATCAGGGGTGGATCGGCCGGGGGGATCGGCCGCGGGAGGATCGATCGGTCTATCGAAAGAACCCCTGGCGGTGACTGTTCGTTTGAGCGATGGTGTTCGTTTCTCGCACGGGTAGCGGCGCTACGAGCGGCGGCGTGGGCGTCCGCGCCGGGAGCCGCCGGTGGTGGAGCCGCCCCGCGTGCGGGCGGTCGTCGGCTTCTTCCCGGTGGCGGCTTTCTTCCCGGTGGCGGGCTTCTTGCCGTCGGTGGACTTCTTGCCCTCGGCGGGTTTCTGCCCCCGCTTCTCCTGGGACTGTGCCGAGGGCCCGGACCGGCCGCGGGTGCTGTTGACCGTACGGCCACGGACGATGCCGATGAACTCCTCGACCAGGTCGGTGGTGGCGCTCTCGGGCCAGGCCAGGGCGATGCCGGACTGGGGGGCGTCCAGGACCGTCCGGTAGGTGAGGTCCTTGCGGTGGTACAGCCGGGCGAGGGACTGGGGGACGATCAGGACGCCGACGCCCGCCGCAACCAGTTCGACGGCATCCTCGGTGGTGGCGGGGCGTTCGATCGCGGGCCTGCCGGGCAGTACAGGCCAGTCGAGAACGTCGTCCAGGGGGTGGAACACCACCTCGTCAACAAGATCATCGACGGTCACTTCGTCCGCCGCCGTGATCAAGTGATCCTTGGGAACCACAACGACGGTCGTCTCCGTGTAGAGCGGGATCGCGCTGAAGATCGTTCGATCAACCGGCAGCCGGACGATCCCGGCGTCCGCGCGCCCCTCCCTCAGCGCCTCAGACGCATCGGCGGCCGGTACGGCGAGCAGGGCCAGCGGCGTGCCGGGCAGGCGCTCGTTCCAGATCCGCACCCACTTGCCCGGGGTCGCGCCCGGGACGTGGACGAGCCGGAACGGGGCGGGGGTCTCGGAGCCTGTCACCTCGCCAGGCTACCGGCCGTGACCGGCGGTCCCGTCTCCGGCGGATAGTCTGGAGGGCATGAAGTCGCACCAGAGCGCCCAGACGATGAAGCCCGCGACCGCGGCGAAGAAGCTGGGTGTGTATCTCCCCGCCACCCCGACCGCGTTCCAGGAGGGCGAGATCTCGCGCGCCGAGCTGAACCAGCTCCAGACCGATCCGCCCGAGTGGCTGCGCGCACTGCGGCGTGAGGGCCCGCATCCGCGTCCGGTGGTCGCGGCCAAGCTCGGGGTGTCGATCGCCGGTCTGGCGCGCGGTGGAGTGACCGAGGCGCTCACAAGCGAACAGATCGAGTCACTCAAGCAGGAACGCCCGGCGTGGCTGGAGAAGGAGCAGGAGACGCAGGCCGAGGTACGCAAGGAGTCGGCACGGCTGAAGAAGCGGGACGCCGAGCGGGCGGAGGAGTCCCGCCAGAGCGATTGAGGGATCGCCGTCCGCATGCGTGGTGGGCGGTGGGCGGTTCAGAACGGACGCCGCCCGGCCGATTGCTCACTTGATCATCGATGATCACCCGATCGACCCATCGGGTGATCGCTTTTCGATCAGCCAGTGCGTGACGTGACGGTCGTCGCCGTTCGGTGAGGCGGGGGGCTGAGGCGTGTGATGAAGGTCGGGCCGGTCACCGGCGGGCGGGCGGTGCGGATCACGGCGTTCGCGCTCGCGGTCGTCTGTACGGCCGTCCTGGCGACGGCGGCGACCCTGCGGGGCACCGTCCTGTCCCCCGGTTTCCATCAGGCGGTCCTCGACGAGGAGGCGGTCTACGACCGGCTCTACAATGAGGTTCTCGTCGACCCTCGGACCACCGCCGCCACCCGCGATCTGCTCGCCCGGCTGCCGGTCCCCGAGGCGGCGGTGACGTCGAACATCCGGCTGGTGCTCCCCCCGGCGACGCTCAGGGAACTGACCCATCAACAGATCCAGGCTCTCGTCGGCTATCTGAACGGCGACCGCGACACGCTGAGTCTCACGGTGGACGTGGCGCCCGTGCTGACGAACGTCGAGGACGTGTCGCACATCTACTTCGGTGATCTGGTGTCGGGCCTCCAGGGCCGGGACGAACCGGACTTCGACCGCTTCACGGACGAGTTGTCGCGCGCGCTGGGTGAGCTGGCCGACGGACGGGTGCCTCCCGGCTTCCCTGTCCTGCCGCTCTCCGAGGCACAGGCCGCGCAGGCGGCGGACGTCCTGCTGAGCCCGCTGCCCGCCGAGCAGCGGGCTCAGCTGCGTCCCGAGGTGGAGGTGGCACTCGCCGACGGTGACATCGGCACCGCGCTCGCGGTGGTGGCGCCGCAGATCCTGACGGGCAGGACCAGTGACGCGGTGCTCGATCTGCGCGCCACGGCGGGTGGTACGCGATGGGATCTCGGGCGGCTCCTGGACACGTCCGAGCACGATCTGAACGCCGTGCACGAGGTGCGGGGGTACACACGACTCGGTCTGGGGACGGTGGCGGGGCTGGCCGGTGCGCTGCTGATCGGTGCGCTGGTGACGCTATGGGTCACCGGACTGGCGTCGCCGGGACGCCGTCTGATGGATATGGGCCGACCGCTCGGTGCGGGTGGCGTTCTGGCCGGAATCCTGATCGTTCTTGTGCGAACGCTCTCGGGTGGTCGGGTGATCGACCTCCCGGCGACATGGCCGCCGAGTGTGGCGCGGCTGGTCGGCGACATACAGATGGCGGCGTTCGACCGGTTCACGGAGATCGGGCTGTGGACGGCCGTCGTTCCGGTGGCAGCGGGGACGGCCCTGTCCGGGGTGGGCTGGCTGCTGGTGGCACGCCCTCGGATGTCGGCGGTGCTGTCACGGGTCCGGCCGCTCGCGGTGGTGGCGGCGACGACCGCGACGGCGGTGGCGGGAACCGTCCTGGTGCCGGTGGCCATGAACCCTGCGGCGGAGCGCGGTTGTCAGGGGCACGTGGTGCTGTGCGATCGACCGTACGACGAGGTCACGTATCTGACCTCGCACAATGCGATGTCGACCACCGCTGATCGTTTCATCGGCCCGTATCAGGACCCGGACATCACGGCGCAGCTCGATGACGGTGTGCGGGCGCTCCAACTCGACACGTACCGGTGGGAGCGGAGCGATCAGATCACGGCGCGGCTGGAGGGGTCGGACTTCACGGCCGAGCAGCGTGCGCTGATCACGGGTGCCGTGGACACGTTCAATCCGCCGCGCGCGGGGCTCTGGCTGTGTCATTCGGTGTGCCGGGCCGGGGCGGTCCCCTTGGTGCCGACGCTGCGGGAGATCGGTGGATGGATGCGTGATCATCCGAACGACGTGGTCACACTGATCATTCAGGACGCGATCGACGGGGCGGAGACCGCTCGGGCCGTAGAGGAGGCCGGTCTCGGGGACCTGGTGCACACACCAGACCCTGATCCGGACCGGTCGTGGCCGACGCTCGGCGAGATGATCGACAGTGGTCGCCGATTGGTCGTGTTCGCCGAACGGGCCGACGGCCCGGCGCCGTGGTACCGGAACTTCTACCAGTACGCGATGGAGACCCCGTTCGCCTTCCGCAGCCCCGCGGAGATGAGCTGTGCGCCGAACCGCGGGGGCACCGACAGGCGGCTGTTCCTGCTGAATCATTTCGTCACCGTGGACGGCGGGAGCCGGCTGGACGCGGGTGAGGTGAACGCCCGTCAGTTCGTGATCGACCGTGCCCGCGCATGTGCGCGTGAGCGGGGCCGTCCGGTGAACTTCGTGGCCGTGGACTACGCGACGATCGGCGACGCGCAGGGAGCGGTGGAGGAGTTGAACGCGCGAGCGGACGACACCGGGTACGCGCTCGTTCAGTGATCGCCCGGTGATCGCCCTGTGATCGGCCGATCATCGAACGATCGACCGATCACCGTCATACGGCGGCGGTGTCGACCTCCCCTGATGCCGCGAACTGTGTCCGATACAGCTCCGCATAGCGCCCTTCCGCGGCGATCAGTTGATCGTGCGTACCGCGCTCGATGATCCGGCCGTCCTCGACGACAAGGATCAGGTCCGCGGCCCGCACGGTGGACAACCGGTGGGCGATGACCACGGCCGTGCGTCCTTCGAGTGCCTCGGTGAGCGCCTCCTGGACGGCCGCCTCGGAGGTGTTGTCCAGGTGGGCCGTGGCCTCGTCCAGGATCACGACCCGCTGCCGGGCGAGCAGCAGGCGAGCGATGGTCATGCGCTGACGTTCGCCGCCGGAGAGCCGGTAGCCGCGTTCGCCGACGACCGTGTCGAGGCCGTCGGGCAGGGAGCGTACGAGGGCGTCGAGGCGGGCGCGGCCGAGGACGTCCCACAGGTCGTCGTCGGGGGCGTCGGGGCGGGCGAGGAGCAGGTTGGCGCGGATGGTGTCGTGGAAGAGGTGGCCGTCCTGGGTGACCATGCCGAGCGTTTCGCGCAGGGAGCGGGCGCTCAGGTCGCGGACGTCGACGCCGCCGATGCGGACGGTGCCGCCGTCGGTGTCGTAGAGGCGCGGGAGCAGGGCGGCGATGGTCGATTTTCCGGCGCCGGAGGAGCCGACGAGGGCGACGGTCCGGCCGGGTTCGGCGCGGAAGGAGACGCCGTGCAGGACCGGGGTGCCGCCGCGGGTGTCCAGGGCGGCCACTTCCTCCAGGGAGGCCAGGGAGACCTTGTCGGCGGCCGGGTAGGCGAAACGAACATCGTCGAACTCGACGGCGACCGGGCCGTCCGGTACCGCGCGGGGTTCGGTTGTCTCTTCGATCAGCGGTTTGAGATCGAGTACTTCGAAGACGCGCTCGAAGCTCACCAGTGCGCTCATGATCTCGACGCGCGCTCCGGCGAGAGCGGTGAGCGGGGCGTAGAGCCGGGTCAGGAGGAGGGCCAGGGCGACGATCGCGCCGGCGTCGAGGGTGCCGCGCAGTGCGAACCAGCCGCCCAGGCCGTAGACGAGGGCGAGAGCGAGGGCGGAGACGAGGGTCAGGGCGGTGATGAACGCGGACTGCGCCATGGCGGTCCGTACCCCGATGTCCCGGACCCGGCGGGCGCGGGCGGCGAACTCGGACGATTCCTCGTCGGGGCGTCCGAAGAGTTTGACCAGGGTGGCGCCGGGTGCGGAGAAACGTTCGGTCATGCGGGTTCCCATCGCCGCGTTGAGGTCCGCCGCCTCGCGCTGGAGGCGGGCCATACGGCGGCCCATGCGCCGCGCGGGCACCACGAAGACCGGGAGGAGCACCAGGGCGAGCAGGGTGATCTGCCAGGAGAGGGTGAGCATCACGGCGAGGGTGAGCAGGACGGTCACGATGTTGCTGACCACTCCGGAGAGTGTGTTGCTGAACGCCCGCTGGGCGCCGATCACATCGTTGTTGAGGCGGCTCACCAGCGCACCGGTGCGGGTGCGGGTGAAGAACGCGACCGGCATGCGCTGCACATGATCGAAGACGGCGGTGCGCAGATCGAGGATCAGTCCTTCGCCGAGGGTCGCGGACAGCCATCGGCCCAGCAGCCCGAGGGCGGCTTCGGCGACCGCGATGAGGGCGATGAGCAGGGCCAGGTGTACGACGGTGTCGGCCGAGCCGCCGGAGACGATCGTGTCGACCACGCGGCCGGCGAGGACGGGGGTGGCCACGGCGAGCAGCGCGGTCACCGTGCCGAGGAGGACGAACTGTGTGATCCGGCGGCGGTGCGGGCGGGCGAAGTCGGCGATGCGGCGCAGGGTGGCGCGGGCGAGGGGCCGTCGCCCTTGGCGGGCGTTCATGACGCTCTGCAACTGGGACCAGGCGGTGATTTCCATGCTCATGCGGAGGACGGTAAGACCTCAAGCAAAATTGAGGTCAAGCAGATGCCGAACCCCCGAAGTGATCACTCTCTGATCATTTGATCGTTCGAACGTTCACGATCAGGGGTTTGGTGGATCTGGTGGGCCTCCGCGCAGCCGCCGGCTACCCCCGTGTGCTCGACGCCCGCATGGTCAGCTTGGGAAGGATCGCGACGTGATGCGGCGGGCGCTCCGGGTCGACCAGACGGCGAACGAGCAGGTCCACGGCGGCGGCACCCACCGCGCGCTGCGGCGGGGCGACGGCACTCAGGGGGACGTCGGCGAGCGCGGCCACCTCGTCGTCGTAGGCCACCATCGTGATCGCGTCCGGGATCTCGACCCCACGTGCGCGCAGCCGCTGGAGGAGGACGATCGCATCGTGATCGTTGTGCACGATCATGGCTCCCATGTCCCCCTTCAGGACCCGCTCCACGAATCCGGCGAGCAGACGCTCACGTCCGCCGGGGTCGGCACCCGGTGAGGGCAGGCGGAACACGGGGGCGTCGTCGGGGGGCAAGCCGACGGCGGTGAGTCCTTCGAGGTAGCCCGCCAGGAGGTGCGCGCTGTGGGGGCTGTCGTCGCGCAGGACCAGGGCGATCGCGCGCGGCTCATACACGGCCAGATGACGGACGGCGACACGGGCACCGTGGGCGTGGTCGGTGGTGACACGGTCGACGTCCCACTCGTCGTCGTCGACGTTTCGTTCGATCAGCACGCAGGGGATGTCGAGTTCGGTGAGCCAGCTGTTCCCGGCGACGGGTTCGCACGGGGTGATCAGCAGTCCGTTGATGCCGTCGTCCAGCATCTGCTGGGCCTGGGCGTGTTCCTGTCCCGGGTTGTGCTGCGAGATGCCGAGCGTGAGACGGATCCCGCGCTCGGCGGCGGCCTCCTGTGCGCCTTTGATGATCTCGGGGCAGTCGTGGTCGGCGGCCGGGACGAGCAGACCGACGACGAGTTCACGGCCTCCGGCACCATGGATCAGCGCCGACATATCGGGCACGACGGCGGGGGTGCGCCGGCCTCGGGGTTCGGGCAGGACGGCGCCGCCGTGGACCCGGGTGAGCAGCCCCCGTTTGGACAGGGCGTCCACATCGCGGCGGATGGTGATCGCGGAGACGTTCAGCGTGCACGCCATCTCCGAGACCCGCATGGTGCCCCGTTCCCGCAGCCAGTCGAGAATTTCCTGGTGCCTCTCTGCGGCATGCACGTGACCGGGCTCCCTTGCGTCGTCCACCGGATGGAGCAGTGAGTCTAGCGTCCACATGATCGAAGATGAACGTTTCTGCGCGAACAATCAAACGTTCATCATCATGGGTGACGCTCTACCCGGAACCTCCTCAGCGGGCGGCGGACCAGCTGTGGGCGACGTCGACGACGATCCGGTCGTCCAGCACCAGAACCCGGAACGGCAGCCGTGCCCGGACGCCGAGGCCGAGTTGGGTGTCGCCCTCGAAGCTGCCCGCGAAGCGGGTGTCCTTGAAGGTCGGATAGCCCGTCAGGTCGACACCGGGCAGCGGCTGGGCGACCCGCCCGGGGTAGGTGGGCCGACCGGTCTGGGGGTCGTAGGCGGGCGCCTGCACCCTGACCTCGATGACGGCCCCGCCACCGACCGCGATGGGGCGGCCGGTCCCGTCCTGGTAGAGGCGGTCCACGTAGCGGACCGAGTAGCCGAGTCCGGTGCCCGCGCCGGGCACGTCCACGACCATCCGGTCGTAGCAGTCGTGGGTGCCGGTCCTGACGTTCGTCAGCGACGCCGTGGTGGTGGCGGTACCGGTCTTGTCGGTGCTGCCCCAGCCGGTCGCACACGCGGCCCGGACGGACGGAGTGCCGGTCGTGGTGGCCGCGGCCGGGGTGGCCGCCAGGACGGAGACCGTGCCCAGGAGCGCGAGCGCGGCCAGGACGATTCTCTTCTTACGTGCCATGACATCCCCCTAGGGAGGGCGATATTGGGATGTGTACTTGGACACCCGGTATCGCCGAATGGTTGCGCGCTGAGCGCTCCGCTCATGAATCGATCACCCGTGAGCGTTCAGTGCCCCCGGAACGCCTCCTCCAGCCACCACGCGCCCCGGTCGCGGGTCACCTTGGCGTCGATCAGCAGAGGGCGGGACCGTGGACCGGTGAGCCAGCTCTCCACGGCCCGGAGGTCGTCCACCGTACGGACGGTGAGCGCTTCGAAGCCGTGGCCCCGGGCGACGGCGGCGATGTCGGTCGGCGGGAACTCGACCGTCTCCAGGGGGAATCCGCCGGGTCCGAAATGGTGGACCTCCGCGCCGTAGGCGTCGTCGTTGTAGACGATCACCACCATGGGCAGTCCGAGCCTGCGTACGGTGTCGAACTCGGCGACCCCCATGAGCGCCCCACCGTCCCCCAGGGCGGCCACCGGGAGCCGGTCGGGCCGGGCCAGGGCGGCGCCGATGGTGGTGGCCAGACCCAGGCCGATCGACTGGAACGCCTGGGTGAAGCAGAAGCCGTGCTCGTCCGGAACCGAGAGGTACATGCTCGGGTAGCCCATGAAGTTCCCCGAGTCCACACCGATCACTCGATCAGACGGGAGCAGATCGTCCAGAGCGATACTGAGCGTACGAGGATCGATCCGATCGTTTGTGCTCGTATCGTCAAAAGGTACATCGCGCCAGCGGACGCGGGACTCGATCGAGTCGCCGACGGCCGTGGTGCGGTAGCCCTGCCGGGTTCCGGTCCCGCGCTCCAGGACACGCCGTGCGGTGAGCGCCACGTCGCCGGTGACGCCCAGGTCGACGGGCCGGTGCCGGCCCAGGGCGGATCGGTCGTCGTCGATCTGGACAACGTTCGCCGCCGGACCGATCAGCCTGCCGTGGCGCATGGTCCACATGTTCAGGGCACAGCCCCATCCGACCACGAGATCGGCGCCCTGGAGGAGTTCGGCCGCCACCGGGGACGCGAATCCTCCGGAGACGTCCAGGGACCAGGGATCGCCGTGGAAGAGACCACGCGCGACGGCGGAGGTGGCGAGCAGGGCACCGAACCGGTCGGCGAGCGCGATCAGGGCGTCCCGCGCGGACGCGCCCCGTGCGCCTCGTCCGGCGACGAACACGGGGCGGAGGGACTCGGCGAGGAGATCGGTCAGCGAGGTGACGTCCGCGTCGTCCGGTGCGGTCGGCTCGCGCGTGGGCGGTGTCGTCGTGCCGATCAGGGCGGTGTCCGGAACATCCAGGGACTGCACCGGAAGGGGGAGTTGGAGAAGGACGGTTGTTCGTTCGATCACAGCCGTGCGGATGGCTGTACGGGTCTGTTCCACCGCCTCGTCGGGCGCGGTGACGCGGGTGGTGGCGGCGCCGACCGCGCGGGCCAGGGCCTCCTGGTCGACGTGGAAGTTCGATCGTGGTTCGGTCGTCTCCGGGGCGAGCACGATGAGCGGGGTACGGCTCTTGGCGGCTTCCGCGATCCCGGTGAGCGCGTTGGTCAGCCCGGGTCCCTGGTGGACGGTCAGGACCGCCACACGCCCGCTCATCCGGGCGTACGCGTCGGCCATGGTCGCCGCGCCGCCCTCGTGCCGGGCGGCGACGAAGCGCGCCCCGGCCGCGATCAGAGCGTTGGTGACATGGAAGTTGCCGGAGCCGACGACGCCGAACGCGTGGTCCACACCGGCCGCGACGAGCGTGCGGCCCACGGCCTCGGCGACCTTCACGGGCCTTCCACCAGGGCGAGGACACGCGCGGGAGCCCCGGAGCCGGTGACGATGGGCAGGGGCCCGGCGATGACGACGGCACCGGTGGGCGGCAGCACGGCCAGGTTCCGCAGCTGGGTCAGTCCGTACTTGCCGCTGCCCATGAGGTAGGAGTGACAAGGGAAGGCGGGGTCGAACGAGTGCGCGCGGCCGGCGTCGGTGCCCACGGTCTCCACACCGAGGCCGATCACCGGTGACTCCTCGGCCACCCACCGGGCGCATTCCACCGACAGGCCGGGAGTGTGCGGGCCGTGCTCGTCCGCGTTCAGGAAGGCCTCCTGTGTGATCGAACGAGCATCCCAGCCGGTGCGAACAAGCAGCCAGCCTCCTGGGGGCAAGGGTCCATGGTCGGCCTCCCACGCCTTGACGTGATCGACCTGGACCAGGAAGTCCGGGTCCTCCGCGGCCTCGGCGGTGAAGTCCAGGACGACGGCCGGAGCGATCAGACGGTCGACCGGGACGGAAGCGACGTCATCGAGGTCCTTGCCGGTGACCCAGTGGTTCGGGGCGTCGAAGTGCGTCCCGGTGTGTTCGCCGCTGCGGAAGTTGTTCCAGTACCAGGCCGGGCCCCGGTCGTCGTAGCGGCTGATCTCCTCCAGTTCGAACACGGCGGTCTGACCGAAGGGCGGGGGCAACTGGATGACGGGTGTGGAGGACGACAGGGGCGAGGTGAGATCGACGATCCGGATCGATCCGCTGTGCAGTCCGGCGACGAGTGAGGCGAGAACGGACGGCTCGGGCATGCGGTGCCTCCCTGGACAGGGAATCTGGGACCGACAGGATCGCAGCAGGGCGACGCGGCCGGTGAGGGGCGAACACCAGGCGATTCGTTTCTTCAGTGCGCTGGCCAGTACCCGGGCTGCCCGTCAGATCACTCCATCGGAGCGCATGCGCTCGACGGCGGCGGTGTCGTAGCCGAGATCGGCGAGTATCCGGTCGGTGTGTTCGCCGACGCCCGGTACGGCACCCATACGGGGGCGGATGCCGGACAGGTCGACCGGGGGCAGGAGGGCGGGAACCGGCGTGCCGTCGGGCAGGGGTATGTCGTGCCAGCGGTCACGGGCCGTGAGGACCGGGTGGGCCAGGAAGTCCGTGACGTCGTTCACGTCGGTGTTGGCGATCCCGGCGGTGTCCAGGAGGTCCATCGCCTCGGCGCTGGTCAGTTGATCGAAGCGTTCGGCCACGATCGTGTTCAGTTCGGTGCGATGGGCCACTCGATCAGAGCCGGTGGCGAAACGCTCGTCGTGGACGAGTTCGGGTCGCAGCAGGAACCGTTCGCACAAGGATGTCCATTCACGTTCGTTCTGAATGGAGAAGAGCACGTCCTTGCCGTCGGCGGCGGTGAACGTGCCATAGGGGGCGATCGTGGCGTGCTGGGTGCCGAGCCGCGCAGGTTGGGTGCCCGTGAAGCGGGTGTAGTAGGCGGGCTGCCCCATCCATTCGGCGAGCGCCTCGAAGAGGGACACCTCCACGGCGCGCGCCACGCCGGTGGTGGCTCGGGTGAACAAGGCGGTGAGGATGCCTGAGAAGGCGTGCGCCCCGGCGGCGATGTCGGCGACGGAGATGCCCGTGCGGGCGGCGCCGTGCTCGTTGCCGGTGAGCGAGACCAGGCCCGTCTGGCACTGGACGAGCAGGTCGTACGCCTTGCGGTCGGCCCAGGGTCCGGTGGAGCCGTAGCCGGTGATCGTGCAGGGGATCAGGGAGGGCAGGCGTGCGGTGAGCGCGGGTGCGTCCAGAGCGAGGCGGGCGGCGGCTCCCGGGGCCAGGTTCTGGACGAAGACATCGGCGTCGACGAGCAGCCGTTCCAGTGCGTCCCGGCCCTGCCGTGACTTCAGATCGAGCGTGAGCGATTCCTTGGAACGGTTCAACCAGACGAAATAGCTCGACTCACCGTGCACGGTCGTGTCGTACCGTCGGGCGAAGTCGCCCTCCCCCGGACGTTCGATCTTGATCACCCGAGCACCGAGATCGGCCAGCTGCCGGGTCGCGTACGGCGCCGCCGCGGCCTGTTCCACGGATACGACGGTGATGCCGACGAGAGGCAGGCTTGCGGGCGATGCGGTCATGTGGGTGCTCCTTTGTGGCCGGGTTGCGGATGCGGTGTTCGGGTGCTCATCCGTTCATGGGTGGTGCGGGGCGTACGTCCGTGGTCCGCGTCGCGACGATCGCCATGGTGTGCGGTGACGGTGCTGTCGGCGTACCCCGTACACCAGGTGCCTCACCCGTGCCTCGGGTTTCTCGATCACCCGGGGCGCGTCGGCGCGGACGCGGTACCAGGTGTCCGGGTGCTGTCTGTTCGGGAGCGCGGGGTGTGTGCGTGTTGTTCGTTCTGCTTGATCTGTTCGTTCTGTTCGTTGTGTTCGTTCGGATGGATCGCGGGGGTCGCTTGGGCCGCTCATAGGGAGGGCGGGTTTCGGCTGGCGGGGCTGCACTAGTGTTGCGGCATGACGCGACGACTCGCCGAGGTGGCCAGGAAAGTAGGGGTCAGTGAGGCCACGGTCAGCCGGGTGCTGAACGGGAAACCTGGGGTCTCCGAGACCACCCGGCAGTCGGTGCTCTCCGCTCTCGATGTGCTCGGTTATGAACGTCCGACCCAGTTGCGCGGTGAACGTGCACGGCTGGTCGGCCTGGTGCTGCCCGAGCTACAGAATCCGATCTTTCCCGCGCTCGCCGAGGTGATCGGTGGATCGCTCGCCCAGCAGGGGCTGACGCCGGTCCTGTGCACCCAGACCAAGGGCGGGGTCTCCGAGGCGGACTATGTGGAGCTGCTGCTTCAGCAGCAGGTGTCGGGGGTCGTGTTCGCGGGCGGGTTGTTCGCTCAGGCGGAGGCGCCGCACGATCACTACAAACTGCTCGCTGATCGGATGATCCCGGTCGTGCTGGTGAACGCGGCGATCACCGATCTCGGTTTCCCCTGTGTGGCGTGTGACGACGCGGTGGCGGTGGACCAGGCGTGGCGGCATCTGGAGTCGCTCGGTCATGAGCGGATCGGACTGGTTCTGGGTCCTGTCGATCATGTGCCCTCGCAGCGCAAACTCGCCGCGGCACGCGCGGCGGCGCGGCAAGCGGGCGGGGAGCTGCCGGAGGAGCATGTCGAGCGGACGATGTTCTCCCTGGAGGGCGGCCAGGCCGCGACAGCCCGGCTGCTGGACCAGGGCGTCACGGGGATCATCTGCGCGAGTGATCCGCTGGCGCTCGGCGCTGTTCGGGCGGCGCGGCGGCGGGGGCTCACGGTGCCGGACGACGTCTCGGTGGTCGGGTACGACGACTCGGCGTTCATGAGTTGCACGGAGCCGCCTCTGACGACGGTTCGTCAGCCGATCGAGGCGATGGGCCGGGCAGCGGTCGAACTACTGTGCACTCAGATCCAGGGCGGCGACGTGCCGCCGGGCGAGCTGCTGTTCGAGCCGGAGCTGGTGGTGCGGGGGTCCACGGGGCAGGCGCCTGGATGAGTCGCCCGTGAAGGCCGGTCGTCGGGGTGCGGACATGTGGAGGCAGATCCGAAGGGCGCCTTTCGCCTAGCGCTCCCTGGCACCTCCCTGCCGTGTGTGTACGTGACGTGCCGCGACGTACACCCCGCGACCGCGCACCACCAGGTGCCGTCGCCCGCCACCGGGAGTCCCTCCGCCCTGTTCCGCTCCCGGTCGGGTCCCCGGCCGTCTCGGGCGCCACGGTCGGAATGTCCCGGCTGGCGCGTGGCGGAGGGTGCGGGCAGCGTGGGTCTGGAGATGCATCGACGCTGAGCGAGGTGGCGTGGCCATGGATTCCTCTGAACCGGTCGGTCGGGTGGTCGTGGGGGTGGACGGTTCGCCGACTTCGCATGCCGCGCTGCGCTGGGCGGCCCGGTACGCGGGGATGGCCGGGGCGGTGGTGGAGGCGGTGTACGCGTGGGACACACCGTCGTCGTCGGGTTGGACAGGCCCTGCGATCGATCCGGAGTTCGATCTTGAGCAGGCGCATGAGCGGTTCACGCAGGAGTTGCACAGCGTGTTCGGGGACGATCACCCGGCGGGGCTGCGGGAGCTGCTTGTGGAGGGTGATCCCTCCGAAGTGCTCATTCGCGCATCGCAGGGAGCGGATCTGCTGGTGGTGGGGCGTCGGGGCGTAGGCGGCTTCGCGCGGGCGATGCTCGGTTCGGTGAGTCAGCGGTGTGCGCAGCATGCGGCCTGTCCTGTGGTCATCGTGCGGCCCGATCAGGAGCAGGATGCGGCGTAGCCCAAAACGGTCCCGCCAAGCCCCGGTCCTTGGTGCTCGGCTCCGCGCGGGGCCCGCTCTGTGCGCCGGGCACATGGACCCTGCCCCAGAAGGGCACATGCCGGTGGCCGGCCTGTTTCACCATTCCACAGGGTTCCTTGGGGCGTGATTCGGCGTGGAACGGGGATGCGTGGCGGGTGTGTCCGCTCAGTGGGCGGTGGTGTCGGCAGGGCCGGTCAGAAGTGTCCGTGCCGGTCGGCCTGTCCGGATCGTGAGGCAGCCCACTTCTTCCGGGGTGGCCCCGGTCCCTTCGCTTCGGGTAGACCCGTGACGTGCTCTTCCGTCAGTTGGAATACCTTGTCGCTCTCTCCCGTGAGCGTCACTTCGCCCGTGCCGCCGAGCTGTGCCATGTGTCCCAGCCCGCGTTGTCGGAGGCGGTGCGGAAACTGGAGGACGAACTGGATGTGCCGCTGGTCAGGCGGGGCCGCAAGTATGAGGGGCTGACCGCCGAGGGCGAGCGGATCGTCGTATGGGCGCAGCGCATTCTGGCCGACCGGGACGCCCTCAGGGACGAGGTGGACGCGCTGCGCACGGGGCTGGGCGGGCGGTTGCGGATCGGGTCGGTGCCGACGGCGTCCGGGGCGGTCTCGCTGCTGACCGGGCCCTTCTGTGCGGCGCATCCGCTGGTGACCGTGGAGATCAGCGCGGACATGCAGGCCCGGGACATCCTTCGTCAGCTGCGGGACTTCGAACTGGACGCGGGAGTGACGTATCTGCACGAGGAGCTGCCGGAGGGGTTCCGGACGGTCCCGCTGTACGACGAGCGGTATGTGCTGCTGACCGCGGCGGCGGACGGGGTGGGGCAGCGGCCGACCGTGACCTGGGCGGAGGCGGCCCGGCTGCCGTTGTGTCTGCTGACCGGGGCGATGCAGGGACGCCGGATGGTGGACGGTCTGTTCGCGGAGGCCGGGCTGTGTCCGGAGCCGCGGGTCGAGACGGACTCGGTGGGCACGTTGTTCGCGCATGTCCGAACGGGTCAGTGGGCGAGTGTCGTGCCGCACGCGTGGCTGCATGTGTTCGGTGTTCCGCACGGCATGTGGGCGGTGCCGCTGGTGGAGCCCGCGCGCACGGTGCCGGTGGGGCTGGTGACCGTGGCACGCGAGCCGGAGTCGGTGATGGCCCGCGCGCTCACCGATCTCGCTCGGGGGATCGATGTGGCCGGGGCGTTGGAGCGGTTGCCTGGAGCGCGGTGAGGCGGTCGGGGTCGCCGGTCGCCGGTCGCCGGTCGCCGGTCGGGGGGATGGTGCGCGGGTCGTGGGTCGTGGGTGAGCGCGCCTCATGCAGCAGATTGAGCGCCCGGCCAGCAGACGAGCCCCGGGCAGCACATTGCGCGCCCAATGCAGCAGACTACTCGCCCCATGCAGCACATTGCTCGCACCGTGAGTGATTGTGCGATGCGTGATCGTTCGATCAGGCGACCGCCATCTCGGGCGACTATGCCGCGCCGACCGCTTCCAGGCGTACCAGGACCGCCTTCGACGTCGGTGTGTTGCTGATGTCGGCCACGCTGTCGAGGGGGACCAGGACATTGGTCTCGGGGTAGTAGGACGCGGCGGAGCCGGGGGTCGTCGGGTAGGCGACCACCCGGAAGCCCGCCGCGCGGCGTTCGCGGCCGTCGTGCCAGACGCTCACCAGGTCGACCAGATCGTGGTCGGCGAGGCCGAACCGCTCCAGGTCGGCGGGGTTGACCAGGACGACCCTGCGGGCGTTGTGGATGCCCCGGTAGCGGTCGTCCATGGCGTACGGGATGGTGTTCCACTGGTCGTGCGAGCGCAGCGTCTGGAGCAGCAGATGGCCCTCGGGAACGCTGGGCATGGTGAGGTCGTTGCATGTGAAGACGGCTTTGCCGCTGGGAGTGCGGAAGGTGCCCTCGTTGACGGGGTTGGGCAGACGGAAGCCGCCGGGGCGGGCGACGCGGGCGTTGAAGTCCTCGAAGCCGGGGACGACCCGGGAGATGCGGTCGCGGATGGTGCCGTAGTCGGCCTCGAAGTCCTGCCAGGGGATGTCGGGGGTGGTTTTGAGGACGCGGTGGGCGAGGCGGGCGATGATGGCGACCTCGCTGAGCAGGTGCGGGGAGGCGGGGGCGAGCCGTCCCCGGGAGGCGTGCACCTCGCTCATGGAGTCCTCGACGGTGTAGAACTGCACTCCGCCGGCCTGGACGTCGCGGTCGCTGCGCCCGAGGGTGGGCAGGATCAGCGCGGTGTCGCCGCAGACGGTGTGCGAGCGGTTGAGCTTGGTGGAGATGTGCGCGGTGAGGCGGCAGCCGCGCAGGGCCTGTTCGGTGACGTCGCTGTCGGGAGTGGCACGGACGAAGTTGCCCGCGACGCCGAGGAAGACCTTGGCGGCTCCGTCGCGCATCGCGCGGATGCCGTCGACGGAGTCGAGTCCGTGGCGGGTCGGCGGGGTGAAGCCGAACTCACGGCCGAGGGCGTCGAGGAACGGTCGGGGCATGCGTTCCCACACACCCATGGTGCGGTCGCCCTGGACGTTGCTGTGTCCGCGCACCGGGCAGACGCCCGCGCCGGGGCGGCCGAGGTTGCCGCGCAGGAGAAGGAAGTTGACGACTTCGCGGATGGTCGGCACGCCGTGCTTGTGCTGGGTCAGGCCCATCGCCCAGCACACGATCACGCTGCGGCTGCCGAGCACCATGTCGTGCACGCGTTCGATCTGGGCCCGGTCGAGTCCGGTCGCCTCGGTGACGGTGTCCCAGGACACCTTGCGGGTCTGTTCGGCGAACTCGGCGAAGCCGATGGTGGAGGTGTCGATGAAGCGATGGTCGAGGACCGTGCCAGGTGCGGCGTCCTCGGCCTCCAGGAGGAGCAGGTTGAGCGCCTGGAACAGGGCGAGGTCGCCGCCGGGGCGGATCTGGAGGAACTCGTCGGCGATCTTCGTGCCGCGGCCGATCACCCCGCGGGGCTTCTGGGGGTGCTTGAAGCGGATCAGGCCCGCCTCGGGCAGAGGGTTCACGGCGACGATCCGGCCGCCGTTGCGTTTGGTCTCCTCCAGCGCGATCAGCATGCGCGGGTGGTTGGTGCCCGGGTTCTGGCCCACGACGAAGACGAGGTCGGAGTGGTGGATGTCGTCCAGGGAGACGCTGCCCTTGCCGATGCCGAGGGTTTCCTGGAGGGCCGAGCCGCTGGACTCGTGGCACATGTTCGAGCAGTCGGGGAGATTGTTCGTGCCGTAGGCGCGGGCGAACAACTGGAGCAGGAAAGCAGCTTCGTTGTTCAGACGGCCGGAGGTGTAGAAGAGCGCTTCGTCCGGGGAGTCCAGGCGGTGCAGTTCGGCGGCGAGTACATCGAGCGCCTCGTCCCAGCCGATGGGTTCGTAGTGGGTGCCGCCTGATCGTTTGATCATGGGTTCGGTCAGACGGCCCTGCTGGTTGAGCCAGTAGTCGGACTTGGTGTCCAGTTCGGCGATCGAATGGTCACGGAAGAAGTCGGCGGTGACACGCCGGGAGGTCGCCTCGTCGGCGATGTGCTTGGCGCCGTTCTCGCAGTACTCGTTCCGGTGCCGCTTGCCCGCGGCGGGTTCGGGCCAGGCGCAGCCGGGGCAGTCGAATCCCTTGGTCTGATTGATGGTGAGCAGGGTCAGGGCGGTACGGCGCAGGGAGGTCTGTTCCAGCGCGTACCCCAGTGCGTGGGCCACGGCCGGAACTCCTGTCGCCCATTGTTTGGGCGGGGTGACCGACAGTTCGTCGTCCGGGTCCTCGATGCCGCTCATCGCATTCCTCTTCCTGCCGCTGCCGTTCTGCCGTTCTGCCGTTCTGCCGTTCTGCCGTCGGTGGAATGTCCCGACGGCACAGCATCCATGGCTTTTCCCGAGCGCGTCAAAGAGGTGCCGTCTATGGCGTGATAAGCGCCGCCGATCTTGCCGGGTCAGCGGCTGCGACCTGCACACACTCCCCGCTGAACTTCGCGTGTCGGGGATTGGGAAGGTGTTGTCTAACACACTCTTTGGAATACGTCGAGGGGCGCCGAGGGACGTGGAGTTCAGGCGCTCACGATTCCGACGACCAGATTGATGGCGGTGGCAAGGATGCTGGTGCCGAA
This sequence comes from Streptomyces sp. NPDC048290, assembly GCF_040652095.1. Taxonomy (NCBI): domain Bacteria; kingdom Bacillati; phylum Actinomycetota; class Actinomycetes; order Kitasatosporales; family Streptomycetaceae; genus Streptomyces; species Streptomyces sp. NPDC048290. The sequence continues at coordinate 239,247 of NZ_JBEZLM010000013.1, forward strand.
GACATAGGACAGCAATGTGTGGCGCAGCACGATGGCGCGGATGCGGGAGCTGGAGACGTCGGTGTCGGAGACCTGGTAGGTCATGCCGAGGTTGTAGCTGAAGTAGAGGAAGTCGCGGTACGCGGGCGGTTCGTCGGTGTTGAAGTCGATGCCGCCGCCGATGTCGTAATACACATAGGCGTACCGGGTGGCGTACATCAGGTGCAGGGCTCCCCAGGCCAGGAAGGCGCCGAAGAGCGCCGCCGCTGCGGCGAGGGTGCCGTTGCCGGTCGTGGAGTCGCCGCGTACCAGGAGCAGCACGATGGCGATCAGTCCGCACAACGCCAGCCCGCCGACGAGGAGTTCCTCGACGACGGGGCGGAAGTCCTCGCGGCGGGCGTTGCGATGGGTGGCGTCGGCGTCCATCGGCCACAGCACCGCCCAGCCCGAGACCACGAACACCAGCTCCGTCGCGGTGATGCCCGCCATGACGCCCAGGGCCGGATCGGTGGCCAGTCCGACGGCGATCCCGGCGGCGGTGCCGAGCACGACGGCGGCGGAGAGGCGGGGCATGGCGTCGAAGGGCAGCGTGGCTTTCATGGGCGGGACAGTAGTCCCGTCGACCGCCGGGCTCAGCGTGTCTCCGCCGCCGACTTCAGATCCCGTAGCCACGCCTCAAGCCCCATCCCGAGGTACTGGGTCGAGAGGGCGACGTCCGCCTCGACCTGCTCCCCCGTCCAGGTCTCCTCGGTGTGGACCCGCACTCCGCCCTTCACCTTCGTGAACGTCCACAGATGGACACCTCGGTCGATGGTGAGCCCCTCGCCGATCGCCGGCCCGGTCCACAGGACGCACTTCTTGTCCTTGATCTGCCGCACGGTCGAAGTGATGCCGAGGGTGGTCGCGGGAGTGGTGGGCGTGGCCGGGACCGGGGTCGTCCAGTGGAACCGCGAGCCCTTGCGCGGCTTTCCGGCGTCCAGCCGCTCGGCGGAGAGGACCGGCGGCTGCCAGGACGGCCAGCCCTCGACATCGGTCTGGAGCTTCCAGATGGTGCTCAGCGGGGCGTCGATGACCATGTCGGTCTCATAGCGGATCTTGGCGTCGGGGTCGACGCCCTGCCCTCGGCAGGACGCGGCGGACGGGCGGCCGTGCCGGTCCCCGGGCGGGGTGTGGGCCTGGGCGGGTACGGCGGCTGCCGTGAGGACGGCGGCGAGGGCGAGCGAGGCGGCCAGTCCGGCTCCGGTGCGGGTGACGCGGGCGGTGGACTGGGCGTCCGGGGTGCGGTTCGGCATGGCGGTTCTTCTCCTGGTGTGTGCGGATGTGACCGTTTGCATGGCGATGAGGCGTGGGTGATGGGTGGTGAGAGATGAGCGGCAAGTCCCGCGCTATGCGGGCTGAGTGATAGCTACTGCTGCTCGTTAGAGGTTGTAACTCATTGAGTGAGTGAGGGTCAAGCACTTCAGTGATAGCCTCTAACCACCCCAGCCCCACTCCCGTTCCCACTCCCGTTCCCACTCCCGCTCCTACTCCTCCGCGATCCAAGCCCCCCGCTCCGATCGCACCGGCACGGCAGGGAGTCAGACGGCCGTCGGACAGCCGGCAGGCATCGGCAAACAAAGGTGCACCCCATGGACCACACACCCGACGACACCGGCAGGACCCCGCGCGAGCGCTACCGCGCCCAGGTCCGGTCGGAGATCAAGACCCACGCGTGGGAGCAGATCGCCACGGCCGGTACCTCCGCGCTCTCCCTCAACGCCATCGCCAAGCAGATGGGTCTCAGCGGCCCCGCGCTGTACCGGTACTTCGCCAACCGGGACGAACTGATCACCGAGCTGATCAGGGACGCCTACCGCAGCCTCGCGGACACCGTGCGCGGAGCCGCCGATTCCGGTGCCGACCTGACCACGCTGGCGCACACCCTGCGCACCTGGGCGCTGGCTGACCCACAGCGCTACTTCCTGATCTACGGCACGCCCGTGCCCGGGTATCACGCGCCGGACGACATCACCGCGATCTCCGGCGAGATCATGGCCGTACTGCTGGACACCGCCGTCACGCTCGTGGGGCCGGACGCGGGATCAGCGCTCGGGGCGCATCTGGACGGGCATCGGGAGTGGGCCGGCGACCATCCCGCGTCCCCGACGGCGCTGCACAAGGCGCTGGTCTTCTGGACCCGGTTGCATGGTGTGCTGTCCCTGGAACTCGCCGGTCACTTCGGCGGGATGAGGTTCGATCCGGCGGTGCTGTTCGAGGCGGAGGTGGAGAGCCTCCGTATGCCCTTGGCCTGACCGAGGGTTGTTGCCCGACCGAGGGTCTGCGCGGGACCGGGGTCTCTGCGCGACCGGAGACTTGTGCCCGACCGAGGACCTCAGCCTGACCGATGACCTATGCCCGACCAACGACCTCAGCCCGACCGAGGGCCTCAGCCTGACCGATGACCTATGCCCGACCAACGACCTCAGCCCGACCGAGGGCCTCAGCCTGACCGAGGATCAATCCCTCACCAAGGGCCTCCGCCCCTCCCCTACCCCCTCCCCCGACCCCCATCGATCGCCCACCCCACTCGCTCCCCCACTCACTCCCCCCGCTCACTCCCCCCGCTCACTCCCCCGGACTTCCCCCCGCCACCGTCTCCGGCAGGCCGCGCAACGCGTCCAGCACCACCCGTACCGCCGCGCGCGGCGGCGCCCCGCGGCGGATCGCCGCCGTGATCGTCCGGGACACCGGGGTCGCGAGGTCCCGGGTGGTCACCCGGTGGCGGCCGTCCACGGCGAGGCTGGGCAGCAGCATGATGGACAGCCCGGCCTCGACATGCTGGAGGCCGAGCATGTAGTTGCTGAAACGGCAGACGACCCGGGGTTCGAAGCGGGCCTGGCGGCACAGACGCAGGGCCAGGTTGGCCATGTAGGACTGGGGCATGTCGAAGGCCCAGGGCTCGTCGGCGTAGGCCGCGAGGTCGGCGGGGCCGCGGCCCGCCGTGGGATGGTCGGGCGGGAGCACCAGGACGATCCGGTCGCCGGCCAGCGGCACGAGGTCCAGGTCCGGGCCGAGCGGAAGGTCGTCGACGTCCGTCGTGGTGATGATGACGTCCGCGTCACCGACCCGCAGGGCGGGCACGCTCTCGTGCGGCTCCAGTTGCAGCAGTTCGACGTCGAGATGCGGGTACGTCCGCGCGAGCCGGGTCACCGCGGGGACCGCCACCGTATGGATCGCGCTCTGGAAGGCGCCGAGCCGGACCAGTCCGGCGGGCTCCGCGCCGAAACCCCGCAACTCGGTCTCGACGCTGTCCATATGGTCGAGGATCGCCCGCGCGCGGCGGGCGAGGATCAGCCCGGCGGAGGTCAGCCGGACGCGGCGGCCGGTGCGTTCCAGGAGTTGGGTACGGGTCTCGCTCTCCAGAACCGCGAGTTGCTGGGAGACGCTCGACGGACTGAGCCGCGCGGCCTGCGCGACCGCCCGCACCGTACCCAGCGTGTCCAGTTGGACCAGCAGCCGCAGCCTCCAGGGATTCATCACGGGCGCCATTGTCGTGCGGCGCACGATCGTTGTACGGCTCTTCCGAACAGGAGAGCCGGAATCGTGTGATGGACGTGTCGCTGGGCCGGTCCTACGGTCGGGTACATGACCACGACGCCCTCCGTCAGCTCCACCTCCCCCGCACCGGTCTCCTCCCCCGCCGTCTGGGCCGACGCCGAGCGGCATCTCGTGCGCTACGGCGGCGGGATGTTCACGCCGGAGATCATCGAACGCGCGGCGGGCAGTTTCGTGTTCACGACGGACGGCCGGAAGATCCTCGACTTCACCTCCGGGCAGATGAGCGCGATCCTCGGCCACTCGCACCCGGAGATCGTCGCGACGGTCCAGCGGCAGGTGGCCACCCTCGACCATCTCTACAGCGGGATGCTCAGCCGCCCGGTGGTCGATCTCGCCCGGCGGCTGGCGGAGACACTGCCCGCGCCGCTGGAGAAGGCGCTGCTGCTGACCACGGGCGCCGAGTCCAACGAGGCGGCGCTGCGCATGGCCAAACTGGTCACCGGCAAGCACGAGATCGTGTCGTTCGCCCGCTCCTGGCACGGGATGACCCACGCCGCCGCGTCGGCGACGTACAGCGCGGGCCGCAAGGGGTACGGTCCCGTCGCGCCCGGCAACTTCGCGATTCCGGTGCCCGACTCGTACCGTCCCGCCCTCACCACCGCCGACGGTTCGCCGGACTGGCGGCGGCAGCTGGATCTCGCCTTCGATCTGGTCGACGCCCAGTCGACCGGCGCGCTCGCGGCGTGTCTCGTGGAGCCGGTCCTGTCCTCGGGCGGTGTCGTCGAACCGCCGCCCGGCTACCTCGCGGCGCTCCAGGTCAAGTGCCGTGAGCGCGACATGCTGCTGATCCTGGACGAGGCGCAGACGGGGCTGTGCCGGACCGGCACGTGGTACGCCTTCGAACGCGACGGCGTGGTCCCCGACATCCTCACGCTGTCCAAGACGCTCGGCGCCGGGCTCCCGCTCGCGGCGGTCCTCACCAGCGCCGAGATCGAGCAGGAGGCGTACGACCGGGGGTTCCTGTTCTTCACCACGCATGTCTCCGATCCGCTGGTGGCGGCGGTCGGCAACACCGTCCTCGATGTGCTGACCCGCGATCGGCTGGACGAACGCGCCCGTCACCTCGGGACGTTGCTGCGCCAGGGGCTGCTGGAGATCGCCGGGCGGCATCCGGTGGTCGGCGACATCCGGGGACGGGGTCTGCTGGCCGGTCTGGAACTCTCGGCGGAGCGTGCCGACGGGCGTACGTCGGACGAGTTGGGCGCTCAGATCACCCGGCGGTGTCTGGAGCTGGGGCTGCACATGAACATCGTCCAGCTTCCCGGTCTGGGCGGGGTCTTCCGGATCGCGCCACCGCTGACGGCGAGCGAGGAGGAGCTGTCGTTGGGGCTCGCGCTTCTGGACGAGGCGATCGGGGATGTGGTCGCGAGGGTTTGAGGCTCGGTGGTGTGCTGGGGCGACGGGTACCGGGGGCTGGGGCGCGCCGGGGGGGCGGGCTGGGTCCGGGGGTGCTCCTGGGGCTCCGAGCTGGGCCGGAGTCGGGGTGGTTCGGGGTGGTTCGGGGCGGGGCTAGACGGTTCGCGTCCGGTCGGGTCGGGGGCGAGACGGTTCAGGTCGGAGGCGGGGGCGGAGGCGGCCGGGGCGACGGTCAGCCGAGGAAACTGAGGCGCACCTGACGATGTGGATTGTCCCGGTTGGTATCCACCAGGCACACCGACTGCCAGGTCCCCAGCTCCAGTCGGCCACCGACCACCGGCAGTGTCGCGTGCGGCGGCACGAACGCGGGCAGGACGTGGTCGCGACCATGGCCGGGGCTGCCGTGCCGGTGCTGCCAGCGGTCGTCCGCGGGAAGCAGGGTGTGCAGCGCGGCGAGGAGGTCGTCGTCGCTGCCCGCTCCGGTCTCGATGACGGCGATGCCCGCCGTGGCGTGCGGGACGAAGAGGTTGAGAAGTCCGTCCCGCCCCTCGGACACCTCCCGCAGAAAGCTCTCGCAGTCCCGGGTGAGATCGTGGACCGTCTCCCGGGAACCGGTGGAGATGTGCAGGACACGGGTCGTGAAGGCGTCTGGCATGTGCCCATCCTGGCGCATGGGATCGAGGTGGGGCACCGGAGTCTGCCGCCGTCCGGGGTCGACGGCCGTGGATGGCGGCCCCGCCCAGGACGAACCGGCGTCGCCGGGAAGAGCGGCGGGCTCCCCACCGTTGGTAGAAACGTGAACAACACACATGAGGTCGAGGTGGTCGTCATAGGCGCCGGACAGGCCGGACTGTCCAGCGCCTTTCACCTGCGGCGGGTCGGCTTCGAGCCGGGCCGCGACTTCGTGGTGCTGGACCACTCCCCCGGTCCGGGCGGCGCCTGGCAGTTCCGGTGGCCGTCACTGACGTACGGCAAGGTGCACGGGATGCACTCGCTGCCGGGCATGGAACTCACCGACGCCGACCCGACGCGGCCGTCCTCGCAGGTCATCGCCGAGTACTTCACGACGTACGAGGAGACCTTCGGGCTGCGGGTGCGACGGCCGGTGGACGTGACGGCGGTCCGCGCGGGGGACGGGGGACGGCTGCTGGTGGAGACGGCGGGCGAGGGGGGACGGCCGCTGGCCGAGACGGCGGGCGGGGACGGACGGGGGTTGGCGGGGACACTGGGCGGCGACGAACCGGGGCCGGCGGGGGCAGCGGGCGGGGACGGACACGGGCTGGTGCAGACGGTGGGCGGCGCGACCTGGTCCGCGCGGGCGCTGATCAATGCAACCGGCACCTGGGACCGGCCGTTCTGGCCGCGCTTTCCGGGCCAGGAGACCTTCCGGGGGCGCCAGTTGCACACCGCGCAGTACTCGGGGCGGCCCGAGGAGTTCGGTGGGCTGCGGGTCGTCGTGGTCGGCGGGGGCGCGTCCGGGACGCAGCATCTGCTGGAGATCGCCCCGTACGCGGCGGAGACGACCTGGGTGACGCGCCGGCCGCCGGTCTTCCGTGAGGGACCGTTCGACGAGGGCGCCGGGCGTGCGGCGGTCGCGCTGGTGGAGGAGCGGGTCCGGCAGGGGCTGCCGCCGCGCAGTGTGGTGTCGGTCACCGGGCTGCCGCTGAACGACGCCATCCGCCAGGGCATCGCGGACGGGGTCCTGGACCGCCAGCCCATGTTCGAACGGATCACGCCGGACGGGGTGGAGTGGGCCGACGGGCGGCGGGTGGCCGCCGATGTGATCCTCTGGGCGACCGGGTTCCGTCCGGCGATCGACCATCTGGCGCCGCTGCGGCTGCGCGCCCCGGGCGGCGGAATCCAGCTCGACGGCACCCGCGCGGTCGCCGACCCCCGGGTCCATCTGGTCGGCTACGGCCCGTCGGCCAGCACCATCGGGGCCAACCGGGCGGGCCGCGCGGCGGTACGGGACATCCGGCGGCTGCTGGCCGGGGAGCTTCCGGCCGCCGCGTGACGGCCCAAGCGGGCGGGCGGGGTCAGGTCTTGGCCCCGGGCTGCGGGCTGCCGCTCTGCCGTGCCTTGGTGAGCTTGTTGAACTCCGCCACATTGCGCTGGTGCTCGGCGTAGTCGTCGGTGAAGCGGGTGTCGCCCGGCTTGACGGTGACGAAGTACAGCCAGTCCCCCGCCGTCGGGCTGATCGCGGCCCGGACCGCCTCCTCGCCCGGGTTGTCGATCGGCGTCGGCGGCAGCCCCATGCGCTGGTACGAGTTGTAGGGGCTGTCGATCCGGGTGTCGTCCAGCGTGGTGTTGAGGGTGGAACGGTCGAGGGCGTAGTTGATGGTCGAGTCCATCTGGAGCGGCATACCGCGCTCCAGTCGGTTGAAGACGACCCGGGCGACCTTGCCCATGTCCGTGCTGGTGGCGGCCTCGGCCTGGACGATGCTGGCGATGGTGACGGCCTGGTAGACGTTCATGGCGTTGCGCTGGGCCCCCGCGGCGATGGGGGCGCCGTTGAACCTCTGGTTGGCCGTGTCCACCATCTGCCCGAGCAGCGCCTCCGGGGTGGAGGTGTCGGTGAGCGGATAGGTCGCCGGGAAGAGATAGCCCTCGGGGTTGCCGTCGGCGTCGTTCGGCAGTTTCAGCCCGGCCTTGGTGAGGGACTTCTTGGTGGTGCCCGGGGGCAGTTCGAGGGCCTTGTCGACGGCCGGGTAGATCTGGCTCGCGCGGTAGCCCTCCGGGATGACCAGGCTGGTGGGTTTCGCGGGCTCGTCCTCGCCCAGGGTCAGCAGCGGTACCGCCACGGCGGTGCCGGCCACGACGGCCCCGGTCGCGACGAGGGCGATCCGGCCCCTGCGCGTCAGTCGAATCGTGCTCCGTGGCGGAGTGTTCATCTGCATGCGGGCACGGTAACCCGCATATCGTCACAATTCCGGCATATCTTCATCTTGTCGCTCGCGGTCTCACACGTGGGGAGGCGTGGGGGTGTGGGTGGGGTGGGTGTAGGTGTGGCGGGGGTACAGGTGGGGCGGAGGCGTGAACGGGGCCGGGGTCGACGTAGGGCCCGACAGCACGGGTTCCCGAAGGCCCGCTCCAGGGAGTCACCCTCCAGAGGATCGCCATGCACAGGCCCCAGCGGGAACCGGACCCCAGGGGGGCCGTCAGCCCGTCGGTTCGAGCTGTGCGTCCCGGCGGACCAGATCCGCGTACCGGCCGTCGAGGGCCAGCAGTTCGTCGTGCGTCCCGCGCTCCACCGCGCGCCCGGCCTCCAGGACCACGATCTGATCGGCGGCCCGGATGGTGGACAGCCGGTGGGCGATGGTGAGGGTCGTACGGCCCGCCGAGAGGGCGTCGATGGCCTCCTGCACCGCGTACTCGGTGCGGGTGTCCAGCGCGCTGGTGGCCTCGTCGAGCAGAAGCACCGGCGGATCGCGCAGTATCGTGCGGGCGATGGCCAGCCGCTGCTTCTCACCGCCGGAGAAGCGGTGGCCGCGCTCGCCCACGATCGTGTCGTAGCCGTCGGGCAGGGCCGCGATGTGGTCGTGGATCTGGGCCGCGCGGGCGGCGGCGTGCAGTTCCTCGTCGGTCGCGTCGGGCTTGGCGAAGCGCAGGTTGTCGGCGACGGAGGCATGGAACAGATAGGTCTCCTGGGAGACCACGCCGACCCCCCGCGCGAGGGTGTCGAAGTCCAGGTCGCGGACGTCGGTCCCGTCGAGCGTGACCCGGCCGCCCGTGACGTCGTAGAGCCGTGGCACCAGGTGGCCCAGGGTGGACTTGCCCGCGCCGGTCGTGCCGACGATGGCCAGGCTGCCGCCCGCGGGGACGGTGAGGTCGATGCCGTCGAGGACGGGGCCGGAGACGTCGTCGTAGCGGAACTCGACGTTCTCGAAGCGGATCTCGCCCTTGATCTGGTCGAGGTGGACCGGGCGCTCGCGCTCGGTGATGTCGATGGGCAGGTCCAGATACTCGAAGATGCGCTGGAACAGGGCGAGGGACGCCTGGATCTGCACGCCGGTGCCGAGCAGGCTGACGGCCGGGCGGAAAAGGCCCTGCTGGAGCGAGACGAAGGCGACGATCGTGCCGATGGAGACGTCCGGGCCGCCGGTGTGCAGGGCCAGGCCCGCGGTCCAGTAGATGACGGCCGGCATGGCGGCCATCACGATGGTGATGACGGCCATCCGCCAGCGGCCCGCCATGTTGGAGCGGACCTCCAGGTCGACCAGGCGCTCGGACTCGCTCGCGAAGGAGGCGGTGAGCGAGTCGGAGCGGCCCATCGTGCGCCCGAGGAGGATGCCGCTGACCGAGAGCGACTCGGTGACCGTGGCGGCCATCGCCGCCATCTGTTTCTGGCGCTTGGTGGTGATCTTCCGGCGCTCGTCGCCGACCCGGCGGCTGATCCACACGAAGACCGGGAGCAGGACCAGCGAGACGACCGTCAGCCGCCAGTCGAGGGCGACCATCGCGACGACCGTGGCGACCACGCTGGTGACGTTGGAGACCAGGGAGGTCGCGGTGGAGGTGACGGTGGCCTGCATGCTGCCGATGTCATTGGCGATGCGGGACTGCACCTCACCGGTGCGGGTGCGGGTGAAGAAGGCCAGCGACATCCGCTGGAGGCGGCCGTAGACGGCCGTGCGCAGATCATGCATGACGCGCTGGCCGACGGTGGTCGAGATCAGGGTCTGAAGAACGCCGAAGACGCTGGTCAGCACGGCGCTGAGGATCATGCCGAGGGCGAGCAGCGTGAGCAGTCCGGTACGGCCCTGGGGGATCGCGGTGTCGAGGATCGCCTTCAGCAGGAACGGCGTGGCGACGGAGACCAGCGCGGCGGCGCCGACCAGCAGACCGACGACGGCGAGCCGCCCCCGGTAGGGCCGGAAGAGGGCGAGGATACGGCGGACCTGGCGGGGCTGTTCCTGGCTCTCGCCGGGGTCGCCCCGACCGTCCGGGTCTCCCCCGTCACCGGGGCTGCCAGGGGTCGCGGGTTTGGCCCGGCGGCGAGGTTCACCGGCCAGGTCGGGGAAGCGGATCGGGTCCGGACCTCGGTCGGGTCCGCGGCGCGGTCCGCGCTCGGGTGCGTGATCGGGGTGCATGGGCTCCTTCGGAGGGGAGTCGACGTCATCGAACGGAGCATAGCTCATTGTTACCTATATTCACAATGAACAAAGTCCTGATATTGTTCCCGTATGACCTCCCCCGATCCCGACGGGCAGCTCGCCGATCAGCTGCTGCGCTTCACCCGCCGGGTGCACCGCATCCAGAAACGCCATCTGGAGCAGAGCGCGCTGGGCATCACCCCGGCCCAGTCCCGGCTGCTGCGCACCCTCGCGCACTTCTCCGCGCCCCCGCGCATGGCCGATCTCGCCACCCGCCTCGAAGTGGTGCCGCGCGCGGTCACGAGCCTGGTCGACGGCCTGGAGGCACACGACCAGGTGCGGCGCGTCCCGGACCCGGACAACCGCCGGGTGATCCGGATCGAACTGACGGAGGACGGCCGTAAGACCCTGCGGGCACTGCGGGACTCCCGCAGAGCGGCGGCACGGGAGATCCTGGCGCCGCTCACCATCGAACAGCGGGCGGATTTCAGCGGACTTCTGGACCGGCTCATCGACGGCGCGCCGCGACCGGACTGCTGACCAGTTCCTGACCAGCGGGACTCGCGGACTTCGACCGAGGCGCCGGGCGTACGCCGGGCGCCCGGTGTGCGCCGGGTGCAGCAGCGCGCAGAGCAGTGGGCCCAGGACAGTCGGCGCCGGGCAGCGGACACAGGGCAGGCGGTACCGACACCGGGCACCGGGCACCGGGCACCGGGCACCCGGCCTACGCAACGCCACATACGCACGGAACCCCAGCTCAGACGGCGCCGACCGCTGCCCGACGCCACGCGCGCACCCATCCCGGACATCGGCGCACCCACCGGGAAAACCGTTTGCCTTCGACGACGGGACGGAGCGAACCTTGCACGGTTTGCTGCCGACGCGCGCGGCGACCGACCGCCCCTGCCCCTCACTCCCCGTAGTCGACCGCTGCCTGTACGACACCGTCCGCCCTTGATACGAACCACTGGGACACCATGCAGATCCAAGACCTTCCCTACGCCGACCCTGGTGTGCCGGACGCGCGCTCAGGGCCCCGGTTCCTGAGGTGGCTGTTCCGGAACCAGTTGGGCGGTCAGCTCAAGGCACTGGCCTGGGGAGTGCTGCACTTCGTGTCGGTCTCCGCGCTGCCGTTCTGTGTCGGCCTCGCGGTCGAGGCCGTGGTGGACCGCTCCGGCGCGCGGCTCGCCGCCGCGGGCGGACTGCTGGCGCTGGCCGGGGCCGGGATCGCGATCGGCGACACCTTCCTGCACCGCACCGCCGTCACCAACTGGATCACCGCCGCCGCCCGGGTCCAGCAACTGCTGGCCCGCAAGACCGCCCAGCTCGGCTCCGCGCTGACCCGGCGGGTCGCGGCGGGCGAGGTCGTCGCGGTGTCCACGGGCGACGTGGAGAAGATCGGCTGGTTCGTGGAGGCCGTCTCCCGGTTCACCGCGGCCCTGGTGACCGTCGTCGTGGTCGCCGTCGGCCTGGTCGTCTACCAGCCCGCACTGGGCGTCGTGGTCGCCGTCGGACTGCCCGTCCTGGCGCTCTCCGTACTGCCGCTGCTGCCCCGCGCCACCCGGCGCGCCGACTTCCAGCGCGAGAAGGCGGGCCACGCCACCGAACTCGCCTCGGACACCGTGGCCGGACTGCGGGTGCTGCGCGGCATCGGCGGCGAGGAACTCTTCCTCGACCGCTACCGCAGCGCCTCCCAGGAGGTCCGCCACGCGGCCGTGCGCAGCGCCCACATGTGGGCCCTGATAGCCGCGATCCAGATCCTGCTCCCGGGCCTGCTGCTGATCGGCGTGGTCTGGTACGGCATCGGCCTGGCCCGCGAAGGCACCATCACCGTCGGTGAACTGGTCACCGTCTACAGCGCGGTGATGATCCTCAGCTACCCCCTGCGGCACTTCGAGGAGATCGCCATGGCGTACTCCTTCTCACGGCCGTCCGCGCGGCGGGCCGCCCGTGTGCTGGCCCTGGAGCGGGCCACCGACACCCGCGGCTCCCGCGAGGCCGAGACGCCGAGCGGCGACCTGTACGACCCGGAGACCGGGCTGCGGGCGCCGACCGGCGAGCTGACGGCCGTGGTGTGCGGCGATCCGGACGCGGCCGGGCGGCTGGCCGAGCGGCTCGGCGGGCACCCCTCCGAGCAGGGCACGTCCGTGCAGCTGGACGGCGTACCGCTGGACGAGCTGCCGCTCGCCTCGGCGCGTACCGCCGTACTGGTCCAGGACAAGGACCCGGTTCTGCTCTCCGGCACGCTGCGCCATCTGCTGGACGTGCCCGGTTCCGGGCGGATCGCACCGGAGGCGGCGCTGTCCGCGGCGCAGTGCGACGACGTGCTCGCGGCCCTGCTCCAGGGCTCGCTGGACGTGACCGACCCGCTGGACGCCCACCTCACCGAACGCGGACGTTCCCTGTCCGGCGGGCAGCGGCAGCGGCTGGCGCTCGCCCGCTCGCTGATCACCGACCCGGAGGTGCTGGTCCTGGACGAGCCGACCTCGGCCGTCGACTCGCACACCGAGGCCCGGATCGCGCGAGGCGTCCGTGACCTGCGCAAGGGGCGCACGACGGTGGTGTTCACCTCCTCACCGCTGCTGCTCGACCGCGCGGACCGCGTGGTCCTGGTCCATGACGGCACGGTCGCCGCGGTGGGCGTGCACCGCGAGCTGGTCCACAGCGAGCCCCGCTACCGGGCGGTGGTGACCCGCGAGCCGGACGAGGAGGCGGCGACGGCACTCGCCACGCCCGGAACCGGCTCCAGAACGGGCTCCAGGACAGGCGTTCAGAACGACGGCACGTATGACACGCGTACCGAAGAGGGCGGCACAGCCGCCGACGACATCGAGGAGAGCGCATGATCGGCGTGGCGCCCCCGGCGTACGACCCGGCGGCCCCGACGACCGCGAGCACCCTGCCGGTCGGGGCCCCGGCCACCGTGCGCGCGTATGTGAAGGAACTGTTCCGCCGTCACCGCGGGGCCTTCCTGGTGCTGATGGGGGTGAACACGGCCGCCGTCGTCGCCTCGATGGTCGGCCCCTATCTGCTCGGCGGCCTGGTCGAGCGGGTCTCCGACCGCGCCTCCGACCTGCGCCTGGGGCCCACCGTCGGGCTGTTCCTCGCCGCCCTGTTGATCCAGGCCGTGTTCGTGCACCAGGTACGGCTGCGCGGGGCGATGCTCGGCGAGCGGATGCTGGCCGATCTGCGCGAGGACTTCCTCGTGCGGTCGGTCGGGCTGCCGCCCGGCGTCCTGGAGCGCGCCGGGACCGGCGACCTGCTCTCCCGGATCACCACCGACATCGACCGGCTCGCCAACGCCATGCGCGAGGCCGTGCCCCAGCTGGCCATCAGCGTGGTGTGGACCGCGCTGCTGCTCGGCGGCCTGGTCGTCACCGCGCCGCCGCTCGGCGCCGCCGTACTGCTGGCGCTGCCGCTGCTGATCGTGGGCTGCCGCTGGTACTTCCGGCGGGCGCCGTCCGCGTACCGTTCCGAGTCGGCCGGATACGCGGCGGTCGCCGCAGTGCTGGCCGAGAGCGTCGACGCGGGCCGCACCGTCGAGGCGCACCGCCTCGGCGAGCGGCGCACCGCGCTGTCCGACCAGCGGATCAAGGAGTGGACCGCCTGGGAGCGGTACACGCTGTGGCTGCGCTCGGTGCTGTTCCCGGTCATCAACATCACCCATGTGACGGTCCTCGGATCGGTGCTGATGATCGGCGGGGTCTTCGTCCTCCAGGGCTGGATGGACGTCGGCCAGCTCACCACCGGCGCGCTCATCGCCCAGATGCTGGTGGACCCGGTGGGTCTGATCCTGCGCTGGTACGACGAGCTTCAGGTGGCACAGGTGTCGCTGGCGCGGCTGGTCGGTGTCCGCGACATCGAGCCGGGTACCGGGGACGCCTCCCTGGCCCCGGACGGCCGACATGTACAGGCCGACCAGGTGCACTTCGGTTACATCGACGGCGTGGACGTCCTGCGCAAGGTCTCCCTGGAGGTCGCCCCCGGCACCCGGCTGGCCCTGGTGGGCCCGTCCGGCGCGGGCAAGTCCACCCTCGGCAGGCTGCTCGCGGGCATCTACGGCCCCCGCACCGGCCACGTGACCCTGGGCGGCGCCGAACTCTCCGGCATGACCGCCGAGCGGGTGCGCTCCCATGTGGCCCTGGTCAACCAGGAACACCATGTGTTCGTGGGCTCCCTGCGCGACAATCTGCGCCTCGCGCGCGCCGCCGCCGAGGACGCCGAGCTGTGGGCGGCGCTCGGAGCGGTCGACGCCGACGGCTGGGCCCGCGCCCTGGACCAGGGTCTCGACACCGAGGTCGGCTCCGGGAGCCTGGCCCTCACCCCGGCCCAGGCCCAGCAGATCGCCCTCGCCCGCCTGGTCCTGGCCGACCCGCACACCCTGGTGCTGGACGAGGCGACGTCCCTGCTCGACCCGCGCGCGGCCCGGCACCTGGAACGCTCCCTGGCCCGCGTCCTGGACGGCCGCACGGTCGTCGCCATCGCCCACCGCCTGCACACCGCCCATGACGCCGATGTCATCGCCGTCGTCGAGAACGGCCGCATCAGTGAACTGGGCAGCCATCAGGAACTGGTCGCGGCGGACGGGGCGTACGCGGCGCTGTGGAAGTCCTGGCACGGATGAGGCGACGCCGGGGAGGCCGGCAGCCGCTCGGTACGCGGTAGGTTCGCGTACAAGGCGCTCGGTCGCAGTACCCGGCACATGTACAGGGTGCTCAGTGCTCGGTGCTCGTCCCGGGCCGCCTCCGAGCGGTCTGACCACCAGGGCGGCACCGAGGGCCGCCGTTCCTCGGTGCCGTCTGCCCCGCGTACTCTCCGTCACCCCCCATCTCGTGGCGTTGCGCGGTCCCGAAGAGGGGTGGAAGGCTGGATATGGGCAGCGGCAACGGCTCGTTCGCGACGCCGGCCCGCGCTGTGCCGGGAACCGGGAAGCCTCCGGTCCTCTGCCGGGCGGGCGCTCCCCGCGCACGGGGCCGCCGCCGCGCCCGGCGGCCTTGGCGAGGCCCGCTCGACGGGACCGTCCCCACCACCTGGAGGTATCTGTGAACAGCGCCGAGGGATGGGGGGACGACGTCTACCAGCCCGACGGGTCCGAGGTCCAGGACGACGCGGGACTGCTCGATCCCGAGGACACACTCCTGGACGACGGCGTCGAGGACCCCCTCGACCGCGGCTGGTCCCCACCGGAACGCCCCTGGGCGGTGGAGCGCGACGACGTCACCGCCGCCGAACGCCACGCGGGCGAGACCCTGGACCAGCGACTCGCCGAGGAACTGCCCGACCTCGCCGCACCCGACGGCGACGGACTGGGCGACACCGACGGCACCGACGGCGAACTCTGGGACAACGAGGTCGGCGCCGACCGCTCCGGCCGCCTCGTCGCCCCGGACGAAGGAGCGCACGAGGACGAGGAGAGCGCCCTGGTCGCCACGGATGTCGGCATCGACGGCGCGGCGGCTTCGGCGGAGGAGGCGGCGATGCATGTCGTGGACGAGGACTCGCTCGGTTGACGGGGAGGGGGCCCCTCCCCCCCCGCCCCCTCCCTCCCCCACCCGCCCCTCCCCCCACCTCCCTGGTGTCCGCCGTCCCCCCGCCCGCCCGGCCATCGTGCCGCCGCAGTGACAGGAGCCCTCATGCAGCAGGACAAGCACCCCGACTACCACTCCGTCGTCTTCCGCGACCGCGCCGCCGGATATGCCTTCCTCACCCGGTCCACCGCGACCAGCGACACCACCATCGAGTGGGACGACGGCGAGACCTACCCCGTCGTGGATGTCGAGATCTCCTCCGAGAGCCACCCCTTCTACACCGGCAAGGCCCGGACCGTGGACTCCGAGGGCCGGGTCGCCCGGTTCGAGAAGCGCTACGGCACCGGCGACGGACCGTCGTCCGGCTCGGCCTCCTGAGCCGACGCGTCCGTTCCGCCCACCGTCGAGTCCCCGGGCCATCGGGGATTCCGCCGGACGTCATCCCGCCCCGAGCACCGCGAACGCGATCTCCACCGCGCATCGGCAGCGACACGACCGGCCCCCTCGACGCGACGCCTCAGCGCACCGGAAGCCTCGGCACCCACATGCACCGCGTATGCGAATGTGCCTGTTCGACGGAGCCCGCCCAGCCACCGGACGACACTCGGCGTTCCCTGACGCCCCTGGCCGAGTGCCGCGCGCCCTACCAAGCCGTCGCTGATCCAGCTCATCCAGCTCATCCAGCTCATCCAGCTGATCCGGCTGATCCCGCCGATCCCCGTCGCCCCGCCCTCCGCGATGGCCCGGTCGGCGTCACCGCGCCGCCCGGTCCACGCGGCCCGCGCCCCTCCCCCGCCCGGCTCTCCTCCCCGCCCGGCCTTCCGTCCAGGTCAGATGACGTTGAGCGCCGCCGCCCCACCCACTCCGCCGAGCAGTATGAACACCGGCATCAGGACCTTCAGCTCCACCCAGCTGCCCGCCCGGAACCGGAGAGCCTTGGGCGGGCCCAGCGGGTACCAGCGCTTGCGGCCGATGGGGATCGGCCACAGGATCGGGCAGCCGGACACGGTCAGCGCGTCCCCGACGCAGTGCACGAGGGCGCCGAGCACGATCGGCAGGCCCAGCCACAGGTATTCCTGGCCCGGGTCCGTGAACAGCCAGTCGGCTCCGTTGCCCGGCTTGTCCAGGACGCCGGCGAGAATCCAGGCGCTGGTGGCGGCGAGCAGCCAGACCAGGACGTCGCTGCTGGGGCGGGCCGCGCGCCACAGGAGGCCCTCGATGGCCAGCACCATGTGGACGAAGAGGATGGCGAGGACGGCCCAGCGTCCGCCGGTGATGGCCAGGGCGGAGGCCCCGCCGCCGATGAGTACGGCCCAGACCCAGGTGTGGGTGAGGGTGCGGTGGCCGCCGGTGCGCCGTGGGTCGCCTTGTTTCCTGGTGGCCTTGTAGACGGCGAAGGACAGCTTG
The DNA here is from genome assembly GCF_040652095.1 of Streptomyces sp. NPDC048290. Taxonomy (NCBI): domain Bacteria; kingdom Bacillati; phylum Actinomycetota; class Actinomycetes; order Kitasatosporales; family Streptomycetaceae; genus Streptomyces; species Streptomyces sp. NPDC048290. The sequence goes on from NZ_JBEZLM010000013.1 coordinate 256,207, forward strand.
TCGACGATCTCGCACAGGGCGCGGGAGATCGGCCCGAAGGCCCGCGAGATGGTGGCCGCCTTGTGGTCGAGGTCGGGGGCGAGGGCGGCTCCGGCGCAGATCAGGGTGCCGACGAGGAGGACCGGCCAGGGCATGGTGTGCCCGGCTGCGGCGGAGGCGGCGCCGACGCCGAGCCAGGCGGCGGCTCCCGACAGTGAGTGTGCTGGTCCCATCATCGCCGCTGCCCGCCCCATTCTTCCTGTGCCGCTGTCCAGTTGGCCGTGTGCGCTGACGCCACGTCGGCGACACAGCGTAGCGTTCGCGATCTTCGGGTCGGCAGCCGATTCCCCGCTGGGCGGTCGGGCCAGGCAAGATGGGGGCGTGACGCTCATCGATCAGCTGCCGCCGACCGCCGACCCCGACGCCCTCTATGACGCCTTCGAGTCGTGGGCCCAGGAGCGCGGTCTCACGCTCTATCCGCATCAGGAGGAGGCGCTGATCGAGGCCGTGTCGGGGGCGAACGTGATCGTTTCCACGCCGACCGGTTCCGGGAAGAGCATGATCGCGGCGGGCGCGCATTTCGCGGCGCTGGCCCGGGACGAGGTGACGTTCTACACGGCTCCTATCAAGGCGCTGGTCTCGGAGAAGTTCTTCGAGCTGTGCAAGATCTTCGGTACCGAGAATGTCGGCATGCTCACCGGTGACGCTTCCGTGAACGCGGACGCGCCGGTGATCTGCTGTACGGCGGAGGTGCTCGCGTCGATCGCGTTGCGTGACGGCAAGGGCGCGGATGTCGGTCAGGTGGTGATGGACGAGTTCCATTTCTACGCCGAGCCGGACCGGGGCTGGGCGTGGCAGATCCCGCTGCTGGAGTTGCCGCAGGCGCAGTTCGTGCTGATGTCGGCGACGCTGGGCGATGTCTCGATGTTCGAGAAGGATCTCAAGCGGCGCACGGGTCGGCCGACGTCGGTGGTCCGGTCGGCCACCCGCCCGGTCCCGTTGTCCTACACGTATCGGCGCACGCCGCTGACGGAGACGCTGACCGAGTTGCTGGAGACCCGGCAGGCGCCGGTGTACATCGTGCATTTCACGCAGGCCCAGGCGGTGGAGCGGGCGCAGGCGCTGATGAGCATCAACATGTGTTCGCGTGAGGAGAAGGAGCAGATCGCCGAGCTGATCGGGAACTTCCGTTTCACCACCAAGTTCGGCAGGAATCTGTCCCGTTATGTCCGGCATGGTATCGGGGTGCACCACGCGGGGATGCTGCCCAAGTACCGGCGTCTGGTGGAGAAGCTGGCCCAGGCCGGTCTGCTGAAGGTCATCTGCGGTACGGACACCCTCGGGGTGGGGGTGAATGTCCCGATCCGCACCGTGTTGTTCACGGCGCTGACCAAGTACGACGGCAGCCGGGTCCGTACGCTGCGCGCCCGGGAGTTCCATCAGATCGCCGGGCGGGCGGGCCGTGCGGGATTCGACACGGCGGGTTACGTGGTCGCGCAGGCTCCGGAGCATGTGATCGAGAACGACAAGGCGCTCGCCAAGGCCGGTGACGATCCGAAGAAGCGCCGCAAAGTGGTCCGCAAGAAGGCGCCGGAGGGTTTCGTCGCCTGGAGCGAGGACACCTTCGAGAAGCTGATCGGGTCCGAGCCGGAGCCGCTGACGTCGCGGTTCCGGGTCACGCACACCATGCTGCTGTCGGTGATCGCCCGGCCCGGCAATGCCTTCGACGCCATGCGTCATCTCCTGGAGGACAACCACGAGCCGCGCAAGCAGCAGCTGCGGCACATCCGGCGGGCCATCGCGATCTACCGTTCGCTGCTGGACGGCGGCATCGTCGAGAAGCTGGACCAGCCGGACGCGGAGGGCCGCATCGTGCGCCTCACGGTCGATCTCCAGCAGGACTTCGCGCTGAATCAGCCGCTGTCCACGTTCGCGCTGGCCGCGTTCGAGCTCCTCGACCCGGAGTCGCCGTCCTACGCGCTCGACATGGTGTCCGTGGTGGAGTCCACGCTGGACGATCCCCGTCAGATCCTGGCCGCCCAGCAGAACAAGGCGCGGGGCGAGGCGGTGGCCGCGATGAAAGCGGACGGCGTCGAGTACGAGGAGCGTATGGAGCGGCTCCAGGACGTCACGTACCCCAAGCCGCTGGAGGAGCTGCTCTTCCACGCGTACGACACGTACCGCCGGAGCCACCCCTGGGTCGGGGATCATCCGCTGTCGCCGAAGTCGGTGGTGCGGGACATGTACGAGCGGGCGCTGTCGTTCACGGAGCTGGTCTCGTTGTACGAGCTGGCCCGTACCGAGGGCATCGTGCTGCGCTATCTCGCCAGCGCCTACAAGGCTCTCGACCACAACATCCCCGACGATCTGAAGTCGGAGGACCTCCAGGACCTCATCGAGTGGCTGGGGGAGACGGTCCGCCAGGTCGACTCCAGTCTGCTGGACGAGTGGGAGCAGCTCGCCAACCCGGAGGAGATGACCGCCGAGGAGGCCCAGGAGAAGGCCGACGAGGTGAAGCCGGTCACCACCAACGCGCGTGCCTTCCGTGTGCTGGTCCGCAACGCGCTGTTCCGCCGGGTGGAGCTGGCCGCCCTGGATCATGTGGACGAGCTGGGCGAGCTGGATGCCGAGGCGGGCTGGGACGCGGATGCCTGGGGCGAGGCGATGGACAAGTACTGGGACGAGTACGACGATCTGGGGACGGGTCCCAACGCGCGCGGACCGAAGCTGCTGGTCATCCAGGAGGAGCCGCAGAACGCGCTGTGGCGGGTCCGGCAGATCTTCGACGACCCGCGCGGTGACCACGACTGGGGCATCAGTGCCGAGGTCGATCTCACCGCCTCGGACGCCGAGGGGCGGGCCGTCGTCAAGGTGATCGACGTCGGCCAGTTGTGAGCCCTGGTTCCGGCGCTTTTCCCTCCCTCGCAGGACATCGTTGAGGACGGTCATGACGAACCCGGCTGAACGGCTCGTGGATCTGCTCGACCTGGAGCAGATCGAGGTCAACATCTTCCGTGGCCGCAGCCCCCAGGAGTCGCTCCAGCGGGTCTTCGGCGGGCAGGTGGCGGGGCAGGCGCTGGTGGCGGCCGGCCGCACCACCGAGGGCGACCGCCCGGTGCACTCGCTGCACGCGTACTTCCTGCGTCCGGGGCGCCCGGGGGTGCCGATCGTGTACCAGGTCGAACGGGTGCGGGACGGCAGGTCGTTCACCACCCGCCGGGTCACCGCGGTGCAGCAGGGCCGCACGATCTTCAATCTCACCGCCTCCTTCCACAAGCCTGAACAAGGTTCTTTCGAGCACCAGTTGCCGCCTGCCCGGGTGGTCCCGGATCCGGAGTCGCTGCCGACGGTGTCGGACGAGATCCGGGAGCATCTGGATGCGCTCCCCGAGCGGTGGGAGCGCATGGCGCGCCGTCAGCCCTTCGACATCCGCTATGTGGACCGGCTGCGCTGGACGCCCGAGGAGGTCGAGGGCGCCGAGCCGCGCAGCGCGGTGTGGATGCGCGCGGTCGGTCCGCTCGGTGACGATCCGCTGGTGCACACCTGCGCCCTGACCTACGCCAGCGACATGACGCTGCTGGACGCGGTGCGACTCCCAGTCGAGCCGCTGTGGGGTCCCCGGGGTTTCGACATGGCGTCGCTGGACCACGCGATGTGGTTCCACCGGCCGTTCCGTGCCGATGAGTGGTTCCTGTACGACCAGGAGTCGCCGATCGCGACGGGCGGGCGGGGGCTGGCCCGGGGCCGGATCTATGACCGCGAGGGGCGTCTGCTGGTGTCGGTCGTGCAGGAGGGCCTGTTCCGGGCGCTGTAGGTCAGGGGGTGCGCCTGCGGAACCAGCTCAGCGGGCCTCGGGGTCGGCGTGCGACCCTGCCGGGTCCGGGGCCGGCGGGCCCGGCGGTGGCGGGCGGGTGTGTGAGGGGGCCTCGGGCGGTCGGCCGGGGCGGCGGGGGCGCGTGGTGGGGTCCTGTCGGGTCGGGTGCCGGGTGGGGTGCGGGGTGTGCGGTGCGGGCGTCGGCGAGTGCCTGGGCGAGGTCGGTGCGCAGCCAGTCGATCTCGTCGGTGTCGGTGGCGGTCATCACCCAAGCCGCGGTGTCCGCCGCCGGGGAGCCCGGTGAGCCGTGGACGGGCGGCAGGGGCCGGAACCGGTTGAGGTGGGCTCGTTCGTATGGGTCGCGGACGATGTCGCAGACCAGGGCCCGGTCGAGGAGGGAGGCGATGGCCGCGGCCTGGGCCCAGGGGTCCTCGGTCTGGCGGAGCAGCAGGCCCAGATGGCGTCCGCGCCAGTTGCGGGGGCGTAGATCCAGTCCTTCGTTGACCAGGGTCACCATCGCCTTGGGCAGGCGCTTGGCGAGATGGCGGGCGTTGCGCTCGTCGGCGGCGAAGTCGCGGAGTTCCTCGGCGAGGTACAGCCAGACCAGCGAGCGGTAGCGGTTGACGTAGAAGGACACGGGGACCAGGAGGCCCAGTTTGGCGAGGCGGGTGAGCCGCTCGGGGGTGATGCCCAGCAGTTCGCCGCCGTGGGAGGCGGCGACCGCCCGGACGCTGTCCCTGAGGGTGTCCGGGAAGCCGTCCTGGGCGCGGAGCCGGTCGATCTCGGCGCGGGTGACGCAGCGGCCCGGACCTGTCGGGTCGGCTACGGAGCGGACGCGGCCGAGGCGGACGGCCAGGTCGAGGTCTTTCTGGTGGAGGCCCAGTTCCCGGGCGGTGCGGCCGGTGCTCCAGAATGTGCTGTCGGGCTGGGCGAGCGTGGTGAATGACATGATCGGTCTCCCCCGTGGAGTCGTTCGCTCACGCTGTGTGCGTTCGCGGTCACTCCACGGTAGCCGCCCCGGCCGATCTCGTGTCGAGCCTGTGGATAACTTTCCGCGAGGGGGAGAATCCGCAGGTCAGCTGTCTGCGGTAGGGGTTTTCTCGGGTTGTCTGGCGTCCACGCCGAGGTGTTCGCCGACCCGGTTGACGAGCAGCGTCATCTCGTAGGCGATGCGGCCGATGTCGGCTTCGGCGCCGCTGAGGACGCACAGGCAGCTGCCGCTTCCGGCGGCGGTGACGAACAGCACCGCCTCCTCGAACTCGACCATGGTCTGGCGTACTCCGCCCGCGCCGAAGTGCCGTCCGGAGCCCTTGGCCAGGCTGTGCAGTCCGGAGGCGACGGCGGCGAGATGCTCGGCGTCCTCGCGGCGCAGTCCGGTGCTCGCTCCGGTGACCAGCCCGTCGTTGGACAGGACCAGCGCGTGGCGTACGTGGTCGACGCGTTCGGTCAGATCGTCGAGCAGCCAGCCGAGTCCTCTGCCGGTCCGTGCCATGGTCTCGTCCTCCCCTGGTGGCTTCGCCCCCTGCCGCCGGATCTCCGCGGCACCGGGGGAATCCCCCCGCCAGCCTTCCCCACCCAACGTGCCGCGGGCAAGCAGGATGGAGCGCATGGCACAGAAGATGACTGACGACGAATGGCGGGCGTTCGTCTCGCACGGCACCCGCACCGGGAAGCTGGCGACCGTACGCGCCGACGGAAGCCCCCACGTTGCGCCCATCTGGTTCGTACTGGACGGGGACGAGGTGGTGTTCAACACCGGCAAGGAGACGGTGAAGGGACGGAACCTGCTGCGGGACGGCCGGATCTCGCTGTGTGTGGACGACGACCGGCCGCCGTTCGATTTCGTGATCGTGCAGGGCCGGGCCCGGGTCTCCGAGGATCTGGAGCAGTTGCGGCTCTGGGCCGGCCGGATCGGGGGCCGGTACATGGGTGAGGAGCGGGCCGCGGAGTTCGGCGAGCGCAATGGTGTGGCGGGCGAGTTGCTGGTGCGCGTCACGATCGACAAGGTGCTGGCGCAGAAGGACATCGCCGACTGATCCGGTGGCGTCCGCCCGGGTGCGGCGGGGAGTCCGGTGTGCGGTGCGCCGGCCTGCCCGTGGCATGGGTGGCTGGTGCGGTGGGCGGGACACCCGGCCAGGGGTTTCCCGCCGCACCGGCTCGGGGTGCCGGGTCAGCTGACCGAGTCGAGGAGGCGGGCGGTGTGCATGCGCCCGGCGTACTCGACCAGCCGGATGAGCACCTCCTTGCCCGAGTCGCGGTCGCGGGCGTCGCAGAGGACGACGGGGGTGCCGGAGTCCAGGTCGAGCGCCCGCGAGACGTCCCGGGCGCCGTAGGAACGGGCCCCGGGGAAGCAGTTGACGGCGACCACGAACGGGATGCGGCGGTGCTCGAAGTAGTCCACCGCCGGGAAGCAGTCCTCCAGGCGGCGGGTGTCGGCGAGGACGACGGCACCGAGGGCGCCCAGGGAGAGTTCGTCCCACAGGAACCAGAAGCGGTCCTGGCCCGGCGTGCCGAACAGGTACAGGGACAGGCCGGAGCGGATGGTGATGCGGCCGAAGTCCATGGCGACGGTGGTCGTGACCTTGTGGTCCACGCCGTCGGTGTCGTCCACCAGTTGGCCCGCCTCGCTGAGGAGTTCCTCGGTGCGCAGCGGCCTGATCTCGCTGACGGCGCCGACCAGGGTGGTCTTGCCCACGCCGAACCCACCGGCGACCAGGATCTTCAGCGCCAGGGCGGTCGGGTCGGCGGGGGTGGCGTCGGATGTCTCGGTGACCATCGATCACTTCTCTCGGAGGGGCCGGCGTGGGCGACGCCGAAGGGCGGTTCGGACGTATGTCCCGCTCGGGACTGTGCGACCGGAGGACGGGCGGTTCGGCCGCGTGTGCGAAGGCAGCATCATGGCAACGGCGGAGGGGCGGCGCCGGGAGGGACCGGTATTCGCCCCATGTGACCGATCCGGGCCCTCAAGTTGGCCGGTTGAGCACGTTTGTCGACAAGTCGGTGCCCGATTGGCGGTGCTGCGACGCACCACGCGTCCTGGGCGCCGGGGCTCCGGCATACGGCGCACCGCCGAGTGCCGGCCAGGGCGGGTCTGACCGTTCCCGTCGCGGGCGGGCAGGGTCAGACACCCCCTAGAGGGCTCGCAGTCCCGCGATCACCTCACGCAGAATCCGTTCGTCGGGCAGCTGCGCGGGCGGTACGGGGCGGGTGACGGTCACCTGTCCCCGTTCCAGCAGGTCGCCGAGGAGCACCCGGACGACACCGACCGGAACGTCGGCTCCCGCGGCCAGTTCGGCGAGGGACTGGGTCTCCTCCCGGCACAGGTCGATCAGGGTCCGGTGCTCGGGCCCGAGCACCGGGTCGTCGTCGAGGGCGGGGGCGCCGGGTTCGAGGGTGACCAGGGTGATCAGGTCGAAGTGGACGCCGGCCGGTCCGGACTGGGTACGTCCGCCGGTCATGGCGTACGGACGGACCAGGGGCCCGGCCTCGCCGTCGTACCACTGGCTGCCGGGCGCGTCCTCGCGCGGGGCGTCGTGCGCTGCGTCGTTCACTGGAGGCGTCTTCCGCTCTCATCCGGCGGTGGACGGCAGGCCGCCGACACGCGGGGCGGTGTACAGATGCTCGCCGACACGCCGGACCAGGCGGGCCATCTCGTAGGCGACCAGGCCGATGTCGGCGGTCACGGCGGTGAGCAGGGCGAGGCAGGAGCCGTCGCCCGCGGCGGCCACGAACAGGAAGCCGTCGTCCATCTCCACCATGGTCTGGCGTACCCCGCCGGTGCCGAAGTGGCGGCCGGTGCCCTTGGCGAGGCTGTGGAAGCCGGAGGCGACGGCGGCGAGATGCTCGGCGTCCTCACGGTGCAGACCGCCGGACGCGCCGACGGCGAGCCCGTCGTTGGAGAGCACCACGGCGTGCCGTATCTCGCCCACGCGGGTCACCAGGTCGTCCAGCAGCCAGTCGAGTGCGCCGGACCGCTGTGCGGTGCCGGGGCCGGGGTCCTGGATCATGCGGGATCTCCTTCGGTGCGGGGACTGCCGGGATGGGGTGCGGGGGCGGTGGGGCGGCCCGGGTGACGCCCTCCGCCGCGCGTCCAGCCATCGCGGTAGGCGGCCATGCGGTCCCTCGCGAGTTCGGGGGTGCGTGTGTCGTCGGTGGCCGGGGCGGGGTGCTGCGGGGGCTGCTCGGTGGGCTGGGTGCGCAGTTGCGGGGCGAGGCTGGCCTGGCGGACCCGGCGGGGCAGGTCGTCGTCCTCGGCCGCCGGGGGGTCCTGCGGGGGGCGGTGCAGCCGCAGGGCGGTGACTCCGGGGGGCGGCGGGGCGGCGGGCTCGGGCGTGGCGGGGGCCACGAGGACGGGGCGCCCGCGGTAGCCGTCCGCGGTGTCCGGGGGCGTGGGACCGCCGGGTACGCGCGCGGGGGCGTGTCCCGGTGGACGGGTCCGCCGCGCGGACTCGGTGACCGGCTGACCGGCGGAACGTTCCACCTCGAGGGTCGTCGCCTCAGGGTTCGTCGCTCCAGGGGGCGTCGCCTGCGGGGTCGCGCCGGTGTGCAGCAGGGCCGTCGGGAGCAGGACGACCGCCGTGGTGCCGCCGTAGGGGGAGGTCTTCAGGTGCACCCGGACGCCGTGCCGGGCCGCGAGTCGGCTGACCACGAACAGGCCGAGCCGGTCGCTGTCGAACAGGTCGAGCGCCTCGGACTGGGCGATCCGCCGGTTGGCGTCGGCGAGGGTCTCCTCACCCATGCCCAGGCCGCGGTCCTCGACCTCCAGGGCGTAGCCGTTGCCGACGGGTTCGCCGGTGATCCGGACACGGGTGTGCGGGGGCGAGAACTGGGCCGCGTTCTCGACGAGTTCGGCGAGCAGATGGGTGAGGTCGGCGACGGCCTCGCCCGCGAGGGACGTCTCGGGGAGCCTGCGCACCTCGACGCGCGCGTAGTCCTCGATCTCGGAGACGGCCGCGCGGGCCACGCTGGTCAGGGAGACCGGCGTCCGCCAGGCCCGGCCCGGGGCGGCGCCGGACAGGATGATCAGGCTCTCGGCGTGGCGGCGCATCCGGGTGGTGAGGTGGTCGAGGCGGAAGAGGTCGCTGAGTTCGTCCGGGTCGTCGGAGCGGCGCTCCATGGTGTCCAGCAGGCTCAGCTGGCGGTGCACCAGGACCTGGCTGCGGCGGGCCAGATTGACGAAGACCCCGGAGATCCCGCTGGCGAGTTCGGCGCGTTCCACGGCGGCCCGCAGCGCGGCCCGGTGGACGGTGGTGAGCGCCTCGGCGACCTGTCCGGTCTCGTCCTCGGCGGGCGGTCCTGGCGGGGCCTCCGCGCGGATGTCGATCTCGTCGCCCGAGCGCAGCCTGCGCATGGCCTCGGGGAGCTTGCGGCGGGCGATCTCCAGGGCGCTGTTGCGCAGGCTGACCAGTTCGACCACGAGGGCGCGGCCGATGCCTACGGAGATGACGAGCGAGGCGGCGACGGCGGCCAGGCCGAGCAGCACCGCGGCGCCCGCCGGGGTGAGCAGTCCGCGGCTGAAGGGGTCGGCCCGCTCGGCGACGCCCCGCGCGGCGTCCCGTTCGATGGTCCGCATACCGCCCTGCACGCGCGTGTAGGCGTCGTTCCAGTCGTCTTCGGGGGCGGCGGCCAGGGCACGGGTCCCGGAGCCGCTGGTGAGGATCTTGTCCTCCAGGGTGAGGAGAGCGGCGTGGTCGGTGCCGTCGGCGAGCCGCTGCCATGCGGCGCGTTCGGGGCCGCGCAGGTCGGCCACGGCGGAGCCGGTGAACGCGCGGCGGGTCTCGGTGGCGCCGGTGAACAGGCGCAGCCGCTCGCCCGACAGCCCGTCCGCGCGGCGCGCGCCGGCCAGCAGCGCGTCCTCCTGGGCCAGGGCCTCGCCCGCGCGGGAGAATTCGAGGAGCACGCGCGCGTCGGAGCCGAGTTCGGAGTCCTGGATGCCGGTGAGCGCGCCGCCGACCGCGAAGGCGGCGGAGACGTTGCCGGTGTACGTCCGGTAGGTCTGCTCCCATCCGGTACGGCCGTCGAGGACGGAGGCGCGCAGCGCGGGCAGGCGTTCCGCGCCGCTGACGAAGGCCTCCAGGCGCCGTGCCACTCCGGCGGGCAGTTCCCGGGCGTCGGCGACGGTCGCGTCGTCGCCCAGCCGCAGGGCGGCGATCGCCCGGTCGGTGTTCCCGGCGAGCCGCTTGATGTCGTCCGCGTCGCCGTCGGCGGGGGCCGTGGCGTGGCGTACGGCGGCGGCGCGTTCGGCCTGGAGCGCGACGACGGCGGTGGCCACCGGCGTGCGGACCTCGGCGTCCACGCGCTGCAACTGGCGCAGCCGTGACACGTCCTGGGCGGTGGTGACGGTGGCGTACGCCCACAGGGCGAGGAGCGAGACGACGGGGACCATCAGCAGACAGATGATCTTGGCGCGAACGGTACGGGGGCGCATGCGGCGGCGCCCGGCACGCGGGGACGTGCTCCGGGCCCGGTGTGTGCCGGACGGGCCCGCCTGCGCCGGTGACTCCGCCGGTTCGGGCGGCGCCGGGCTGCCGTCCGCCGCCGTGGCCCCGTCCGGGGACTCGTCGGCCGGGCGCCCGGCATGGGCGCGGCGTCCGCGTACGGGGGGCGTGGGCGGCGGGCCGCCGTCGGCCGTGATGGCTCTGCGGGGTGTACGCATGGCCTCCTCGCTCGTCAGGGGTCTTGGGGGCGGGCCTGTCAGGGGACTTGTCGGAAGGGGGCGGCTGTCCGGCCGCGGGAGGGCTGGCTTGGGGAGTCGACGCTGAGCACCAGGGGCGCTGGGCGGGCTTCCACCGGGCTGTGAGCGGGACATACGGACGGCGCTCAGGTGTCCGGCGTACATGTCCGGCCTCCGGACCCGGCCCGGTGACCGGCTCGTTCGGCGCCGGGCAGCGTCCGCGCCACGCTCCCGGTCCTCCGGAGCCGTGCCGGACGGCGTCCGCGCCGCACTCGCGAGCCCTCCGGACCCGTGCGGGACGGCCTCCGCGCCGAGTCGGGGACGGGCAGGCGTTCAGCGCGCCGCGCCGACGACCGGCCGCTGGGCCGAGGCGGACGCCTCACGCTCGCCCGTGGTGGGCGACAGCGCGACGAAGGCCGAGGTCAGGAAGAGGTACGACCCGAGGCCGACGGCGAGGGGGAAGATGAACTGCATCGCCGTGGCGCCGGGCAGGGCCGCGTCGGAAGGCGTCACCCGCACCTCGACCGCGAACATGCCGGTGTAGTGCATGCTGCTGACCGCCAGGCCCATCACGAGGGAGGCGACGGTGACGGCGACGGGTGAGCTGATGTTGAGCGCCGCCCACAGCGCCGCGGTCGCCGCGACGACCGCGATCACCACGGAGAGCGCGACCAGGGCGGGGTCGTAGCGCACATCCCCGTGGAGCCGGACCGCGGCCATGCCGAGGTAGTGCATGCTCGCGACGCCGAGCCCGGTGGTCAGCCCGCCGAGCAGCAGCGCGCGGTTCCGGTCCCGGCTGTAGCCGACGGCGAACACACCGGCGCAGACGACGACCATGGCGACGGCGAGACTGAGGATGGTCAGCGGCACGTCGTAGCGGATGTCGGTGCCGCTGACGCCGAAACCGAGCATGGCCACGAAGTGCATGGTCCAGATGCCGGTGCCGATGGCGGAGGCGGCGGTGATCAGCCAGTTGCGGCGGACGCGGCCGGTGGTGGCGAGCGCGCGGACGGTGCAGCGCAGTCCGAGCGCGGCGCCTATGCAGGCCATCGCGTACGACAGCGCGGGGGTGAGCCAACCGAAGGTGGCGTGGTCCAGGTGTCCCATGGCCAAGGGACGCTAGTCCGGACAGGGCCGCACAAAGGGAGCGCGTTTCGATAACTGGTGGAATATGACACAGCTATGTACCCGTTCGATCACGTCACGTTCGAACGTGTGCGCACAGTCGTCGTCCCTGTCGGTGAGAGATCATGCGGGCATGAGCGACGACCGTACGCATGTGCAGGAGTTCTTCACCGCCCGCGCGGCCGACTGGGACAGCAAGTTCCCGGACGACGGGCCCGCCTACGCCGCCGCGGCTGCCGCGCTCGGTCTGCGCGAGGGGGGCCGGGTTCTGGACGCCGGATGTGGCACCGGCCGCGCCCTGACGCCGCTGCGTGCCGCCGTGGGCGCCTCCGGGCTGGTCCTCGGGGCGGATCTGACCCCGGCGATGCTGGCCGCCGCCGTACGGGCCGGACGGCACCGCGACGGCCGTCTGCTGCTCACCGACGTCTCCGCGCTGCCGCTGCGCACGGAGTCCCTCGACGCCGTCTTCGCGGCCGGACTGATCGCCCATCTGCCGAACCCGGCGGACAACCTGCGGGAGTTGCACCGCGTCGTCCGGCCCGGCGGTCGGCTCGCCCTCTTCCATCCCATCGGCCGCGCCGCCCTCGCGGCCCGCCAGGGCCGCCGGATCACCCCGGACGACCTGCGCGCGGAACCCAACCTCCGCCCGCTGCTGGCCGCCTCGGGCTGGCGCATGACCTCGTACGTGGACGAGGACGCCCAGTTCCTGGTGCTGGCCCAGCGGGACGGCTGACCCCGGCCACGCGTCGGCGCACCGGGAGTCGGCCGTCGGATTCGCTCTCGGCGCGGTGAGCGCTTCGGCCGCCTGACCATCGACCATCTGGCCCGCGCCCCAGGTGCTTCGGGGCTACGGAGGGTTCCCGCAGGGTGATCCGTCCGGGAGATCCCGTCGTCACGGCGGTCGTCAAGTGGGCTGCGGCTTCCCGCCGTTAAGTTCGTTAAGAGCGGGTGAGCACTGCGCCAGGGACGGAAGGGTCACCTGGTGGGCCCTCGGAGTCGCCTGGCCGGTCATGTCGTTCGGGGTGGTCGATTCGCCCGGTCCAGCCCGATCGTCCCAGCTCCGCGCGGTCGGGAAGTCGTGACAAGGTGCCGCCGGTCGCACTAGGGTGCGCGCGATTGGACGAACCTGGGGAGGCTGGCATGTCCGGGACGGGCGAGAACGCCGTCGCCGCCGAGGACGACGCACTCTATGTGCTCACCGCGGTGCTGCTGACGCCCGCGCAGTTCCCGAGCGTGCTCGGCGACGACTACCCCGCGGCCTGTACGGCGCTCGGGCTCGCACCCCTCGCCGACGGATACGGGCTGGTGCTCGGCCAGGACGGCGAAGGTGCCCGCTGGACCGTGGCGACCGACGACGTCTCACTGGTGGCCGTGGCCGTCGCCGCCTGGGACTGCGGTATGGAGTACGACCTGTCGCCGGACGAGCGGTCGGTCGTGGCCGCGCTGCCGGGCTGGCCGCTCGCGGTGGCCGTGGCCGCCCCCGGGGTGCCCGCGCCGCACGATCCCGCCCCCGAGATCGCCGGTGGCCCCGCCCTGACGCCGCCGGACACCTCGGTGTGGGGTCCCGCTCAGCGACGTCTCGGCGCCGACGAGATCGCACTGCACTGGAGCGTGTGGCGCGAGCAGATCGACGACGCCGACTTCGCCCAGGGCGCCGCCGGGTCCGGAGCCACCACGCCGGGCGGGACGGGCACGCCGGACGAGGCAGGCAAGGCAGGCCCTGCCGACGAGGCGAGCGGCACGACGACCCCCGGCCCGCACGGCGGTCCGGACGCCGGGCGGCCGAAGACCACGGACCCGGCACAGGCAGCGCCCATGACCGCCACGGCAACCGGGACTCCCGGGACGGTCGAAGCACCCGCGGCGTCCCGGCCCCTCACCTCCGACGCGGCCACCTCCGCCGAACCCCGGGCGGCGGCGACCGCGACGGCGACGAGTGCCCCGCCGACCACCGGGCACAGCGGCATACGCCGGGTGCTCGCCGAGGCCCGCGCCTATGTGGACTCCCCGCCGCCCCTGGGCCGGGTCCGCTCCTCCTTCGCCCCGGGCGACGCCCGCACCCTGCGCGCGGACGGTCCCGGCTGGTCGCTGGTGGCCCGCACCGACGACATCGCCTTCGTGCTGCTGGACGAGGAGCCCGGTGAGGTACTGCCCGTGGGCCGCGGCCGGGAACTGCCCGGTCTGCTGGCGGCGCTGGACAGGATGGCCGTACGTCCCAGCTGACGGGGCCGGGGCCGCGCGGCGGCGGGATGTCGGCCCGGCGGTCGGTTCAGCCCGTGGCCGGGCCCCGGCTCAGCGGCCGATCTCCTTGCGAGTGACCCGGCGCAGCCTGCGGCGCTGCGCGGGGTCGAGCGTGAGATACGCGGCGGCCGGTACTCCGAGCACGATCAGCAGCGCCGCCCACCAGGGCAGCCATATCAGCAGGATGATGCCGACCGCCACACCACCGGCGGCGATCTTGGCGTTCTTCGACATGGTGTCGCCTCCTCCGCGGCCCTTGCCGCTCTCTGTTCTGAAAACGGGCCCGCGCTCCCCGCGGTTCCGGACGGCTACCCTGATACGTCCCTGACTCATACCCCTGAGCCGTCCCTGACTGTTCCGGGACCTTTCTGGGGCTGTTCTGGCCGACGCCCCTCCATCAGCGCCTCCGTGACCCGGATCACTGCGCGGTCATGCCAGGAAGCCCCCTTCGATCCTGTACCCTCGGCGACTCCGACGCCACGTAGTCAAATTTGAGGAGCATGGCAGAGCTGTGCAGAGCACGCCGATGGCCACCCCGCCCGAGACCGACGAACTGATCCGCTGCTGCTCCCTGTTCCTTCCCGGTGATCCGGCCCGCGCGGGCACGGTCGCGTTCTGGCACGCCGACGGCGGTGATCCGCCCCTGGTCGGTGCCGGATCGGCCGGGGAACTGACCGTCGTCGTCCCCACGCCCATCGGTGTGGCCGCCGCCGAGGTGCCCGCGGTGCTGCTGCCGGTGCGTGCCGCGCTGCCCGTCCTCACCCGGGCCCGGACCGACCCGGCCGCCCACCGGTCCACCGCGTTCTGGGGCGCGGCCTCCGTGCTGGCGCTGCACCTCACCGCGCGGGGCCTGCTGCTGCCCGGCCTGTCCGCCGAAGACCTGGACGCCTGGCGGGCGGGTCCGCTGCGCGCCGAGGACGCCGAGCGGGTCCGCGCGCTGGCGGCTGCCATGCCGCCCGAGGCACACGCCGTACCGCTGCCCGGCGCCGCTGCCCCGTTGCGGCTGCCCGCGCCGGAACGGCTGCTGCGCGCCTTCCTGGACGCCGTCGCCGACACCCTGCCGCGCTCGCCCGCGGCGACCCTCGTCACCGGAGGCCCGGCCTACGCGGTGCCGCAGCCGCAGCACGTTCCCGGTCACCGCGCGTGGGCCGACGACGTGGCCGCCGGTCATGACGCGGGGGTACGGATCTCGCTGCGGATCGAGGTCGGGACGCCGCCCTGGGAGCCGGAGGGCGGCACCGTGGACAGCGGGGCGGGACCGCGGTTCCGCGCGGTGCCGCAGGTGCACGGTGTCGGTGACCCCACGCTGCTCGCGGACGCCGCCGCCGTATGGGCGGGCGGGGAGGACACGGTCGGGTTCGGTGCGCGCGCCCGGATGGATGTCCTCGTGGCGCTGCGCCGCGCCGCGCGGGCCTGGCCCGCGCTGACCCCGCTGTTGTCGGCCGCCACACCGGACGCGATGGAACTCGCCGACGACGAGGTCGGGGAACTGCTCGGTGAGGGCTCCCGCGCCCTGGCCGCCGCGGGGGTAGAGGTGCACTGGCCCAGGGAGCTGGCCCGGGAACTGACCACCCGCGCGGTGGTCGGCCCGCCCGACGGCGAGGGGCCCGGCCGGGCGGCGTCCGGCACGCCGTCGTTCCTGTCCACCGACGCGCTGCTCGCCTTCAACTGGCGGTTCGCGCTGGGCGGCCAGGAGTTGACGCGCGAGGAACTGGACCGGCTCGCGGAGGCCGGGCGGCCAATGGTGCGGCTGCGCGACCAGTGGGTGCTGGTCGACCCGGAGGCGGTACGGCGGGCCCGCGCCCGGCAGGACGGCAAGATCTCTCCCGTCGCCGCGCTGAGCGCCGCCCTGACGGGCTCAGCGGAGGTGGACGGGCGGCCGGTGGACGTACAGCCCACGGGCTGGCTGGCGGCCCTGCGGGAGCGCCTCACCGACCCCGAGGGCCAGGAGCCGGTGGAGCAGCCCGCCGCGCTGGCCGCCACGCTGCGGGACTACCAGCGGCGCGGGCTGGACTGGCTGGCGCGGATGACGTCCCTGGGGCTGGGCTGCTGTCTGGCCGACGACATGGGCCTCGGTAAGACGATCACGCTGATCGCCCTGCATCTGCACCGGCAGTCCGATCCGGCGTCCGCGGGCGCCAC
This sequence comes from Streptomyces sp. NPDC048290, assembly GCF_040652095.1. NCBI lineage: Bacteria > Bacillati > Actinomycetota > Actinomycetes > Kitasatosporales > Streptomycetaceae > Streptomyces > Streptomyces sp. NPDC048290. The sequence continues at coordinate 272,181 of NZ_JBEZLM010000013.1, forward strand.
CCTGGTGGTCTGTCCGACGTCCCTGATGAGCAACTGGCAGCGGGAGATCGAGAGGTTCGCGCCCGGGACGCCGGTGCGCCGCTTCCACGGTCCCCGGCGCGATCTGGCCGACCTCGCGGACGGCGAGTTCGTGCTCACGACGTACGGCACGATGCGGCTGGACGCGGCACGGCTCGCCGAGGTGCCGTGGGGGCTGGTCGTCACGGACGAGGCGCAGCACGTGAAGAACCCGTACGCGGCGACCGCGCGGGAGCTGCGCTCCATCGGATCGCGCGCAAGGGTGGCGCTCACCGGCACTCCGGTCGAGAACAACCTGTCGGAGCTGTGGGCGATCCTGGACTGGACGACACCGGGTCTGCTGGGGCGGCTCGGCACCTTCCGCACCCGGTACGCGCAGGCCGTCGAGGGCGGCCGGGACCCGGTGGCCGCGGAGCGGCTGGCCCGGCTGGTGGGCCCGTTCCTGCTGCGCCGCCGCAAGGGCGATCCAGGGATCGCGCCCGAGCTGCCGCCGAAGACGGAGACGGACCGCGCGGTGTCGCTCACCACGGAGCAGACGGGCCTGTACGAGGCCGTGGTGCGCGAGACGCTGGAGCGGATCGCCGCCGCCGACGACATGGCGCGGCGCGGGCTGATCGTGAAGCTGCTGACCGGTCTGAAGCAGATCTGCAACCATCCGGCCCAGTACCTCAAGGAGGAACAGCCGGTCATCGGGGGGCGGTCCGGGAAGCTGGAGCTGCTGGACGAGCTGCTCGGCACGATCCTGGCCGAGGGCGCGAGCGTGCTGGTCTTCACCCAGTACGTCGCCATGGCGCGGATCATCGAGCGGCATCTCGCGGCGCGTGGGGTGGCGTCGCAGTTCCTGCACGGCGGGACGTCGGTGGCCGCGCGGGAGGCCATGGTGCGGCGGTTCCAGGACGGTGCGGTGCCGGTGTTCCTGCTGTCGCTGAAGGCTGCCGGTACGGGCCTCAACCTCACCCGCGCGGAACATGTCGTGCACTACGACCGCTGGTGGAACCCCGCCGTGGAGGCGCAGGCCACCGACCGCGCGTACCGCATCGGGCAGACCCGGCCGGTGCAGGTGCACCGGTTGATCGCCGAGGGCACGGTCGAGGACCGTATCGCCGGGCTGCTGGAGCGCAAGAAGGAGCTGGCGGAGGCGGTGCTCGGTGGCGGTGAGGGGGCGTTCACGGAGCTGACGGACGCGCAACTGGCGGACCTGGTGGAGCTGCGAGGGGGTACCCGATGACCGGATACGACACGTTCGGCGGGGACGCCGACGAGCGGACGTTCTCACCGCTCCCGCCCGCGCACGGGCGCGGCTTCGCGCAGACCTGGTGGGGTCATACGTGGCTCAGGGCGCTGGAGGGCGGGGCGCTGGACAACGGACAGATCAAGTCGGGCCGTCGGCTGGCCCGCGCGGGCGCGGTCGGCGCGGTCTCGGTGCGGCCCGGCCGGATCACGGCCGTGGTCCAGGACCGCGACGGGACGCGGCACCGCGCGGACGTGCTCCTGGAACAGCTCTCCGACGGACAGTGGGACCGGTTCCTGGACATGGCCGTGGAGCGGGCCGGGCATGTGGCGGCGCTGCTGGACCACGACATGCCGCCCGATCTGGTCGAGGACGCGGCGACGGCCGGTGTGGAACTGCTGCCGGGGCTCGGCGAGCTGGAGCCGGAGTGCGACTGCGGCGCCTGGGACCACTGCGGGCACACGGCGGCGCTCTGCTACCAGCTGGCGCGGCTGCTGGACGAGGACCCCTTCGTCCTGCTGCTGATGCGGGGACGCCCCGAACGGGCCCTTCTGGAGGCACTCCAGGAGCGCAGCGCGGCTCCTGCCGTGGCGGCGCCGGAGCCGGAGGGGGTGGACGCCTCCGAGGCGTACGCGGCGGGTGAGGCGCTGCCGCCGCTGCCCGACCCGCCGGACCTGCCCGGCGCGCCCGGCACGCCGCCGTCGCTGGACACCGACACGCCGCCGCCGTCCGGTGTGGACGCGGACGCGCTGGAGTTCCTCGCCGCGCGGGTCGCCGCCGAGGCGCACCGGCTGCTGGCGGAGGCGCTGCGGGCCGCCGACGGCGGTGCCGATGTCCTGGAGCTGACGGTGGCCCAGGACGCCGTGCGCCTCGCCGTGGATGCCGGGCCGGACATGCGGGAGCGGCTGGCGGCCGGGTCGGGGCGCGGTCCCGGGGAGCTGGAACGGGCGGTTCTGGCGTGGCGGTACGGCGGGGCGCCCGCCTTGGCGGTGTGCGAGGAGCGGTGGGACGTGGACGGGGAGACCGCGGCTCGTGCGCGTGCCGCGATCGACTCGGCCTGGGACGAGGACGAACGGCCCGTGCTGCGGACCGAGGCGAACCATTGGACGGTCGTCGGTGAGCCCGCCCAGGTCCGGTGGGGCCGGGACGGCCGCTGGTGGCCGTACCGCGCGGAGGGCGGCCACTGGGTGCCGGCCGGACCGGCCTCCAGGGACCCGGCCGCGGCGCTGGCGACGGCGCGTCCGGTGCCGGAGGAGGACGGCGGCTGAGGCCCGACGAGGCGTCAGGGGCGGGGCGCGACGCGAGGTGCCCTGCCCCGCCGCGAGCCGCCCTGAAGCGTGCCGAACCTCCAGCCGCCCTGGGGGGCCGCGCGGGTCGGCTCGCGGAGGCGGTCCATGGCGCCTCCCCCGCACCCGCGCGGCCGAGTCCACAGCAAGGGCGTCGGTCCGACGAGCGGTCGACGCCCGCCGTTCACGCGTCCGTGATCCGGCGTTCCGCCGCAGGAGATCGAATCTGGCCGCTGTCAGAAATTTGATCCCCTGGAGGACCAGATGTCCCCGCACTCCGCCGGTCGGCGCCGCGTTCGCCGTTCCGTCGCCACCGGTCTCCCGCTGGCCGTTCTGGCCTCCCTCGCGGCGGCCTACCCCGCGTCCGCCGGTCCCCACCACCAGCGGGAGCCCGAGGTCGTGCGCACGGCGACGCTCGGCGAGATCCCGCTGGGCACGTTCAGCAACGGACTGCTGCCGGGCACCGTCGCCGACGACCGCGGGGTGGACCTCGGCGGCATCGGCAGCGACATCTACCCCGCGGGCCGCAAGGACGAGTTCTGGACCGTCACGGACCGTGGCCCCAACGGGCAGATCAAGGTGGACGGCGCCAAGCGCCGCACGTTCCCGGTGGCCGGATTCGACCCGGCGATCGTGAAGATCAAGGTGACCGGCGAGACCGTCAAGGTGCTGGACGCGATCCCGATCACCACCCGTTCCGGCAAGGCAGTCACGGGTCTGTCCAACCAGGCGAGCCGCGACGAGGCGCCGTACGACTTCAACGCGCGGCAGCCGCTGGCGTTCAACCCGAACGGGCTGGACACCGAGGGCATAGTGCGCGCGTCGGACGGCGGTTTCTGGCTGGTCGACGAGTACGGTCCGTCGCTCGTGCGCGTCTCCTCCACGGGCAAGGTGCTCACGCGGTACGTGCCGAAGGGGCTGAACCTCGAGGGCGCGGACTATCCGGTGGTCGAGGCGCTGCCGTCGATCCTGCTCAACCGGAAGATCAACCGGGGCTTCGAGGGGCTCGCCCTGATGCCCGGCGGTGACCTGGTGATGGCCGTGCAGAGCCCGCTGTCGCTGCCGGACCAGGACGCCGGTGAGGAGTCGCTGACCACCCGGCTGCTGCGCTTCTCGCCGAAGAAGAGGGCCGTCACCGCCGAGTACGCCTACCGCTTCGACCCGGTGGGCGTCGTCGACCCGGGCGAGGACGACACGTCCGAGCTGAAGATCTCCTCGGTGGTCGCGATCGGCCGCGAGGAACTGCTGGTGGAGGAGCGCACCGACAAGGCGGCTCGGGTGCACCGGGTGCGTCTGGAGCGCTCCTCGGACATCCTGGGCGACCGCTGGGACGACGCGGCGACCTCGCCGTCCCTGGAGGAGCTGGACGACCCGTCCGCGGCGGGCGTGCCGGTGCTCGGCAAGAGGCTGGTGGCCGACTTCGGCACGGTCGAGGGGGTGCCCGGCAAGATCGAAGGCATCGCGCTCGTGGACGACCGGACCCTCGCCCTGATCAACGACAACGACTTCGGCATGACGGACGGCACCGGGGCGTTCGACGCGCAGGGCCGGCTCGTGGACAGCGGGATCGAGACGCAGGTGACGTACGTGCGGCTGCCGCGCGGCATCTGATCCCGGCCTGGCGGTTCGTGCCCGGAGGGACGGGCGGGCGCGTGTCCCGCGCGGGCCGATCTCCCGGCCACACCGCGCGGGGCGCCTGTCACGCCCCGCGCGGTGCCGTGTCCGCGGACGCCCTTCCTCGGCCGTGCTCCCGTCGCCGCTCTCCGTCCTCTCAGGGCCGGTCGCTGAACTCGAACGACGGGAGGCCGGACGGGAAGAAGGATTCGAGCCCGCTGGGCAGGTTCGTGGGGAAGCCGCTCGGAAACGCGCTGGGGAAGTCGCTCGGGAGGTCGCTTGGCCAGCCGCTCGGGAAGTCGCTGGGCAGGTCGCTGGGGAACCCGGAGGGCTGGGGCGGCACGCCGCTGGGCAGACCCGTCGGAAGGTCCGGCAGGAGGTCGGAGGGCTCCTGGGACGCCCCGCCGGACGCCTCGCCGGAGCCGCCCGCCGGGGGCCCGGGATCGGACGGGCCGTCACCGTCGTTGGCCATGACCACGATCACCACGACGGCCGCGATGGTCACCAGCACCGCGAGGGCCAAGGACAGCGGACCACGGCCCCTGGGGCGGCCTCCAGGCCCGCCGAAGTCGTCGGACGGTGGACCGCCGAAGCCGCCCGAGGGCGGTGTGTCACGCGGCGGCTCGGGCGGCTGAGGCGGTACTGGTGGCGTGGCCATGCCGTCCAGGATCGCCGTCGGCGAATCACCGGGCGCCTCCCGCGCGGGGGTTGCTACGGACCTGTGAAGGTCGGCGGCGGTGCGGCCGTGCGGGTCGAGAACGGCCTGTCTGCTCCGTCCCTGGAGTGGACGCCACCGTGCCGGACACGGCGGTGGCGGGTGTGGCCGTGACAGGTGAAGGAGACCGGTGTGACGCTCTTGCGGATGGACAACGTCCTTGTCGTCGTCGAGGACCTCGACGCGGTGATCGCGTTCTTCGTGGAACTGGGGATGGAGCTGGAGGGCAGGGCGCCTCTTGAGGGCCGGTGGGCGGAGCGGGTCATCGGCCTCCACGATGTCCGGCAGGAGGTGGCCACGCTGCGGGTGCCGGGCGGTTCCGGCCGGATCGAGCTGGCGCGGTTCCAGCGGCCGAGAGCCGTCCGCTCCAAGCCCGCGGACCCTCCGGCGAACACGCTGGGCCTGCGCCGGGTCATGTTCGCCGTCGACGACCTCCAGGACGTCGTCACCCGGCTGCGGGCCCACGGCGCGGACCTCGTCGGCACCGTCGAGCAGTACGAGAATCTCTACCGGCTCTGCTACGTCCGGGGCCCCGAGGGCATTGTCGTCGGCCTGGCCGAACGGATCGGCTGAGGGCAGCCCGACGCCACGGAAGAGACCGGGCGTGTCGGGCTCCTCGCCGGAGCGGGGACACGCGCGAGCCGCGCCACCGGGCCGCCGCCCGCGCGTGCGCCCCCTTCGCCCGGGGCGGGTGCTCAGTCCCGCGCGCCCAGCAGATGGTCCATGGCCAGCTGGTCGAGGTGCTCGAAGGCCATCCCCCGCGCGGCGGCGGCCTCCACGTCGAAGTCCTCGAACGCGGTGCGGTCGGCCAGCAGCGCCTGGAGGCCGTCCTCGGCCGTGGGACGGGCCAGTTCGTCCAGCCGGGAGTCCTTCAGGGCCTGCTGGACGTCCGGATCGGCACGGAAGGCGGCGGCGCGCTCCTTGAGGATGAGGTAGTTGCGCATACAGCCGGCGGCCGACGCCCAGACGCCGTCCAGGTCCTCGGTCCGCGGCGGCTTGAAGTCGAAGTGGCGCGGACCCTCGTAGCCGGCCGTCTCCAGCAGGTCGACCAGCCAGAACGCGGCGCGCAGATCACCGGCGCCGAAACGCAGGTCCTGGTCGTACTTGATGCCGTTCTGGCCGTTGAGGTCGAGGTGGAAGAGCTTGCCCGACCACAGGGCCTGGGCGATGCCGTGCGGGTAGTTGAGCCCGGCCATCTGCTCGTGTCCGACCTCCGGGTTCACGCCGTACAGCTCCGGGCGCTCCAGGCGCTCGATGAAGGCGAGGGCATGGCCGACGGTGGGCAGGAGGATGTCGCCGCGCGGCTCGTTCGGCTTGGGCTCGATGGCGAAGCGCAGGTCGTAGCCCTGGTCGGTGACGTACGCGCCGAGGAGGTCGAACGCCTCCTTCATCCGGTCGAGGGCGGCCCGGACGTCCTTGGCCGCGCCGGATTCGGCGCCTTCCCGGCCGCCCCAGGCGACGTAGATCTTCGCGCCGAGTTCGGCGGCCAGATCGATGTTGCGGATGGTCTTGCGGAGCGCGTAGCGGCGTACGTCGCGGTCGTTGGCGGTGAAGCCGCCGTCCTTGAAGACGGGGTGGGTGAACAGGTTGGTGGTGGCCATGGGGACGGTCATGCCGGTGGCGTCGAGGGCCTGCCGGAAGCGCTTGATGTGGGACTCGCGCTCGGCCTCGGACGCGCCGAACGGGATCAGGTCGTCGTCGTGGAACGTCACCCCGTGCGCCCCCAGCCCGGCCAGGCGGCGGACGGTCTCGGCCGGGTCGAGCGCCGCGCGGGTGGCGTCGCCGAATGGGTCCCTTCCCTGCCAGCCGACGGTCCACAGGCCGAAGGTGAACCTGTCCTCGGGGGTGGGCTGGTAGTTCATGCCGCGGCTCCCTTGCTCGCTGTCATGGTCCTGGCGCCGTACCGGTGGATGGTGTCCGGCGCCGGGCCGGTACGCGGCGGCTGCCCGCACCGGCGTGCGTACCCGGGTACGCGTGGTCGCCGACCGCTATTTCGTCATGGCGCTTTACAAATTAGTATGCCGTCGCGTTCCTGGGAAGAGAGACAGGTGTCCCGGGGCCGGGAAACAGGTCGCTGCCGGGCGGCCGACCGGGAGAGCCGGTCGTGTGGCGCGGCACGCGACCCGCCGACGTCAGAGCGCGCCGTACAGCCGGGTAAGGGCCGTACGCGCCGTACCAGAGGGAGAGCCCATGTCAGCAGCCGATGGTCCGCTCGTCGTCGGCGTGGACACATCCACCCAGTCGACGAAGGCGCTGGTGGTGGACGCGGCGACCGGCCAGGTCGTGGCGAGCGGGCAGGCCCCGCACGACGTGAGCGCGGGAGCGGGCCGCGAGAGTGATCCGCGGCAGTGGTGGGACGCGCTGGGCGAGGCGCTGCGCCAGTGCGGGGACGCCGCGCGGGAGGCGTCCGCGGTGTCGATCGGCGGTCAGCAGCACGGGCTGGTCACGCTGGACGCCGCCGGGGAGCCGGTCCGACCCGCGCTGCTGTGGAACGACGTGCGGTCGGCGCCCCAGGCCCGGCGGCTGACCGAGGAACTGGGCGGCGCGAAGTTCTGGGCCGAGCGCACCGGGTCGGTGCCCACCGCGTCCTTCACGGTCACCAAGTGGGCCTGGCTCACCGAGCACGAACCGGAGGCGGCCCGCGCGGTGCGGGCCGTACGCCTGCCCCACGACTACCTCACCGAGCGCCTCACCGGCGTGGGCACCACGGACCGCGGGGACGCCTCCGGCACCGGGTGGTGGGCGTCGGCGACCGAGTCGTACGACGAGGAGATCCTCACCCATGTGGGGCTGGACCCCGCGCTGCTCCCCCGGGTAGCCCGGCCCGGCGAGGTCGTCGGCACCGTCCGCGACGGCCATGGGCTGCCGTTCGCCAGGGGCACCCTGGTCGCGCCGGGGACCGGCGACAACGCTGCGGCGGCGCTGGGACTGGGACTGCGGCCCGGCACGGCGGTGCTCAGCCTCGGCACGTCGGGCACCGTGTACGGCGTGTCGCAGCACCGTCCCACGGACCCGACCGGGACGGTGGCCGGCTTCGCCGACGCTCGGGGCGACTGGCTGCCGCTGGCCTGCACGCTGAACTGCACCCTCGCCGTCGACCGGGTGGCCGCCCTGCTGGGCCGGGACCGCGAGGCGGTCGAACCGGGCACGTCCGTGACCTTGCTGCCGTACCTGGACGGCGAGCGCACCCCCGATCTCCCGAACGCCTCGGGGCTGCTGCACGGTCTGCGCCACGACACCACCGGGGGCCAGCTCCTCCAGGCCGCCTACGACGGGGCCGTGCACGCCCTGCTGGGCGCCCTGGACCTGGTCCTGGAGCGGGACGCGGACCCGTCCGCGCCGCTGCTGCTGATCGGCGGCGGGGCCCGCGGGAGGGCCTGGCAGCAGACCGTACGGCGGCTGTCGGGACGCCCGGTGCAGGTGCCGGACGCGAAGGAACTCGTCGCCCTCGGCGCGGCGGCCCAGGCGGCCGGTGTGCTCACCGGCGAGGACCCGGCGGCGGTCGCCCGGCGCTGGAACACCGCGCGGGGACCGGTCCTGGAGGCCGTCCCGCGCGACGAGGCGACGCTGACCAGGATCTCCGGGGTACTCTCCGACGCGGCGCCGCTGCTGGAGCGGCGTCCGGAGAGCGGCTGACCGGGGCGCGGGCGGCTCCCGCACACCCGGGGTGGGGACCCGGCGTCCGAACGAACCACCGGACACGCCGCCGACAGGCCGCCGGACCGCCCCCAGGAGACGTCCGGCGGGGCACCTGGCCCGCCCTACGGGCGCCGCTCCGACCGGGCGTCCGTCAAGGACATCGGCCGGGCAGAGGAGGACGGCGTACGGATGGCGACCTGGCGTCGTCGTCGAGAAACCCGCCCGCGCGTGTGCGCGGGCGGCCGGAGCCAGCAAGGACTGACGAAGGCATGACCGCACCGCTGCACGAGGCACACTCAGCCGGTCCCGGACGCGCCCTGCCGGACACCCAGCAGGGCATGCGGCGGCGCAATCTCGCGCGGGTGATGCACACCGTGCGCGCGGAGGGCCCGCTCTCGCGTGCCGCGGTCGCCTCCCGCATCGGGCTGACCCGCGCGGCGGTCTCCACGCTGGTCGACGAACTCGTCCGCGCCGGACTGCTCGACGAGCTGGGCCCCGAGCGCCCCGGGCGGGTCGGCCGCCCCGGCTCGGCGCTGGCCGTCAGCGGACGCGGGCCCGCCGGTATCGGCGCGGAGATCGGCGTCGACCACCTCGCGGTCTGTGCCGTGGACCTGCGCGGCCGGGTGCGCGCGCGGGCCGTACGCCAGGGCACCAACCGCGGGCGTGCGCCGGAGCCCGTGGCCGGGGAACTCACCGAACTGCTCCACCGGGTCGTCGCCGACGCGGAGCGCGAGGGGCTGTGGGCGGCGGGGCTCGCCGTGGCCGTACCGGGTCTGGTCGCCGGGGACGCCCGTACGGTCGTCCGCGCGCCGAACCTGGACTGGCGCGACACCGACCTGGCCGCCCTGTTCCCGCAGGAGCTGCCGCCCGTCGTCGACAACGAGGCGAACTTCGGCGGCCTGGCCGAACTCTGGCTCGGCGACGACACCCCGCGCGACTTCCTCCATGTCTCCGCGGAGATCGGCATCGGCGCGGCCGTGGTCGTGGACGGCCGGCTGCTGCGCGGCACACGGGGGTTCGCCGGTGAGCTGGGCCATGTGCCGGTACGGCCCGACGGACCGGCGTGCGCCTGCGGCGGGCGGGGCTGTCTGGAGCAGTACGCGGGCGAGGAGGCGGTGCTGCGCGCCGCGGGTCTCGAACCCGGCGAGAGCCGTGTGGAGTTGCTCGCCGAGCGGGCCGAACGCGGCGACGCCTATGTGCGCCGGGCGCTGCGCGAGGCGGGCCAGGCCCTCGGCATCGCCCTGACCGGCGCGGTCAACCTCCTCGATCCCGGGAGCGTGGTCCTGGGGGGCGCCCTGGCGGCCCTGGCCCCGTGGCTGCTGCCGGCGCTCCGCGAGGAGCTGGAGGGACGCACGGCGGGCCGGGCCTGCCCGGTCACGGTGTCGCGGCTGGGCTCGCAGGGTCCACTGCTGGGGGCGGCGCACTCGGTGGTACGCGGGGTGCTGGACGATCCGGGAGCGGTGGCGGGGCGGGCGTAGCCGCGGTGAGGGGAGATCTGGGCGTCGGAGCATCTGGTCCGGCCGTCCGGCCCGGCCTCCCAACCGTCTGACCCAGCCGCCCCCGTCTGCTCCGGCCACTCGACCGACAGGTTCGACCGCCGGTGGACCGCTCCCCCGGTCCTGGCGGGAAGCCTTCCCATTCCCCGGCAGCCCGCTCACCGAGCCCCCGCGATCCGCAGCCGACCGTCACCGAGCCCCCGCGCATTCCTTCCGCCGCGCCGCAGGCACGCACGCAGACACGCAGACACGCAGACACGCAGACACGCACGCACCAGAAGCGGAACCCCGGCAACCGTCAACCCCTCCCCACTCGTCACCCCTTCAGGTGACCGAGTTATCCACAACCCACCGCCTGTCCACGGATCTCAAGCCGTCCCGCCACTCGCCCACCAGGCCATCTACCGTGAATCGCACGCGGCGCGCACCGGCCCGGTACGCGACCGAACCGCCCTGGCCACGACCCGCCTGACCACGCCACGACCCGGCCGACCCGGGCCGCAAGCACGAGGAGCAGCGCAGTGACGAGCAACCGGCGACATCCCGCCGTACGACCCGAGCCCCATCCTCCGCCGACCCCCGACCCCGGCCCCGGCCGGCCGCGCAGCCGTCGGCATCTCCTCAAGGGCGCCGCCCTCGCCGCTGTCCCCTATGCCCTGTTGCCCGCCCCGCGAGCCGGTGCGCTCGCCCAGGCGCCCGACTACCCGCCCGGCGAGTGGCAGCCCGCGCATCCCGCCCACTCCACCCCGGCCGACCGTCCCACGGACCACCCCGTCGACTTCGTGGTCATCCACGTGGCCCAGGCGAGCTATGCCACCACGCTCTCCGTCTTCCAGCGCCCGGACAAGGCCGTCTCCGCCCACTACGTGGTCCGCTCCCACGACGGTCATGTGGCCCAGTGCGTCCGCGAGTCCGACATCGGCTGGCACGCGGGGAACTGGGAGTACAACACCCGCAGCATCGGCATCGAGCACGAGGGCTGGGTGGACCGCCCGGCCTACTTCACGGACACCATGTACGACAGCTCCGCGCGTCTGACGGCCGCCATATGCACCCGGTACGCGATCCCCCGGGACCGTGCCCACGTCATCGCCCACTACGAGATACCGGGCACGGACCACACGGACCCGGGACGGCTGTGGGACTGGGAGCGCTACATGAGACTGGTCCAGCGCTACTAGGGGGTGTCGGATGGATCTCCGTGGCGTCGCGACGCCCGGCACGCACTCTCGCCGCACCGGACAAAAGCCCTAGTAGCTCCGCTACGAGCCCCGGCCGCCCCCGGTTTCCGGTCCGTTCGTGCGCGGGCGACGCGTCGGCATACCGGTGGCCACGGCCGTCTGCTTCACTCCCTCTGATTCCCAGGACAGTTGACGGGACCTCAGGGGGTTCGATGACACGTCGGCGGCGATCCACGGTGTGCGGCAGAGCGGTCTTCGCGGTGGTCACGGCGTTCGGTGCCCTGGTCGGCACGGTCGTGGTGGGAGCGGCACCGGCCAGTGCACGGCCGAGCACGGTCACCGCGGTCGCCCCCGGTGTCACCTACGAGTCCCGGGACCTACAGGTCGCCAAGGGTCCCACCCGGGTCCATCTCCTCAGCGTCGACCTGCGCGCGCCCGGTGTCCGGCTCGGGCTGCTGTACCCGGGGAAGGTCGCCTCGCGGGCCGCGGTGTCGGTGATGGCGGACGGACAGGGGGCCGTCGCCGGGGTCAACGGGGACTTCTTCAACATCAGTGAGACCCAGCATCCGGGGGTCGAGGCGACGGGAGCGAGTGTCGGGCCCGCGATCGCGGACGGGAAGGTGCTCAAGAGCGCGGTGCCGGACGGGCAGCGGTTCGGGCCCGCGCTGCCGCCCGGCACCGGGACCGAGGACGTGCTCACGGTCGGCTGGGACCGGCGGGCGCGGCTGGAGCGGCTGACGCTGAAGGGGTGGGCCGGCGGCGGCAGGGACAGGATGGCGCTCGGCGGGCTCAACCAGTACGCCCTGCCCGTCGGTTCCATCGGGGCGTTCACGGCGGACTGGGGCAGCGCGTCGCGGGTGCGGGCGACCTGCGGCACGGACAGCGACCGGGGTGCGCCCTGCACCACCGACACCTACGAGGTGACGGTGCGCGGCGGACGTGTGGTGAGCACCGCCGAGCGGCCCGGCGGCGGGGCCATCGCCGCCGGGAGCACCGTGCTGGTGGGCCGGGAGGCGGGCGCGCGCCGGCTGCGGGCGTACGAGGTGGGCGAGCGGCTGCGGGTCGGGCACCGGCTGGTGGCCACGGGGCGCCGGCAGCCCTACCGGCTGGCCGTCGGCGGGTATCCGGTGCTGCGGGACGGCCGGCCGCTGCCCGGGCTCGACGACCGGACGGCGGCGGTGCGGACGGGCGCCGGGATCGCGGACGGCGGACGGCGGCTGCTCCTGTTCGCCGTGGACGGGTCGCCCGGGTACGCGGGGCTGACCATCGCCGAGGTCGCCGGGCTGCTGCGGCAGTGGGGGGCCGTACAGGGGTTCAGCCTGGACGGTGGGGGGTCCTCCACACTGGTCGCCCGGGACGCGGGGAGCGCCTCGGTGACCGTGCGGAACCATCCGAGCGGTGGGGCGGAGCGGGCCGTTCCCAATGGGATCGGGGTCTTCTCGGCCACGGCATCCGCATCGGCGGGCTAGGTTTCGCCCCGTCCACCGCCCCGGGCGCCAGGCGTCGGGCGCAGAACGTCGGGGGCGCAGGACGTCTGGGGCGCAGGGCGTCAGGGGCGCAGGCTGCTCACGATGTCCGCCGTGGCCGTCATCCCGCTGTAGATGGTCGGCGCGACGCTCGTCCCCGCGAGGGAGAAGCCGAGCAGCGCGCAGACCACCGCGTGGGTGAGCTTGAGGCCCCCGTTGCGCAGGAAGACCGCGGCGAGGATCAGCAGCAGCAGCGTCGCAGAGATGGAAATGGCCATGGTGAACCTCCTCCGCCACGTCCCGTTCGCGGCGTTCGGCCGCAAGTGTGGCGTAGCGGAGGGTTCGTCCGTGCGGCTGGCCTGTCCGCCGAACGTGTGGTGTTGCCCGGGGCCCTCCCGGGTCAGCGCCGGGCGTCGAGGAACGCCTCCAGGCCCAGCAGGTCGTCGGTGTTGATGAAGTCGACGTCCGCGGCGAGCAGTTCGGTCCAGAGGGCGTCCCGCGCGGGACCCGCCAGGTCGGGGGTCGCCCAGAAGCGGATCTGCTGGCCGCGCGCGTGCGCCGCGCCGGTGATCGCGTGCAGCTTCCGCCGTTCGGCGGCGGGGAACGCGCCGACGCCCCGCCAGGTGAAGTGCAGCGTCCAGTTGTCGCTGATGAGCGGGACGAAGGAGGCGGGGGCCGACGTGCCGAGGTCGGCCAGCCGGCCGTCGTAGAAGGCGCGGCGGCTGGTCTGGGCCTCCATCGGGCCCCGGGCCGCGCGGTCGCCGGAGATCACGGCGGTGACGGGGCCGGGCCGCACCCGGCCGTCCCGGTAGGTGGTGAAGAGGTTCTTGTAGCGCTGGAGGTGACGGTCGAGTTCGCGGTACGTCGAGGCGCCCTCCGTCTTGATGTCGACAAGCAGTTGGAGGGAGCCTCGGTGACCCCGGTACACGGACCCCTTGTTGGCCTTGACGCGCGCGGCGAGCGTGTCCAGGTAGAGGGACTCAAGAGTGCGGGCCGGGTCGAGGTCCTCGGGGTCGTGGGCCACGAGGAGCTGGTCGCCGACGAGGTAGATGTCCGCCTCGACACTGCCGAAGCGATGGTCGAGCGCGTCGAGCAGGGGACGGGGGTGTTCGTAGTCGTTGTGGGCGTGGGCCCGCCACAGGGGACGCGGGCCGCGGTGCTTGTTCTCGCCCGCGAGCGCGGTCGCGCCGGGCAGGGCGACCGTGCCCGCGAGGGCGGCGCCGAGGGTCGTGAGGGCTCTGCGACGAGTGGTGAGGGCCATGCGCTGCCTCCCTGGTGGGCCGGACGGAACCGCAAGGAGTATGCGGTTCCGGGGCCGCCAAGGGGCAGAGCCGGGCGGCGAGTTGGCCGGACCGCCGCCGGACGTTCACTTCATCCGCGCGGCGCACACCGGGCGGTCCGCCCCTGGTGGGACGGGCGTCGCCCGCGCGTCGCCCCGACTTCCGCGGAACGTACCCTCGTGAAGATCGGCGGACGGACACCGCTGGAAACGCCCGGGACTCCGGGCCCCGGGGGTCCTGGGGTCCTGGGGTCCAGAGGTCCAGAGGTCCTGGGGTCCAGAGGTCCAGGGGTCCGGGGGTCCAGGGGTCCAGACCCCAGCACCGGCTGCGCCGCGTGCCCTCGGCGATCCCGACGCCCCGAGTCTTCGACGCCCCCCACGTCGCGAGCGCCCGGCGCTCCCGACGCCGCAAACCCCCGGCGCTCCGGACACCCCAAACCCAGTGCGCTCCCGACGACCGACCACTCCCGCACTCCACGCCAGCCCACGCCAGCCCACACCCACCGCAAACCAGCGCACCCGACGCGACACCGACGCCGCCGACGCACACCTGCACCGCCGCCTCAGACGCGGGACGTCGCCGAGCACGGAATCGGCACCCCGGGCGGCGACCCGCACCCCCCAAGCCCCTCAGCCCCACACCACCACCTAGCCCCCAAGCCCCGCATCACCACATCGCCCGCAAACCCCTCAACCCCGCACCACCACCTCGCCCCCACCCCCCGGCCCCACAAGATCCGCCAACCCGCCCACCCACTCCCGATGCGCTCCCGCCGTCCCATAGGCGATCGAGTCCGCCTTGGCCCTCTTCAGATAGAGATGCACCGGATGCTCCCACGTCATCCCGATCCCCCCATGCAACTGAAGCGCCTCCTCGGTCGCCCGCACGGCGACCCCCGCCGCGTACGCCTGCGCCACGGCGACCGCGAGATCCGGTTCGACCCCCGTCGCCAACGCGTCCGCCGCTGCGCGTGCCGCGGCCCGCAGATGCGCGATCTCCAGCCACAGCTGCGCCAACCGGTGCTTGAGCGCCTGGAACCCTCCGACCGGACGGTTGAACTGCGTGCGCTCCTTCAGATACCGCACGGTCTCGGTCAGCGCCCAGTCCGCGACCCCCAGTTGCTCGGACGCCAGCAGCCCGGCCCCGGCTCGCAGCGCCCGTCGTACGGCGGGAGCGGCCTCGCCGAGCCGTCGCCCGGCCGCGCCGTCCAGCACCACGGTCGCCACCGGCCGCGTCAGGTCCAGCGACACCCGCGGTACGACGGTGACGTCCGCCGCGGCGACCGCGTAGAGGCCGCCGTCGTCCGCCGGGACCAGCAGCACATCGGCGGCCACCGCGTCGGCGACGCCGGTCAGTTCCCCGCGCAGGGTCCCGTTCTCGACGCGTACGGTCCGCAGGCCGGCGGTCGGCGCGGTGTGCAGGCCGACGCAGAGCACGCCCACCGAGGCCGCGGACGCCAGTTCCGCGAGGAGGTCGTCCGCCCCGCAGGCCAGCAGCGCCTCGGTCGCGACCACGGCACTGGTCAGATACGGCACGGGCGCCACGGCCCGCCCCAGTTCCTCCAGGACGACGGCGGCCTCCCGGTGCGAGGCGCCCTGGCCGCCCCGTTCCTCGGGGATCAGCAGGCCCGCGAGGCCCATCTCCCCGGCGAGGGTCTTCCAGAGGCGGGGGTCGTGGACCGGTCCGGCGGACTCGGCGCGGGCGAGCACGGACGCCGGGTCGCCGCGGTCGGCCAGCAGACCACGGACCGCCGCCCGCAGCGCGTCCTCCTCCTCGGAGTAGAGCAGATCGGTCATCGGGCGAGGTCCTTCCAGGCGACGTCCTTGTCGGTGCGGGGCTCGGCGGGCAGCCCGAGAACCCGCTCGGCGACGATGTTCAGCAGGATCTCGCTGGTGCCGCCCTCGATGCTGTTGCCCTTGGCGCGCAGATAGCGGTATCCGGCGTCGCGGCCGGTGAAGTCGACGAGTTCCGGGCGGCGCAGGGTCCAGTCGTCGTACAGGAGGCCCTCCTCGCCGCGGAGTTCCACCTCCAGACCGCTGATCTGCTGGTTGAGCCGGGCGAAGGCGAGTTTCATCCCGGCGCCCTCGGGGCCGGGCTGTCCGACGGCGAGTTGCTGGCGCAGCCGTTCCCCGGTGAGGCGGGCGACCTCGGCCTCCACCCACAGGGTCAGCAGCCGCTGGTGCAGTTCATGGGTGCGCAGTTCGGGGCGTTCGCGCCAGGTCCGGGCGACGGGGCCGATCATGCCGCCCTCGCGCGGCAGCCGCATCCCGCCGATGGCGACCCGTTCGTTGTTGAGGGTGGTCTGGGCGACCCGCCAGCCGTCGCCGACGGCGCCGAGCCGCCGTGTGTCGGGGATGCGGACGCCGGTCAGGAACACCTCGTTGAACTCGGCCTCCCCGGTGAGCTGCCGCAGCGGGCGGACCTCCACTCCCGGGTCGGTCATGTCGCAGAGGAAGTAGGTGATGCCCGCGTGCTTGGGCACGTCCGGGTCGGTGCGGGCGATGAGGATGGCCCAGCGGGCGAGATGCGCGCTGGACGTCCACACCTTCTGCCCGTTCACCACCCAGTCGTCGCCCTCACGGACGGCCCGGGTGCCGAGCGCGGCGAGGTCGGACCCGGCGCCCGGCTCGCTGAACAGCTGGCACCACACCTCCTCGCCCACCCACAACGGCCGCAGATAGCGCTGCCGCTGCTCGGGCGTGCCGTACTTCAGGATGGTCGGCGCGGCCATGCCGAGGCCGATGCCGATCCGCCGGGGATCGTTGTCGGGGGCGCCCGCGGCGGCGAGTTCGGCGTCCACCACGGCCTGGAGGGAGCGGGACAGACCGAGCCCGCCGAGCCCCTCCGGGAAGTGCACCCAGGCGAGCCCGGCGTCGAACCGGGCCCGCAGGAAGTCGAGCGGCGCGGTGGCGGCGGGCGGATACGCGGCCAGCAGCGCGGCGGTACGGCGCCGCAGCTCATCGGCACCGGCGGGCGACGCCCCTTCAGCACCGGCGGCGGGCGACGCCTCTTCAGCACCGGTCACCGTCGACACCCCGTCCGTACCCGCCGCAAAGGGCACTCTCTCGGCGGCAGTCTCCGAGGACCCCCCGCTGCTACTCCCCACGGCGACCCGTCCCTCCAAGTCGCTCATACGACGGCTCCCTTCTCCGGTACGACCACGATCCGCCCGGTCGTCGTCCCGTCGGCGACCCGCTGCACCGCGTCCGCCGCCGCGCCGAGCGGCACCCGCTCGCTCACCAGCGGCTTGACGGCTCCGCGCGCGGCCAGCTCGGTCAGCTCGTCGTGGCAGTGCCGGACCAGGGCCGGGTTCTTGGTGTTGTAGAGGCCCCAGTGCAGGCCGAGGATCGCGTAGTTCTTCACCAGTGCGTGGTTCAGCGCGGGCCGCGGTATCGAACCGCCCGCGAAGCCGACGACCACGATCCGGCCCTCGAAGGCGACGACCTTGGTGGACTGCTCGTACGCCGTCCCGCCCACCGGGTCGTAGATCACATCGGCGCCCCGGCCGCCCGTCGCCTCCTTGACGGCCGCTATCACGTCCTCCGTACGCCGGTCGATCACCACGTCGCAGCCCAGTTCCCGGGCGACGGCCGCCTTGGCGGCACCGCCGACGACCCCGACGACCCGCGCCCCGGCCGCCTTCCCGAGTTGGACGGCGGCGCTGCCGACCCCGCCCGCCGCGGCGTGCACGAGCAGGGTCTCGCCCTCGCGCAGCGCGGCCCGGCGGTGCAGCCCGAACCAGCCGGTCTGGTAGCCGATGTGCAGCGCGGCGGCCTCGGCGTCGTCCAGCGACTCCGGCGCGGGCAGCAGCGCGGCGGCCTCGGCGACGGCGTACTCGGCGAACCCGCCGTACGGCAGCACGGGGTTGGCGAGCATCCGGCGGCCGTCCTCGGTCTCCCCGCAGATCTCCAGGCCGGGGGTGAATGGCAGCGGCGGGCGCACCTGGTACTGGCCCCGGCACAGCAGCGCGTCCGGGAAGTTGACATCGGCGGCGCGCACCCGCAGCAGGACCTGACCCTCGCCCGGAGTGGGCGGCGCCACGTCGGTGCACCGCATCACCTCGCCGGGCTCACCGTTCTCGTGCACCTGCCATGCCTGCATGAGGGGCCTCCAGCGAAACTGCTCGGTCAACACCGGTTCACTCGACTGCACCGCATACTAAGCGGTCGCTTGCCCCAAGGGAACCACCTCCCCGGATCATCACCCGTCCGCGGATCATCACCCCCTCCCCAGCCGAACCGCTCCAGGAACACCCGCCGCGTCACTTCCGGCCATCGCCCCCGCCACCACTCGACGGCCGCCACTCCCCCGGCCATCACTCCCCGCCATCACCCCCGGCCGTCACTCCCCGCCATCAATCCCCCGCCCGCTTCGGCCGAGCCCGCACATGAATCCGCTCGCCCTGCGGCCCGAACAGACTCAGGAACTCCGCGGCCCCCTCCCCCGTAGACCCGAACCAGTGCGGCACCCGCGTGTCGAACTCCGCCGCCTCCCCCGCCGTGAGCACCACATCGTGCTCCCCCAGCACCAGCCGCACCCGCCCGGAGAGCACGTACAGCCATTCGTACCCCTCGTGGGTGCGCGGCTCGGGCTCGCCCGCGCGGGCCGGCAGCAGCACCTTGAACGCCTGGAGCCCGCCCGGCTGGCGGGTGAGCGGGATGTAGGTCCGCCCATGCCGGTGGATGGGCTCGGCCCGCACCCGGGGGTCGCCGACGGCGGGCGCTCCCACGAGTTCGTCCAGCGGCACCTGGTGGGCCTGCGCGATCGGCAGCAGCAGTTCCAGACTGGGTTTACGCAGCCCCGACTCCAGCCGGGACAGCGTGCTCACCGAGATGCCGGTCGCCTCGGACAGCGCGGACAGCGTCACCTCGCGCTCCTTGCGCATCTGCCGCAGCCGCGGTCCGACTCCGGCCAGGACTTCTTCCGTACTCATCCGGCCATTGCAGTTTCAGCAAAGAGATTTGTCAATACGGCACCGGACCGTGGACGGTCACTCATGGAGGTGGTCACCCATGACCGACACATTCGAGACACCCGCCGACCCCCGGACCGATCGGCCCGGCCCGCCCGACCTCGCCCGCCCCTACGAGGTGATCGTCGTCGGTGGCGGCGCGGCCGGTCTCTCCGCCGCCCTCGTCCTCGGCCGCGCCCGGCGCCGGACCCTGGTCGTGGACGCGGGCGAGCCGCGCAACGCCCCGTCCCCGCACATGCAGGGCTACCTCACCCGGGACGGGATGCCCCCGGCGGAGTTCCTGGCGCTCGGCCGCGCGGAGGTCGCCCACTACGACGACGTGGACCAGCTCAAGGACCGAGCCGTGGACATCACCCGGAACGACGGCCCCACCACCGGCACCCGCAACCACGGCGCCACCACCGGCACAGCGACCGCCACAGCAACCGGCTTCACCGTGACCCTGGAGAGCGGACGAACCGCCTCCGCCCGCCGCCTGATCATCACCACCGGCCTCAAGGACCAGCTCCCACCGCTGCCGGGACTCGCCGCACGGTTCGGCAAGGACGTACTGCACTGCCCGTACTGCCACGGCTGGGAGGTCCGCGACCGCGCGTTCGGCGTGCTGGCGACCAGCGCGCTCAGCGTGCACCAGGCGCTGATGGTCACCCAGTGGTCCCCGGACGTGACCTTCTTCCTGCACACCGTCGACGAGACCGAGCTGTCCGACCAGGATCTGCGGCGGCTCGCGGCGGCCGGGGTCAAGGTGGTGCCCGGCGAGGTGGCCGAGGTCCTCACGGCCGACGACGGGCCCACCGGCGTCCGGCTGACCGGGGTGAGGCTGGCCGACGGGACGGTCCACGACCGCGAGGTCCTGTTCACCGCGCCCCGCCCGGTCCCGCGGACCGGTCTCCTGGAGCGGCTCGGCGCCCGGCTGACCGAGACCCCCTTCGGCGCGTACGCCGAGGTCGACCCGACCGGTCTCACCTCGGTCCCCGGGGTGTACGCGGCGGGCAACGCCATGGGCTTCGGCGAACAGGTCCCGCACGCGGTCAGCGGCGGCTACCGGGCCGCCGCCGCGCTCAACGGAGAGCTGCTGATGACGGACCTGGACACAAAGATCACCACGTAACCCACACCCACCCACACCCACACCCACCCACACCCGCACCCGCCCCCTCGGGGACCGCCCGGCAAGAAATCCCCGCCACCCCGTAGCACCATGACCCCATGCTGCTGTCCCGGCTCGCCCAGGTCTCCCGCGAGGTCGCCGCCACATCGGCCCGCTCCCGCAAGACCGCCCTGCTCGCCGACCTGTTCCGGGAGACGGACGCGGACGACGTCCCGATCGTCATCCCGTATCTCGCCGGACGGCTCCCGCAGGGCCGTCTCGGCGTCGGCTGGAAACTGCTCGGCCGCCCGGTGCCCCCGGCGGCCACGCCCACGCTGACCGTCCGTGACGTGGACGCCCGGCTCACCGAGCTGGGCGCGGTCACGGGCGCGGGCTCGCAGACGGAGCGGGCCCGGCTGCTGGACGCGCTGCGCGCCGCCGCCACCGAGGACGAGCAGCGGTTCCTGTTCGGGCTGATCACCGGCGAGGTACGGCAGGGGGCGCTGGACGCGCTGGCGGTGGAGGCGCTGGCCGGGGCGACCGGCGCGCCGCCCGCCGACGTCCGCCGCGCGGTGATGCTCGCGGGCTCCCTCCAGCCGGTCGCCCAGGCCCTGCTGGGCGAGGGTCCGGACGCGCTGGCCCGCTTCCGGCTGACGGTCGGCAGCCCCGTACAGCCGATGCTGGCGCAGAGCGCGTCCTCGGTCGCCGAGGCCGTGGAACGGCTGACCAGACCAGGCGAGCCGAACACACAAGACGAACCGAACGAACCGAACGAACCGAACGAACCGAACGAGCTGAACGGCTGCGCGGTGGAGGAGAAACTCGACGGCATCCGTGTCCAGGCGCACCGCGACGGCCCGCACGTCCACCTCTACACCCGCACCCTGCACGACATCACCGAACGCCTCCCCGAGGTCACCGCGGCGGTCCTGGCGCTGCCCAGCGACCGGTTCGTCCTGGACGGCGAGGTGATCGCGCTCGGCCCGGACGGTCGGCCGCGTGCCTTCCAGGAGACCGCCGGACGGGTCGGTTCCCGGCTGGACGTGGCGGGCGCGGCCGGCACGACCCGGGTCTCCCCGGTGTTCTTCGACGCGCTCAGCGCCGACGGCCGTGACCTCCTCGACCTCCCCTTCGCCGAGCGGCACGCGGCGCTGGCCGCGCTGGTCCCGGAGCCGATGCGGGTCCGCCGGACACTGGTCGCGGGCCCGGCGGACACGCCCAAGGCGGAGGCGTTCCTCGCCGAGACCCTCGCCCGGGGCCACGAGGGCGTGGTCGTCAAGTCGCTGGCGGCACCGTACGGCGCCGGGCGGCGGGGCGCGTCCTGGCTGAAGGTGAAGCCCGTGCACACCCTGGACCTGGTGGTGCTGGCCGCCGAGTGGGGCCACGGCCGCCGCACCGGCAGGCTCTCCAACCTGCATCTGGGCGCCCGCGCGGCGGACGGCTCGTTCACGATGCTCGGCAAGACGTTCAAGGGCATGACGGACGCGATGCTGAGCCGGCAGACCGAGCGGCTTCAGGAGCTGGCCCTGTCGGACGACGGCCGGGTGGTCACCGTACGCCCGGAGCTGGTCGTGGAGATCGCCTACGACGGTCTCCAGCGCTCCACCCGCTATCCCGCCGGGGTCACGCTGCGCTTCGCCCGTGTGGTGCGCTACCGCGAGGACAAGGACCCGTCGGAGGCGGACACCGTGGCGGACCTGCTCGCCGCGCACCCGGAGGTCACGCCGTGACCGGGCGGCGCAGTGCCGGGCTGCTGCTGTTCCGGGACACCGGCGGCGGCCGTGAGGTGCTGCTCGGCCACATGGGCGGCCCGTTCTTCGCGACGAGGGACGCGGGCGCGTGGACCGTGCCGAAGGGCGAGTACGAGGACGGCGAGACCGCCTGGGACGCGGCCCGGCGCGAGTTCCGGGAGGAACTGGGTCTGGCGCCGCCCGACGGGGAGCCCGTACCGCTCGGGGAGGTGCGGCAGCGCGGCGGCAAGGTGGTCACGGTGTGGGCGGTGGAGGCGGATCTCGACCCGGCGGACGTGGTGCCGGGCACCTTCACCCTGGAGTGGCCACCCCGCTCGGGCCGCGTCCAGGAGTTCCCGGAGCTGGACCGGGTGGCGTGGCTGCCCGTGGAGCGGGCCCGGGAGCTGCTGGTGACGGCCCAGCGCGCGTTCCTGGACCGCCTGGCCGAACACCCACACTGAGCGCACCGCACAACCAGACCCAAGCAGAGCCGACCACACCCGAGCTGAGCCCCCGCACCCGCACCCGCACCCGCACCCGCACCCGCACCCGCCGGGACCCTCCCGCCCACGCGTTGCGCTCCCCCGCACCGCGCGGGAAGGTCGTAGCACAGCCGTATGTCAGGAGGTCGGTCATGCCCATCGCGACGGTGAACCCGGCGAACGGCGAGACACTCAGGACGTACGAGGCCATGGGCGAGGACGAGATCGAGCGTCGGCTGCAACTGGCCGAGGCCACCTTCCGTACGTATCGCGACGGGTCGTTCACCGATCGCTCACGGCTGCTGGTCCGGGCCGCGAACCTGCTGGACGAGGACCGCGAGGACATCGCCCGGGTGATGACCACCGAGATGGGCAAGCCGCTCGCCCAGGCGCGGGCGGAGGCGGCGAAGTGCGCGCGGGCGATGCGCTGGTACGCCGGGCACGCGGAGGCGCTGCTCGCGGACGAGGTGCCGGACCCGACGGACGTGGCGGACTCCGGGGCGTCCCGGGTGCGGGTCACATACCGGCCGCTGGGTCCGGTGCTCGCGGTGATGCCGTGGAACTTCCCGCTGTGGCAGGTGGTGCGGTTCGCCGCGCCCGCGCTGATGGCGGGGAACGTGGGGCTGCTCAAACATGCCTCGAACGTCCCGCAGACCGCCCTCTACCTGGAGGATCTCTTCCTCCGCGCGGGCTACCCGGCCGGCTGCTTCCAGACCCTGCTGATCGGCTCGGGCGCGGTGGACGAGATCCTGCGCGACGAGCGGGTCAGGGCGGCCACCCTGACCGGCAGCGAGCCCGCCGGGCGGGCGGTGGCCGCCACCTGCGGCGAGATGATCAAGAAGACGGTGCTGGAGCTGGGCGGCAGCGATCCGTTCGTGGTGATGCCGTCGGCCGACCTGGAGCGGGCGGCGGAGGTCGCGGTGACCGCCCGGGTGCAGAACAACGGGCAGTCGTGCATCGCCGCGAAGCGGTTCATCGTGCACACGGACGTCCATGACGCCTTCGCCGAGCGGTTCGCCGCCGGGATGCGGGCGCTCACGGTGGGCGATCCGACGGCGGCGGACACCGATGTGGGGCCGCTGGCCACCGAGCGGGGGCGGGCCGATCTGGAGGAGCTGGTGGACGACGCCCGGCGCGGCGGCGCGACCGTGCTGTGCGGGGGCGAGCGGCCCGAGGGGGACGGCTGGTACTACCCGCCGACCGTGCTGACCGGCATCGACCGGGAGATGCGCATCCACCGCGAGGAGGCGTTCGGGCCGGTGGCGACGGTGTACCGGGCCGGTGACCTGGACGAGGCGCTGCTGATCGCGAACGATTCACCGTTCGGGCTGAGTTCCAGCGTATGGACGCGGGACGAGGCGGAGACGGACCGGTTCAGCCGGGATCTGGAGGCGGGAGGCGTGTTCTTCAACGGGATGACGGCCTCGCATCCGGCGTTCCCGTTCGGCGGGGTCAAGCGGTCCGGGTACGGGCGTGAGCTGTCCGGGCACGGAATCCGGGAGTTCTGCAACATCACCACGGTTTGGCACGGTCGGTGAGGGGGGCGCGGTTACCATCCCATTTGTGAACCGCGAAGTGACCCTGCCGCTGATTGTCGACGACCGCGGGACCTTGCAGGTGGCTGCCGCCGATGTGAGCAAGTTGCTGCGGACCTTGGGGGGGCGGTGGCTGCGGCTTGTCGAGACCGGGGTCGGGGAGCTGGACGAGGATACGGTCGCGGCGTTGACCATTGAGTTGGCGAAGTTGGCGGATCGTATTGATGTGGCCTGTATTGCGCATAGCAGCGGGCAGCGGGAGTAGCGGGCGGTTCGTCGCGAAGTGCGGCCCGGTGGGGGCTGTTCGCACAGTTCCTCCCCCAGAGGGGGTACCCCCAGCGCCCATAGGGGGCTGTCATGACCCGGGGTTTAAAAATGGCCGTCCCCGAGACGGAGTAGTTCCGCGCGAAGTCGTCGGGCCGTGGGGTGATCGTGGGGTCATCACCTCTGGTGGACCACCCTCCGGGTGCACCACCTTCTGACCGGGGGCGCGAGCCTTCCGGACGGCGAAAGCAGGCACGGTTCATGGCGACTTTGTGCAGACCCACGGTGTCCGTTCCAGAGCATGTGATCACGATGGAGGAGACGCTGGAGCTGGCGCGCTCCCGCCACGCCGACCACCCCCAACTGCCGCTGGCCCTCCGGCTGATCGAGAACACCGGGGTCCGTACCCGGCACCTGGTCCAGCCGATCGAGGAGACCCTGAAGCACCCGGGGTTCGAGCACCGCAACAAGCTCTACGAGGCGGAGGCCAAGGCGCGTGTGCCGGCCGTGGTGCAGCGGGCGCTGGACGACGCGGAGCTGCTCACCTCCGACATCGACGTGATCATCTACGTCTCGTGCACCGGTTTCATGATGCCCTCGCTCACCGCGTGGCTGATCAACGAGATGGACTTCGACAGCACCACCCGGCAGCTGCCGATAGCCCAGCTGGGCTGCGCGGCGGGCGGCGCGGCCATCAACCGGGCGCACGACTTCTGCCTTGCCTACCCGCAGGGCAACGCGCTGATCGTGGCCTGCGAGTTCTGCTCGCTGTGCTACCAGCCCACCGACATCGGGATCGGCTCGCTGCTCTCCAACGGTCTCTTCGGCGACGGTGTCGCCGCGGCCGTGGTGCGCGGCCGGGGCGGCACGGGCGTCCGGCTGGAGCGCAACGCCTCGTACCTGATCCCGAAGACCGAGGACTGGATCTCGTACGACGTACGGTCCACCGGGTTCCACTTCCTGCTGGACAAGCGGGTGCCCGGGACCATGGAGCCGCTGGCCCCGGCGCTCCAGGACCTCGCGGGGCTGCACGGCTGGGACGCCGCCGACCTGGACTTCTACATAGTCCACGCGGGTGGTCCCCGCATCCTCGACGACCTCAGCAAGTATCTCCAGGTCGAGCCGCACGCCTTCCGCTTCAGCCGGGCGACGCTCACGGAGTACGGCAACATCGCGAGTGCCGTGGTCCTGGACGCGCTGCGCAGGCTGTTCGACGAGGGCGGCGCGGAGAACCGGGCGCGCGGGCTGCTCGCCGGGTTCGGTCCCGGCATCACCGCGGAGATGAGCCTCGGCCGCTGGAGCGGCTCCGACGAGACGGCATGAGATGACCGAAGAGACGATCACCGAGAGCGCTCCCCCCGTCCGGCCGTGGCCGGCCCTCGATCTGACCGGTGTCGACTTCGACCCGGTGCTGCGCAAGCTGATGGACGAGGGCCCGGTGACCCGGGTCCGGCTGCCCAACGGCGAGGGCTGGGCGTGGCTGGTCACCCGGTACGACGATGTGCGGATGGTGACCAACGATCCACGGTTCAGCCGGGAGGCGGTGATGGACCGGCCGGTGACCCGGCTCGCCCCGCACTTCATCCCGGCCCGGGGCGCGGTCGGTTTCCTGGACCCGCCGGACCACACCCGGCTGCGCCGCTCGGTGGCGCCCGCGTTCACCGCGCGCGGGGTGGAGCGGGTGCGGGAGCGGTCCCGGCGGATGCTGGACGAGCTGCTGGACGAGCTGGAGCGGGCCGGTCCGCCGGCCGATCTGACCGAGGCGGTGCTCAGTCCGTTCCCGATCGCGGTGATCTGCGAGCTGATGGGGGTCCCGGCGGCCGACCGGCACGGGATGCACACCTGGACCCAGCTGATCCTGTCCTCCTCGCACGGCGCCGATGTCAGCGAGCGGGCCAAGCAGGAGATGGGCGCCTACTTCGCGGAGCTGATCGGGTCGCGGGAGAACAGCACGGGTGAGGACGTCACCTCGCTGCTGGGCGCCGCGGTGGGCCGGGCGGAGGTGACGCTCCAGGAGGCGGTGGGCCTCGCGGTGCTGCTCCAGATCGGCGGTGAGGCGGTCACCAACAACAGCGGGCAGATGTTCTACCTGCTGCTGACCCGGCCGGAGCTGGCGGACCGGCTGCGGGCCGAGCCCGCGATCCGTCCGCAGGCCATCGACGAACTGCTGCGGTACATCCCGCACCGCAACGCGGTGGGTCTGTCGCGGATCGCGACCGAGGACGTGGAGATCGCGGGCCACACGATCCGCGCGGGGGACGCCATCTACGTCTCCTACCTGGCCGCCAACCGCGACCCGGACGTCTTCCCCGACCCGGAGACGATCGACTTCGGCCGTACGCCCAATCCGCATGTCGCCTTCGGCTTCGGCCCGCACTTCTGCCCCGGCGCGATGCTGGGCAGGCTGGAGTCGGAGCTGCTGGTCGACGGGTTGCTGGACCGGCTGCCGGGGCTGCGGCTCGCGGTCCCGCCACAGGACGTCCCGTTCAAGAAGGGCGCGCTGATCCGCGGGCCCGAGGCCCTGCCCGTCGCCTGGTGAGCGGCCGATGACCGCGACCGAGGGGCTGCTGGTACCGCCCGGCCACGGCCGGGTGGTCCAGACGCCCGCGCAGCATGTGACGTTCAAGGTGACCGGCTCGCACTCGCGGATGGCCTCCACCTTCGAGGTGCTGGTCCCGCCGGGCTTCGACGTGGGCGCCCATGTCCACACCCGCAGCGAGGAGCTGTTCTACGTCCTCGAAGGGGAGCTGGACGTGCTGGCCTTCGAGCCGCGTATCCGCACCCCGGACCACTGGCAGCGCTGGGAGTCCAGCTCGGGCAGCCGGGTGGTGCGGGCCACCCCGGGCACGGTGATCGTGGTGCCCCCGGGCTGCCCGCACGCGTTCGCGAACCCGACGGACAGCCCGGCGAAGATGTTCTTCCAGGCGAGCCCGCCGCCGGACCACGAGCGCTACTTCGAGGAACTGCTGGAGATCCTCAAGGACGGCGGCCCGCCCGACCTCGCCGCGATCGAGGCACTGCGCCGACGCTACGACATCGAGCAGCTGACCCCGCTCAAGCACCGCGGCTGACCCCGCACGAACACCGGTGACCGCGGCGGGCGGCCGTCCAGCCGCTACCGGATGCTCATCCCGGAGAGGGGTTCGGGTGACCGCCGCCGACGGGCGTCCGGCCGCTACCGGATGCTCATCCCGGACAAGGTGCGGGCGATGACCAGCCGCTGGATCTCGCTGGTCCCCTCGAAGATGGTGTAGATGGCGGCGTCCCGGTGCATCCGCTCGACCGGGTACTCCCGGGTGTAGCCGTTGCCGCCGAGGATCTGGATGGCCTGTCCGGTCACCTTCTTGGCCGTCTCGCTGGCGAACAGCTTGGACATCGAGCCCTCGGCGGCGGTGAACGGCCGCCCGTTGACGGCCATCCAGGACGCCCGCCACACCAGCAGCCGGGCCGCGTCGACGGCGGTCCGCATATCGGCGAGCTGGAAGGCGACGCCCTGGTTGTCGATGATGGGCCGCCCGAACTGCTCCCGGGTCATGGCGTAGTCGAGGGCGACCTCGTAGGCGGCGCGGGCGGTGCCGACCGCCATCGCGCCGACGGCGGGCCGGGACGCCTCGAACGTGGCCATGGCGGCGTTCTTGACCCGCTCGCCGCCGCCCGCCTTCGCCCGCTCCCGGGCACGGGCGAGCCGGTCGTCCAGCTTGGCCTTGCCGCCGAGCAGACAGGAGCCGGGCACGCGGACGCCGTCGAGGACGACCTCGGCGGTGTGCGAGGCGCGGATGCCGTGCTTCTTGAACTTCTGCCCCTGGGACAGCCCCGGGGTGCCCGGCGGGACGATGAAGGAGGCGTGCCCCTTGGAGCCCAGGTCGGGGTCGACGACGGCCACCACGACATGGACATTGGCGATCCCGCCGTTGGTCGCCCAGGTCTTGGTGCCGTCGAGCACCCACTCGTCCTTGGCCTCGTCGTAGACCGCGCGGGTGCGCATCGAGGCGACGTCGGACCCGGCGTCCGGTTCGGAGGAGCAGAACGCGGCGACCTTGACGTCGGCGGCGTCGCCGTACATCTGGGGTATCCAGGTGCCGATCTGTTCCTCGGTGCCGTTGGCGAGGACACCGACGGCCGCGAGGCCGGTGCCGACGATCGACAGCGCGATCCCGGCGTCCCCCCAGAACAGTTCCTCCATCGCCATCGGGATGCCGAGCCCGGTGGGGTCGAAGTACTGCTGCGCGTAGAAGTCCAGGGAGTAGATGCCGACCTTGGCGGCCTCCTGGATGACCGGCCAGGGAGTCTCCTCACGCTCGTCCCATTCGGCGGCGGCGGGACGGATGACGTCGGCGGCGAAGCCGTGCAACCAGTCCCGGACCTCCTTCTGGTCGTCGCTCAGCTCCATGGTGAACTCGGCCATGTCCCCTCCAGCTCCACCCATGCTTGTTACTTGCGGTAACCGCAGTCTGTTACCAGTGGGTAGGAAAAGTCAACTCGCGAGCATGGGTCGGCAGCCCGTTCGATACTTCGGACATCATCAGTGTTAGTTTGCGCAGGCGTCACCGAATCAGCACAGGTGGGGAGAGCACATGGACACCACGCAGCGGACCGAGCAGCAGCGGTCCGCCGACCGCCGCCGGCGCGAGCTGCTGGAGGCCGCCGACCGGGTGGTGCTGCGCGACGGTCCGCATGCCTCGATGAACGCGATCGCCGCGGAGGCGGGCATCACCAAGCCGATTCTGTACCGCCACTTCGGCGACAAGGGCGGGCTTTACGCAGCTTTGGCCACACGGCATACGGATGCGTTGCTGTCGTCGCTGCGGGCCGCGCTGGACGCGCCCGCGGGGCGCCGCGAGCGGGTCGAGGCGACCCTCGACACCTACCTCGCCGCGATCGAGGCGCGGCCCCAGGTGTACCGGTTCCTGATGCACCCGGCGGACGGCGCGGACGGCTCCCCCGGCGACCAGGGCTTCGACGTCGGACGGCACTCCGCGCCGCTGCTCCGCCGAATGGGCGAGGAGTTGGCCCAGGTCATCGAGGAACGGGTGGACCTCGGACCCAGCAGCCATGAGCTGGCGCGGGTGTGGGGGCACGGGATCGTCGGGATGATGCACGCGGCGGGTGACTGGTGGCTGGGGGAACGTCCTTGTACTCGCCGTGAGTTGGTGACGTCGCTCGCGGACCTGCTCTGGGGCCGCCTGGCAGCGGCGGCGGACCGCGTGGGCGGTCCGGGATTCTGACGGTCGTACGCCGGGTGCGGCCCGGTGGGGCCCGTTCGCGCAGTTCCCCGCGCCCCTATCGGGGGCAAGCACCACATCACCGACGCCTGCTGGGAGAGGGGCATCGAGGTGACCTCGGCGGCCGAGGCCAACGCCGTACCGGTCGCCGAGTT